>JAUYFI010000071.1 GCA_030691075.1 Sulfurisoma sp. | reverse complement strand
CGGTGAATGGTGATGGATGGCAAGCCATGCGCTGGAGCCTTTCGTGGCGGGAGGCTGACATGAAGATCAAGTACCGGGTTGATTTGACGGATGCGGAGCGCGAGCACCTGCTGGGGCTGATTGGCAAGGGCAAGCATGGTGCGCGGACATTGGCGCGGGCGCGCATTCTAAAGTGGTCCCCGTTTTTGAGACAGCGGTTTAAGCCGTACGCTATCAGATGAGGATATGCGTAATGAGTGAGCCAAGGAAGCGGAAGTTTCACGCCCCCGAGTTCAAGGCCAAGGTTGGTCTGGAGGCGTTGCGAGGGGTAAAGACGATCAACGAGATTGGCCAGGAGTACGGCGTACATCCGGTGCAGGTTGGGCAGTGGAAGAAGGAAATTCAGGAGCAAGCCAAGACGCTGTTTGAAGGCAAGCGAGGCCCGAAGCCGATGGCCGCACATCAAGAACCGGAGCTGCTGTACAGCGAGATGGGCAAGCTGAAGGTGGAACTCGACTGGCTCAAAAAAAAGTCCGGGATCAGCCTGCCATGATCCGGCAAGGATGGATCGCCCCAGGGGATTTGGTGGCGGTGGTTCAGCAATGCGATCTGGCGGGAGTATCCCGCGCCACGTTCTATGCGCAGAAGGCGCCCGACCTGGTCGATGAACTCGACCTGCTGCTCGGTCGGCTGATCGACGAGGAGTACACGCGGCATCCGTTCTATGGCACCCGCAGGATGGTGGTCTATCTCAAGACCGTGGGCCACGCCGTCAATCGCAAGCGGGTACAACGGCTGATGCGGCTGACGGGGCTGGCCGGCATGGCGCCGGGACCCGACACCAGCCGCCCGCACCCGGAGCACAAGGTCTATCCCTACCTCCTGCGTGGGGTACCGGTAGTCAGGCCCAACCAGGTCTGGAGCACGGACATCACCTACATCCGGTTGCCGCGAGGCTTTGTGTATCTGGTCGCGATCATCGACTGGTACTCGCGCCGGGTGCTCAGCTGGCGGATCAGCAACAGCATGGAAGCGGTGTTCTGTGTCGATTGTCTGGAGGATGCCTTGCGCATTCACGGCAGGCCGGAAATCTTCAACAGCGACCAAGGCTCGCAATTCACCAGCGTGGCATTCACCCGTGTCCTGGAACGCGAAGGCATTGTCATCAGCATGGACGGACGGGGGCGCGTGTTCGACAATATCTTTGTCGAGCGGCTCTGGCGCAACGTCAAGTACGAGGACGTGTATCTGAAAGGTTATGCCACGATGGGCGAGTTGATGGTTGGCCTGGCCGAGTATTTCGCCTTCTACAACGGCGAGCGTCCGCACCAGTCGCTGGGCGATGAGACGCCCGATGTCGTGTATCGAACTGGAAAAGGAGGCGGCGCGATGATCGTGGATAAGTTCGGCGGCGCGGGGGAGGAACCCCCTGTTCCGCTACGCTCCACAGGCGTTTCCTCCCCCGCAACAGCAAGATCAAAAACAACGGCAACAACCCAATCAACGGCAAAACCGGGGCAGCGCCGTCCAGCTGCGAGCGCAGTCGAATGTACAGCTTAAACCAAGCGAATTATTGTCTTGACCATGGGGACCACTTTAGATAGCGCAGAAATGACAACGGCCACTCGATGGTGGCCGCTGGGCTGCTCGGTCGTTGCTCCGATTCGGCAGGTTGTGTCGCCAGGGTTGCCCCCGTTCGACGGACGGCTTGCGCCGTAAGCGATGCGATCATAGCAGGCAATGACGGGTTGTTCATTACCATCCAAAGGTTTCTCTGGCGCTCCAATTCTAGGCGTGTTATTTTTCCGGAAAACAATGCTCTTTCCATGAAAAAATACTCTCTGATACTTTAATGCAACCTATTGAACAAAAAATACTTTCACGCATCTACGGGCGCGGTAGGGGTTGGGCCTTTTCCAAGACTGATTTTGTCGCCGATTTTGGTGAAGCCAACATCCATAAGGCGCTCTCTGCCCTGACGAAGGCGGGGACGATACGCCGGGTTTGCCTGGGGGTGTATGACTACCCGCGCCATAGCGAGTTGCTGGGGCAATTGAGCCCGGACATCGACCAGGTGGCGCAGGCGCTGGCGCGCAAGTTCAACTGGCGCATTCAAGCTTCGGGCGACACGGCGCTGAATCTGCTGGGTCTCTCGACGCAGGTGCCGGGAAAATGGCTTTACCTTTCCGATGGCCCCAGCCGGCGTTACGCGATTGGCGAGCAGGAATTGGCTTTTCGCAAGGCCGCCTTGAAGGACACCGGCTTTGCCTTGCGCGAGAGCGGCTTGCTGGTGCCGGCCATCAAGGCGCTGGGCAAGGAGCATGTCGACGGCGCCGTGGTCGAAAAGCTGCGCCAGTGGCTTGACCCGAAGTTACCGAAGTTACGTGAGCGCCTGCTGCGCGATACGCGCAGGGTGGCGGGCTGGATTTACGAAATCATCAAGCAGATTTGTGAGGAGCGCGCCTGATGGATCGCGTTGCGCGCTTGCCGGCCGCCGAGCGTTCGGCGCTGTTTGCGGAAACCGCCGCCCGGATGAAGACGACGCCGGCGGTGGCGGAAAAGGATTTCTGGGTGACCTGGGTGCTGGATCGCCTGTTTGCCGATGCGGAGCTGGCGCGGCTGCTGATGTTCAAGGGTGGCACCAGTTTGTCGAAAGCCTATCGGCTGATCGAGTGTTTTTCCGAGGACATCGACCTGATTCTGGATTGGCGCATGCTCAGTTCGGGTTTGGGAAATGAGGACCCGCTGGCCGAGCGCTCCAAGGCCAGGCAGGAGAAGCTGAACGCGGCGATCAACGAGCAGGCGCAAGCGGTTATCGGTGGCGATTTGCTGACGCGCATCGCGGGCGCGCTCGGCGAGCTGTGCCAGTGCGCTATTGCACTGGATGATCCGCATGTGATCGAAGTTCGCTATCCGGCATCCTTTCCCGACCGCTACCTGCGCCCTGAGTTGCGGCTGGAGATTGGGCCTTTGGCGGCTTGGCTACCGCATGAGGAAAAAATGATCGGCAGCTATGCCGCCGAGCAGTTTCCGCAAGTGTTCGCGCGGCGGGAATGCGCGGTGCGTGTGATCAAGGCAGAGCGAACTTTCTGGGAGAAGGCGACGATCCTGCATCACGAGGCGCATCGGCCCAAAGGCAATCCGCAGCCGTCGCGCTACTCGCGGCACTATTACGATCTGGCGCGGATGGCTGCCGCGCCGGTCAAGGATGCGGCCTTGGCGAATCTGGAACTTCTCGCGGAGGTGGTGGCGTTCAAGCAGCGCTTTTATCCGCGCGGCTGGGCGCGCTACGATCTGGCGGTGCCCGGCAGTTTGTGCTTGGTACCGGATAGGGCCGTGCTGGCGGCGGTGGAGGCCGATTACCGGGCCATGACGAACATGATCTTCGGCACGGTGCCGGCCTTTGTCGAGATTCTGGGCAGCCTGCGGGCGCTGGAAGAGGAGATCAACGCGCGCCGTTGAAGCGTCTTGCTGTTGCGTGCCATCGGTCGTTTCCTTTCGGATAGACGCTCGATGGCGTTCGGGTTTTAGGCTCTGGGCCTTCAGTATGTTCAGTGTCCCGCAGCGGGGACACTTGATGGCCAGGCGGGTGAATGTTCTCCATGTTGCGCCGGCGGCACTGGAACAGGCCGTGCAAATAGAGGCGCGCCGAGTCTTCGACCGAGCGGGTGAGACTCTGGAAGCAGGGGAGGTACGGCGCGAAGCGGGAATCGAAGTGCGCGAGCGCGGCAGCGACCAGCGCGGTAATGCTATGCGGGTATTTGAGTCGACATCGTATTCGTCAACTCAGTAATAAACTACATGAGAAACAATGCGTTGCATTATATCGGATGGCAGCGGCACTTGATTGAAATTCAATCTGACAAAGTAGAATTAGGTCGCGGTGTTGAATTGTGGAGTGCGAGACGTATTCAACAAAGACTGGCTCAGTATCCTCTTTTGAAAAAGGCCACTTCTCGATGACCGCGACGGTCGGTTTGGCCAAACTTGCGATGAACTCCCGCCACAGTGAAACGTCGGATCTACTCCAGTAACCCGACATTAGAGTCTCGAGAAGGGTAGGGGCAGCTTCGGGGCGTGACCCGCCAACCATACTTCCCGTCAGCGGTCATTGAAAAAAGTCGGCGCTGGCGGGACGGCGTCGGGCGCGGTTTCTAGCCGAACAGCACCAGCCCCCATACCGCCGCCACGTTGATGAGGGCGAGCAGCACTGCGGCGCTGCCGATGTCCTTGGCGCGCTTGGCCAAGCGGTGGTGGTCGAGCGAGATGCGGTCTACGGCGGCTTCGATGGCGGAGTTGACGAGTTCGACCACCAGCACCAGCAGCACGGCGCCGATCATCAGTGCATGGCCGATGCCGCTGGCCGGAAGCCACAGGGCCAGCGGGATCAGCAGCAGCGCCAGCCAGGCTTCCTGGCGGAAGGCATCCTCGTGGCGATAGGCGGCCTTGAGGCCGGCGACCGAGTAGAACAGGGCGTTCCAGACACGGGTGAGGCCGGTTTTGCCCTTGAATGGGCTTTCGTGGCTCGGGGCCGGCGTTGGCGGGGACTCGGGTGCATTCATGTTGTCGATGCTACCAGCGAGCGATAGAGGCCGGCGAGCTGGCGTGCCCTGGCCGGCGCGGCCCATTCCAGCGCGTGGTCGCGCGCCTCGGCTGACAGCGTATCGAGTTGATAGCGATTGCCGATCATTATCGCAAGACCGTTGCCGAAGGCGACCGGGTCGTTCGGCGCGATGACGGCGCCGCGCTCCGCGTCGAGGATGTCGCGCGTGCCCATCTCGGCCAGGGCGAAGACGGGCAGGCCGGCGGCCATGGCTTCGAGCAGCACCAGGCCCTGGGTTTCGGTGCGCGAGGCGAAGGCGAAGACGTCGGCCGCGGCGTAGCAGTCAGGTAGTTCCGTCTGTCGATCGAGGTAGCCGACGAATCGCACATTGCCGTCGAGCCCGGCAGCCGTGGCCTGGCGGCGCAGGGTGGGCAGGGCGGGGCCCTCGCCAGCAATGACCAGCAGCAGGTTGGGCTGGATCTTGACGGCCGTGATCATGGCGTCGATGAGGAAGGTAATGTTCTTCTCGTGGGCGACGCGACCGACGAAGAGTGCGACCGGGCGTTCGGTGGGGATGCCATGGCGGCTGCGGAATGCCACGCCGTTGCCGCTGGCGAAGCTGTGCACCGGAATGCCGGTGGGCAGAACGTGCAGGGGCGCCGTCACGCCGTAGCCGGTGAGGGTGTCGTGCATGGCGCGCGAGGGCACGACGACGGCATTGAGGTCGTTGCATTGACCGGTGGCGATGCGTCGCGCCGCCGCCCTGAGCCATGGCCGCGGCAGCGCCGGCAGGTAATGGGCGATGTATTCCTCGAAATGGGTGTGGTAGGTGGCGAGTACCGGCACCTTATGGCGGCGGGCCGTTCGCGTGCCGGCGTAGTGGGCGGCGAAGGGCGTCTGCACATGGATCAGGTCGATGCCTTCGGTGGCGAGGTGGTTCGCGGTGTGCTTCAGCGGTTGCCAGTGCATCAGCCGGTCTTCGGGGTCGAAGGGGATGCGGCGCGAGGGCACGCGCCAGGTGGCGGGGGTATCGTGCCGCTCGGGATAGTCGGGCGCGATCAGCCGCACCTGGATGCCCTCGGCGACCAGATCGGCGCGGAAAGTCTCGATCGAGGTCGACACGCCGTTGATGCGGGGAAAGTAGACGTCCGAAATCATCAGGACGCGCAGGAAACGGGTGCGGCGGGTGGGGGTGAGCATGGTGCGCACCATGCCTGCCGATTGTTGCGTCGGTGTGACAGGTCGGTACGCAAAATATTGTCGTGAAACGCGACGGATGCTGCGCTGCCGCGAATTGTTACGCCCTGTCACGAAGGCGTAACAATGCCTGCCTAGACTCCGCTCGTTGAAAAATTCTTTTCCTCACTTCAGGAGATAACTCAATGAATATTCGCGTGAAAATGATTGCTGCGCTGGTCGCGGCCGTTGGCGCCGGCGCCGCGCATGCCGATGCCATCATCAAGATCGACGGTTCCTCCACCGTGTATCCGATCACCGAGGCTGTTGCCGAAGAGTTCCAGAAGTTCAAGAAGGGCGCCGTCAAGGTCACCGTGGGAATTTCGGGCACGGGCGGCGGCTTCAAGAAATTCTGCCGCGGCGAGACCGACATCTCCGACGCGTCGCGTCCGATCGTCAAGAAGGAAATGGAAGCCTGCAAGGCCGCCGGCATCAATTACGTCGAGCTACCCGTCGCCTTCGACGCGCTGACCGTCGTGCTCCACCCGAGCAACACCTTCGCCACCAACCTGAAGCCGGAACAGCTCAAGGCCATGTGGGAACCGGCCGCCCAGGGCAAGATCACCAACTGGAAGCAGGTCGATCCGAGTTTCCCCGACCTGCCGCTCAAGCTCTATGGCCCGGGCGCCGATTCGGGCACCTTCGAGTACTTCACCGAGGCCATCACCGGCAAGGCCAAGGCTTCGCGCGGCGACTACACCGCCTCCGAGGACGACAATGTCCTGGTGCAGGGCGTGTCGCGCGACAAGGGCGGCATCGGCTACTTCGGCTATGCCTACTACATCGAGAACGCGAAGAAGCTGAAGGCCGCCGCCATCTGGAACGGCAAGGAGTTCGTGACGCCTTCCGCCAAGGTGGTCGAGGACGGCAGCTATCAACCGCTGGCGCGCCCGATCTTCATCTACGTCAATGCCAAGTCGCTGGAGAAGCCGGAAGTCAAGGAGTTCGTGCATTTCTACATGAAGCACGGCGCCAAGCTGACCAAGGAAGTGAAATACGTGGCGCTGCCGGCCAAGATCTACGAGGTCAACTCCGAGCATGTGAACAAGATGAAACTCGGCACCGTGTTCGGCGGCGTGCCCGAGGTCGGCGTCAAGATCGACGAGCTGGTCAAGCGCGAAACCAAGGAATGATCATGGCCCCCCACGCTCGCAAAGTCGGCTCGCTGCCCCCCACGGGGGGGCGCACGCCTCCTTGGGGCGGCCCGGCGGAGGCTTAATCGCCATATTCGTGGGGGCCTGCCCGGGGAAGCCCGGGCGGGTTTCTCCGCGATACCCCTTGCCGGCCGCCTGTGTGCGGCCTTATTGTTCACATCCTTCCGATCCGGATCATGAGTGCCACCGTGACCGTTCCACACGTAATGCCCACCGCGAATGTGAGCGATCGCCTGCGCAAGAAGGCCTCGCGCCACATGAAGGAGCGCGTGATCGAGTTCCTGCTGTTCGGGGCCGCGATGATTTCGGTGTTCACGACGGTCG
The DNA here is from genome assembly GCA_030691075.1 of Sulfurisoma sp. Classification (GTDB taxonomy): domain Bacteria; phylum Pseudomonadota; class Gammaproteobacteria; order Burkholderiales; family Rhodocyclaceae; genus Sulfurisoma. The sequence goes on along the minus strand of JAUYFI010000071.1, from coordinate 67,210 downwards.
CGATCGTCTACATCCTGGTCAAGGAATCGTGGATATTCTTCGAGACGGTGCCGCTCACGGATTTCCTGTTCGATACCCAATGGACGCCGCTGTTCGACGACGCCCATTACGGCATCATGGTGCTGCTCTCCGGCACCATCACCAGTTCCGCCGTGGCGCTTCTCGTTGCGATTCCGCTGGGCACCGTCATCGCCATCTATCTTTCCGAATTCGCACCCTTCACGGTGCGCGAGATCGCCAAGCCATTTCTTGAACTGCTCGGTGGCGTGCCGACCATCGTCTATGGCTATTTCGCCCTGGTCTTCCTGACGCCGCTGTTGCAGAAGATCTACCCTGACCTGCCGGGCTTCAACCTGCTCTCGGCCGGCCTGGTGATGGGCATCATGATTATTCCCTACGTCGCCTCGCTGTCCGAGGATGCCATGCGCGCCGTGCCGATGGCGCTGCGCGAGGGCTCCTACGCCATGGGCGCGACGCGCCTGCAGACGGCGCTGCGCGTGGTGATGCCGGCGGCCACCTCGGGCATCGCCTCGGCCTACATCCTCGGCATCTCCCGCGCCGTGGGCGAGACCATGATCCTCGCGGTGGCCGCCGGCATGCAGCCCAACCTGACCTTCAACCCGGCCGATTCGGGCGCCACCATCACCTCCTTCATCGTGCAGGTGGCGCTGGGCGACCTGCCGCATGGCTCCATCGGCTACCAGACCATCTTCGCCGCCGGTCTTACGCTGATGTTGATGACGCTGAGTTTCAACCTGCTCGGCTATTACCTGCGCAAGAAATACCGGGAAGTCTACTGAAATGCAGCCACAGGACATCCAGGCCATCAGGGCGCTCATCGCCCGCGCCAAGCGCTGGGACGCCTTTTTCGGCGTGCTCGGCATCCTCGCCCTGATGGTCGGCGTGCTGACCTTTCTGGCCCTGTTCGTCGATATGGCGATCCAGGGCATGGGTCGCCTCGACGCCGATTTCTTCACCCACTTCCCCTCGCGTCGCGCGGAAAATGCCGGCATTCTCTCGGCCTGGGTCGGCACGGTGCTGGTGATGATCGTCACCGCGTCGGCCGCCGTGCCGCTGGGCATCGCGGCCGGCGTCTATCTCGAGGAGTACGCGCCGAAGAACTGGGTGACCGACATCATCGAGATCAACATCACCAATCTCGCCGGCGTGCCCTCCATCGTCTATGGCCTGCTGGCGCTGGGCCTGTTCGTCTACGAGTTCGGCTTCGGCCAGAGCATCCTTTCGGCGGGCCTGACGCTGGCGCTCTTGATCCTGCCGGTGGTGATCGTCGCCACGCGCGAGGCGATCCGTTCCATCCCGCAGGAAATCCGCGAGGCCTCCTACGCCTGCGGCGCGACCACCTGGCAGACGGTGTCCGACCACATCCTGCCGTATTCCTCCGCCGGCATCCTTACCGGCGTCATCATCGGCATGGCGCGCGCCATCGGCGAGACGGCGCCCATCATCACCATCGGCGCGCTGACCTTCATCGCCTTCCTGCCGTCGCTGCCCTATACCGGCGAGCCGCCGGCCGGCCTCTTCGACTGGCTGTTCGCGCCCTTTACCGTCATGCCGATCCAGATGTTCAACTGGACATCCCGTCCCGAGGCCGCCTTTCAGGTCAATGCCGCCGCCGCCGGCTTCGTGCTGGTGCTGATGACGCTGGCCATGAACGGCACGGCGATCTGGCTGCGCTATCGGCTGCGCAAGAACATCAAATGGTGACCTCCGCTATGAATACTCCCGCGACATTTGCCGCCGAGCAGAACCTGAAAGCCAAGGCCGAGTGCAAGAACCTCAACTTCCACTATGGCGCCTTCCAGGCTCTGAAGAACGTCAACCTGCCCATCTACGAAAAGCAGGTGACCTCGCTGATCGGCCCCTCCGGTTGCGGCAAGTCGACACTGCTGCGCTCGTTCAACCGCATGCACGACCTTTACCCGGGCAACCGCTACGAGGGCGAGATCATCATGCATCCGGATGACACCAACCTGCTGGGCAAGGACGTCGACCCGATCGAGGTGCGCATGCGCATCTCCATGGTGTTCCAGAAGCCCAACCCCTTCCCCAAGTCGGTGTACGAGAACGTCGCCTACAGCCTGCGCGTGCGCGGCGTCAAGGCCAAGTCGGAGCTCGACGACCGCGTCGAGAAGGCGTTGAAGGCCTCCGCGCTGTGGGACGAAGTCTCGCACCGCCTCAAGGACCTCGGCGCCAACCTCTCCGGCGGGCAGCAGCAGCGCCTGTGCATCGCCCGGGCGCTGGCCTCCGAGCCCGAGATCATCCTCTTCGACGAGCCGACCTCGGCGCTCGACCCGATCGCCACCGCGAGCATCGAGGAACTGGTGACGGAACTGAAGGAGCGCGTGACCATCCTCATCGTCACCCACAACATGCAGCAGGCGGCGCGGATTTCCGACTTCACCGCCTACATGTATCTGGGCGAGATGATCGAGTTCGGCGTGACCGACCAGGTCTTCATCAAGCCGCAGAAGAAGCAGACCGAGGATTACATTACCGGGCGCTTCGGCTGAAGCGACGCGAAAAGTCGGCGCTGGCGGGACGCCGTTCCGCCAGCGCCGACTTTTTTACAGCAGGTCGGGGCCGATCACCGCGCGCAGGAAGGTGTCGTCGTCGCCGGGCTTGTTCTTGCGGCTGACCCACCACACGGCGCCCTTGCGGATCGAGAAATCGCCTTCCTTGCCGCACACCAGCAGCGAGGCCAGCGCGCCCAGCGTCGGCTGGTGGCCGACGATGAGCACGGCGGCGGGCAGATTCGGCCAGCCGGCGGCCTTGATCAGATCGGCCGGGCTGGCCTGCGGGCCGATGTGCTCGTCGGTGTCGTAGGGCAGTTCCAGCGGCAGCACGGTCTGCTGGGTGCGCATGGCCGGGCTGACCAGGATGCGCGTACTCTTGGGCAGGTGCTGGCGCAGCCAGCGGCCGACCGTGCGCGCCTGTTTCTCGCCGCGCGGCGTCAGGCGGCGCTTCATGTCGCTCATGCCGATCTTCGCTTCCTCGGCCTCGGCGTGACGCCAGAGAATCAGATCCATGGTTCCGCTCCTTCGCCAAAACTTTCCGGTTGCCCGGCTTTACGTTTGTTCATCACGTCTCCTTTCGGTTGCATCACGCCACGCGAAAGCGCGCGGAGAGTCGATCCAGTTCATGCGCCAGGGTTTCGAGGCGTTGGGCCTCGGCGGCAGTCTGGGCGACCGCCGCGCTGTTTTCTTCCGCGCCCAGGGCAACGCCCTCGACGCGGCGGGCGATCTCGCGCGCGGCGACCGACTGTTCCCTGAGCGCGAGATTGATGTCGTCTACAGCGCGCGATGCCCGTTCGGCGCTCTCGCGGATGACGATGACCGACTGGCCTGCCTTGCCGGCCAAGGCTACACCGCTGGCGACGCGCGCCACACCGTCCGCCATTTCCACGGCGGCGCGCCGCGTGCCCTCCTGTATCTTGCCGATCATGCCGGCGATCTCCTTTGTCGCACCGCCCGTGCGCTCGGCCAACTTTCTGACCTCGTCGGCCACCACGGCGAAACCGCGTCCCTGTTCGCCGGCACGCGCCGCCTCGATGGCGGCATTGAGGGCGAGCAGATTGGTCTGGTCGGCGACTTCCCGGATGGCGCTGACGATGCTTGAAATCTGCCCGGAGAGCGCATCGAGTTCGTGGATGGTCGTGGCGAGCGCATTGATCGAAGTGGCTATGTGATCCATTTCACTCGCGGCATCATGGATGATGTCGCTGCCCTCGCGCGCCTGGCTGTCCGATGCCGCCGTCACGCTGTGCGCCTCGCGGGCGTGTTCCCCCACCTGGTCGATGGAAACGCTCATCTCCTCCACCGCCGCCGCCATGCTGGCGGCGGCCTCGGACTGAACTTCGCCGGCCTGCCGGCTGGTGGCCGCCGATTGCGTCAGTTCTCCGGCGGATCGGTTGAGCGCCTCGACATTGCGGCGCAACGCGCCGACCAGATCGCTCAGGTTATCGCGCATCGCGCTCACGTGACCCATTAGCGTGCCGATCTCGTCCTGCCCGGGCGGCGGCAGGGGGCGCGTGAGATCGCCGGCGGCGATGGCCTGCGCCGCCTCGCCCGCCGCCTGCAAGCCACCGTCGATGCGACGAATGGTGAAGAACGCCATTCCTAGCTGCCCCGCCATGCCGAACACGGCGAGCAGGGCGAAGAAGATCTGATTGTGCCGGTAGCGGGTCGTGGCGGCCTCGTATTCGCTCTTTGCCACCTGCAACTGATACTCCATCAGCTTGTTGAGCGCGGTAATGGCGGCCTCGCCTTCCGTGCTCCCGGCCTTGAGAAACGCGGCCAGCACCGGCATGCCGAAATCGCCGGCCTTGAGGGCGGCAATTGTCTCTTTCAGGCGCGCGACCCAGGCAATGCGCGTTTGTTCGACGCTGGCCGCGAGCACCTTTTCCTCATCGGTGAGATAGGTGGCCATGTAGGCCTTCCACAATACGTCGCCCTCGGCCCACCGCTGCTCGATGGCTTCCCAATGCTTGCCGATGGGATGATCGTGCAGGCCGGATGTGGGCACTTTCGGGTCGTGCTGGAGCGCCCTGAATATGTCTGTACGGTTTTCGCGCACGATATCTCTCAGGCCGGCGAGTTGCCCCAGCGGCACGGCGCGGTCTTCATAGACCGTTTTCAGGGCATTCTCCGCGCTTTTCATGCCATACAGAGCGGCACCCACGGCGGTGAAGAACAGGACGAAAGACAGGCCCGCCATCAGCCAGAGTCGGGTCGAAATGCGCTGTGTCATCATGGGTTGCATCCTGTTTGGTAGTTGAAGCAGGGGCCGATTGCAGGTGATTGTTGCCGGAAATGGAGAGGTGAGGCGTCAAGCCATGTCACCGCTTGCTGTCTGCTGCAGCGCGCCGCAATTTGTCTGTTACCGCCTGGAGGGCTTCGATTCGATCCCCAAGCAGCGAGAGAATGCCATTAGAGTGCTCCTCGTGGAGTTCCGGCCACGGCACGCAGACCCTCGATTTCAGCTTGCAATTCACTCAAGCGTTTGCGCATGGCGGGGTTGCCAATGCTCGCCTCGTCGATGGTCGCGTCTATCGCCTGCCGGCGACGCTCCACGAATAATGTCGCGCCTGTTTCTCGCCGCGCGGCGTCAGGCGGCGCTTCATGTCGCTCATGCCGATCTTCGCTTCCTCGGTCTCGGCGTGACGCCAGAGAATCAGGTCCATGCTCGTTTCCCCGATAAAGCCAACCATCATGACCCGCCAATGTTACACAGGCATTGCCGCGACGGGAAGGATGGCCCTGTCATCACAGATTCACAACCTCCCACTAGTCTGACGCTCCCTTGATGCACGCTCACGGTGATTGGCGATGATGAGCACCAGCAGTCTTTCTTTTCACCTGCGGCGGCAGCATTACCTCAGCCTCAACGGGCGTCGGGACCGGATCGCCGAAGTTCCGCCGGCGTCCGCTGAAAACGCCGTCCTCGCCGAACACGTGCGGCAGATCATCGACGAGCGACAGCTGACGCCGCTGTTTCAGCCCATTGTCGATATGGCGCAGGGGCGTATCCATGGCTTCGAGGGCCTGATTCGTGGGCCTGCCGCCAGCCCCCTGCATTCACCCCTGGAACTCTTCAGCGCGGCCGATGCCCTCGGCTTGCGCCAAGATGTCGAACATCTGGCGCGGCAGGTGACCCTGGAACGCTATTGGCAACTGGCCCTGCCGGGCCGGCTGTTCCTCAACGTCAGTCCCGAATGTCTGCTGCAGCCGATGTCGCGTTCGGGGCGAACCCTCGATTACATCCGCGAAATCGGCATCGACCCGGCGCGCATCGTCATCGAGCTGACCGAAAATCAGCCGACCTTCGACTTCGATCTGATGCGCGAGGCCGTGCGCCATTACCGCGAGATGGGGTTCTCCATCGCCATCGACGACCTCGGTCAGGGTTTTTCCAGCCTGCGGCTGTGGTCGGAATTGCGCCCCGAATTCGTCAAGATCGACCGTCACTTCGTGGATGGCGTGGATGGCGACGGCGTCAAGCGCCAGTTTCTGCGCTCGATCCAGGAAATCGCGATGAGTGTCGGCTGCACGGTGATCGCGGAGGGGGTCGAGACCACCGGCGAGATGGCGGCGGTGGTGGCCGCCGGCATAGCCCTGGGCCAGGGCTATGCCTTTGCGCGGCCGTGTGCGGCGCCGGCGTCAACTCTGACGGACGAGGTGCTGGCCGATCTGCATGGAAGCATCGAGGCGGGCGGCCACAAATCGCGACCGGGGGCGGCCGTCATGGCGACAGGCCGCAAGTCGCCCACGGCCCTGGACATGATTCGCGACGTGCCGGTGGTGGAGCGCAGCGCGACGACGGCAGCCGTCTACGCGATATTCGAGTCGCACCCCGGCCTCCACAGTTTGCCCGTGCTGCACGAGGGGCGGCCGGTGGGCCTGATCAGTCGCGCGAACCTGATCGACCGCTATGCCCGGCCGTTCCGGCGCGAGCTCTACGGCAAGAAGCCGTGCGCGGTGGTGATGGACCCGCAGCCCTTGCTGGTCGAGGCCGCCACCCGCCTGCAGGATCTGAGCTTCATGCTGGCCGAGGCCGATCCGCGCCATCTGGCGGAAGGCTTCATCGTGGTCGAGGCGGGGCGCTATCGCGGCTACGGCAGCGGCCACGATGTCGTGCGCGACATCACCCGGTTGCAGATCGAGGCGGCGCGCCACACCAATCCGCTGACCGGGCTGCCCGGCAACCTGCCGCTGAACGATTGCATCGGCGAATGGCTGGAAAGGAGCGATGGATTCATGGCCTGCTATTGCGACCTCGACCACTTCAAACCGTTCAACGATATCTATGGCTATTCGCGCGGCGACGAAATGATCCGCGCCCTGGCCGACACGCTGCGCGCCCACTGCGACGCGGAAACCGATTTCATCGGCCATATCGGCGGCGACGATTTCATGGTGCTGTTCGCGGGCGCCGGCTGGGAAGACAGTTGCCATCGCATCCTCGATGAATTCAAGCATGTCTCCAGCCATTTCTTCAGCGCCGAGGATCGCCGGCGGGGCGGCTATTTCGCCGAGAACCGGGAGGGCAAGCGGGTTTTCGTGCCGCTGGCGAGCCTGTCGCTGGGCGCGTTTCATGTCGAGTCCGCGCGCTTTTCCGCCCACCACCAGGTTTCCGCGGCAGCGGCGGTGGCAAAGAAAGAGGCGAAGAAAATTGCCGGCAACAGCCTGTTTGTCGAGCGGCGACACGTGGCGGATGCAGTCGCCGTGCCGCCGGAGCCGACTTTTTGCGGACCCGGCGTTGAAATTGACCCGCCCTGCCTGGCGCCGGTATAATCCGCCCCCTTCAAAACCCTGACAGACAAAGAGACATGGCCCGAACCAAACTCGTCGCCGGCAACTGGAAAATGCATGGCGATATCGCCGCCAACCAGACCCTGCTCAACGCTCTCAAGGCGGGCGCGGCCGGTTCCAGGGCCGCCATGGCCGTCTGCGTGCCGTTCCCCTACCTGGCCCAGGCGCGCAGCGCGCTGGCCGGTACGCCCATCGCCTGGGGCGCGCAGGATGTTTCCCGCCACGCCCAGGGCGCCTACACCGGCGAAGTCAGCGCGACCATGCTCAAGGATTTCGAATGCCGCTACGCCATCGTCGGCCATTCCGAGCGCCGCGCTTACCACGGCGAGACCGATGAGCTCGTCGCCGCCAAGGCCGACGCCGCGATCAAGTCCGGCCTGATCCCCATCATCTGCGTCGGCGAAACCCTGGCCGAGCGCGAGGGCAACATCACCGCCGCCGTCGTTACCCGCCAGCTGGACGCGGTGGTCAGTTGCATCGGCGCCGCCGGGCTGGCCAAGTCGGTGGTGGCCTACGAGCCGGTCTGGGCCATCGGCACCGGCAAGACCGCCAGCCCCGAGCAGGCGCAGGAAGTGCATGCGCTGATCCGCGCGCGCGTCGCCGCGGTCGATGCCCATGTCGCCGCCGGCCTGCAAATTCTTTACGGCGGCAGCATGAAGCCGAGCAACGCCAGAGAGCTGATGGCGCAGCCCGACATCGACGGCGGCCTGATCGGCGGCGCCGCGCTGGTGGCGGCCGATTTCCTGGCCATCGGCGCCGCGGCCTGAACTGGAGTGATGCGATGAATTTTCTGTTTCCGCTGGTGCTGACGGTGCATATCCTGGTCGGCGTGTCCGTCATCGGCCTCGTGCTGCTGCAGCACGGCAAGGGCGCCGACATGGGCGCGGCTTTCGGCAGCGGTGCCTCGGGCAGTCTCTTCGGCGCCTCGGGCTCCGCCAACTTCATGTCGCGCACGACGGGTGTCCTGGCCGCGATTTTCTTCATGACCAGTCTGGGGCTCGCCTACATGGCCAACGCCAAGCCGGCGGTTTCCGGCAGCGTGATGGACGCGGCGGTGCAAAAAACGCCGGCCACCGCGCCGGCGGAAGTTCCCGCGCCGGCCAGGGATGGCTCGAAGGCGCAGGACATTCCGAAATAATCGCGACCGCTCCGACGCGACCGCCATGAGCCCCCCGCCGCTCGCCATCCGCGAACAGCTGCGCGCGCAGCGTTTCGGCGCCGTCTGGAAAGAGGAGTTGCACGACGTTTTCGTCGATGTCGCTCCCTACTACGACCGCGCCAACCACATCGCCAGCTTCGGCCTGTGGAACTGGTTCCTGCGCAATTTCATGTCCCTCATCGAGTTGCGTCCCGGCCAGCGGGTGCTCGACGTCTGCGCCGGCACCAATGCCGTCGGCATCGCGTTGCTGAAGCGCGAGCCCACGCTCGATGTCCATGCCATGGATCGCAGCGCGGCGATGCAGGAAGTCGGCCGGCAGCGCGCGCAGGCGCATGGCCTGGAGATTGGCAGCACCATCGGCGACGTGCATGTGCTGCCCTTCCCCGACAATCATTTCGACGTGGTCACGCTGCAATGGGCCTCGCGCCACCTGCGCGTGCGCGACCTGTTCTCCGAGATCCACCGCGTGCTCAAGCCGGGCGGCCGCTTCCATCATTGCGACATGCTGCGGCCGGGCAACCCCGTCGTCGAGAAGCTCTACTACGCCTATCTGCGCGGCAGCCTGGCCATCACCGGCCTGCTCTTCGGCAGCGGCATGGCGGCGCTGAACGCCAAGAAATATTTCATCGAGGCGCTCGAGATGTTCTATTCCGCCGACGAGTTGTCGCAGGTGCTGCGCGAGCTGGGTTATTGCGACGTGGTCTCCAAGTCGCTGCTCGCCGGCATGATCGGGCTGCACCGCGCGGCCAAGCCGCTGTCCGCCTAGCGGCTGAACGGCACTTCCCGAACGACGGGATGAGCGTGCCGGCATGACCCCCGTGGATGCCCTGGCCGCGTTCGACCGCGGGATTCTTGAAGCCTACAGCCGCCGCACCACCGATGCCTTGCGCCAGGTGCCGCCGCTGCGGATCGCGCTGCCGCGCATCGAGCCGTTTCTGGCCCTGAACGTCGCCAAGGAAGTGCAAAAGGACACGCTGGTGATCCGTCGCGCCGGCGAGGCGCTGCGCCATGGTGTCGTGCCCGATGCCGCCATGCTGCGACAGATATTCCATGCAACGCAGGCGATCGACCGCGCCTTCCTGGCGAGGGTGGGCGGGCTGCCGGTGGGCATCGTGATTCGCTACGAGGAGATCGAACCGATCCGCATGCAGCGCATCGAGCGTCTGCTCGGCGCGGCCATCCTCATTCTCGAACGCTGGCAGCGGCAGCGCGGCGTCCGGGCGGCCTTGCGGGCGAGCTTTCCGCGCGCGGAACTCGAACAGCTGCTGCACGACCTGATGCGGCTGTATGCGCTCGAAACGCAGGCCCTGAGCCGCTCGCTGCGCCTGCCGGCGCTGCTGGTTCCGCTGCGCGAGGGCATCGCGCGCAGCCTGTACCGGATCATGAACGAAGCGGCGTCTCGCCTGGCGCGGGAACTGACCGCGAGCGTATATCGCGCCGAGAGAAGCTGAGCGTGGCGGCGGCCTCGATACGCGGTCTCGCGCGGCGTCAAATCGCGGCTGCGATCGTGTTTTTTGCGCCGCTCCAGGACGCCTTGTTATATAATCCGGCCCTGAAAATTCCGGTGCCCGGCAACGGTCGCCGGGGTGCATTGGACAGTCGATGATGATCAAGCAAGACAGTAAGGCAATGTCCGGGCCGTCGTGGTGAAATTGGTAGACACGCTATCTTGAGGGGGTAGTGGCGAAAGCTGTGCGAGTTCGAGTCTCGCCGACGGCACCAAGTTTTATGGGGTTTGTTTTTCGGGATCAAGCAGCGCAGCGACCACGCGGCACAAGCCATAAAAATGCTGGAAAACTATTTCCCCGTTCTCGTTTTCATCTTCGTCGCCCTGATCTTCGGCTGCGTCCCGATCATCGTCGGTCGGCTGATCGGCCCCCATCGGCCCGATCCGGAAAAACTCTCCGCTTTCGAGTGCGGCTTCGAGGCCTTCGAAGATGCCCGCATGAAATTCGATGTGCGCTACTACCTCGTCGCCATCATCTTCATCCTGTTCGATCTCGAAATCGCCTTCCTCTTCCCCTGGGCGACGATCTTCAAGGAAATTGTCGAAACGGAATCCGTGAAGCTGTTCGGCTTCGTCGAAATGATGGTATTTATCGCCATCCTGGTCGTGGGCTACGTCTACGCCTGGGCCAAGGGCGCCCTCGATTGGGAATGACCGGACCATGAGCATCGAAGGCGTATTGCAGGAAGGCTTCGTGACCACGTCGCTGGACAAGCTGATCAACTGGACGCGCACCGGCTCGCTCTGGCCGGTCACCTTCGGCCTGGCCTGCTGCGCCATCGAGATGATCCACACGGGCGTGTCGCGCTACGACCTCGACCGCTTCGGCATCGTGTTCCGCCCCAGCCCGCGCCAGTCGGACGTGATGATCGTCGCCGGCACGCTGACCAACAAGATGGCGCCGGCACTGCGCAAGGTCTATGACCAGATGGCCGAGCCGCGCTGGGTGATCTCGATGGGTTCCTGCGCCAACGGCGGCGGCTACTATCATTATTCGTATTCGGTGGTGCGCGGTTGCGACCGCATCGTGCCGGTGGACATCTATGTGCCGGGCTGTCCGCCGACGGCCGAGGCGCTGCTCTATGGCATCATCCAGCTGCAGAACAAGATCACGCGTACCTACACCATCGCCCGCTGATTCGTCCGCCCCATTACCGAACGTATCCAAATGAGCGCCAAGCTGGACAAGCTTTGTCAGAACCTGCGGGATGTGCTGGGCGAGCGCGTCGGCAGCCTCGACGTCGACCGCGGCGAGGCCACGCTGGTGGTGGCCGCCGCCGACTACCTGGCGGTGGCGACCACGCTGCGCGATCACGCCGACCTGCGCTTCGAGCAGCTGATGGATCTTTGCGGCGTGGATTACGCGTCGTATGGCGAGGTGGCGTTCACGGACGCGAACCAGACGGGCACGCCGCGCTTCGCCGCGGTCAGCCATCTGCTTTCGCTCACCCACAACTGGCGCCTGCGCCTGCGGGTCTTCGCCCCCGACGACAATTTTCCCGTCGTCGATTCGCTGATCGATGTCTGGAACGGCGTCAACTGGTTCGAGCGCGAGGCCTTCGACCTCTACGGCATCATGTTCAGCGGCCATGACGACCTGCGCCGCATCCTCACCGATTATGGCTTCGTCGGCCATCCCTTCCGCAAGGACTTCCCGATCTTCGGCCATGTCGAGATGCGCTACGACCCGGCGCAGCAGCGCGTGGTCTATCAGCCGGTGACCATCGAGCCGCGCGAGAACACGCCGCGCATCGTGCGCGAGGACAACTACGGCAAGGTGGGCGACCGTGGCTGAGATCAAGAACTACACCCTCAACTTCGGCCCGCAGCACCCGGCGGCGCACGGCGTGCTGCGCCTGGTGCTGGAACTCGACGGCGAAGTCGTCGTCCGCGCCGACCCGCACATCGGCCTGCTTCATCGCGGCACCGAGAAGCTGATGGAGACGCGCACCTGGATCCAGTCGCTGCCCTTTATGGATCGGCTCGACTATACGTCGATGATTATCAACGAGCATCCGTACTGCATGGCGATCGAGCGCATGCTTGGCATCGAGGTGCCGCTGCGGGCGCAGTACATCCGCGTGATGTTCGACGAGATCACGCGCATCCACCATCACCTGTTTAATCTCGGTGCGCATGCCTTGGACGTCGGCGCGATGGCGATGGTGCTTTACACCTTCCGCGAACGCGAGGATATCTGCGACATTCTCGAGGCTGTCACTGGCGCTCGTATGCACCAGGCCTACTACCGCCCGGGTGGCGTATACCGCGACCTGCCGGATCGCATGCCGAAGTACGAGACCAACAAGTTCAAGAACGCGCAGACGGTGAAGGAGCTCAACGCCGCGCGCGAGGGCTCGGTGCTCGATTTCATAGAGGACTTCACCAATCGTTTCCCCGGCTATTGCGACGAATACGAAACCCTGCTGACGGACAATCGCATCTGGAAGCAGCGTCTGGTCGGCATCGGCGTGATCTCGCCCGAGCGTGCCCTGCAACTTGGTCTTTCCGGCCCGATGCTGCGTGGCTCCGGGATCGAATGGGATCTGCGCAAGAAGCAGCCCTACGAGGTTTATGACCGGCTCGATTTCGACATTCCGGTCGGCGTCGAAGGCGACTGCTACGATCGCTATCTGGTGCGGATGGAGGAGATGCGCCAGTCCAACCGTATCATCAAGCAGTGTATCGACTGGCTGCGCAAGAATCCCGGTCCCGTCATCAGCGATAACCACAAGGTAGCCCCACCGTCGCGCGAAAAGATGAAGGGCAGCATGGAAGAGTTGATCCATCATTTCAAGCTCGTCAGCGAAGGCATGCACGTGCCGCCAGGTGAAGTCTATGCCGGTATCGAACACGCCAAGGGCGAGTTTGGCGTTTATATGATTTCGGATGGCGCCAACAAGCCCTACCGCGTCAAACTGCGTTCGGTTGCCTTTCAGAATATTGCGGCGTTGGACGAGATGGCCAGGGGGCACATGCTGGCTGATGTGGTGACCATTATTGGTACGCTCGATATTGTCTTCGGCGAAGTTGACAGATAACGAATATGGCCCCCCACGCTCGCCTCAACTTCAAATTCATCGGCTCGCTGCCCCCCACCCCCAGAGGGGGCAAGCCGTGCCTGCCTCCTTGGGGCGGCCCGACGGAGGCAGCATGCTGAGCGAAGCCACCCTCGGGAAAATCGACCGCGAGGTCGCCAAGTACCCCGCCGCGCAGAAGCAGTCCGCCGTGATGGCGGCGCTGGCCTTCGCCCAGGATGAACTCGGCTGGCTGTCGAAGGACGCCATCGCGGCCGTCGCCGGCTACCTCGACATGCCGGCCATCGCCGCCTACGAGGTCGCCAGCTTCTACAACATGTACGACTTGGCCCCGGTCGGCAAGTACAAGCTGACGGTGTGCACCAACCTGCCGTGCGCCTTGTCCGGCGGCGTGCATGCCGCCGAGTATCTGAAGAACAAGCTTGGCATCGACTTCAACGAGACCACCGCCGACGGCAGGTTCACGCTGAAGGAAGGCGAGTGCATGGGCGCCTGCGGCGATGCACCGGTGATGCTGGTGAACAACAAGCGCATGCACTGCTTCATGACGCCGGATGAAATCGACAAGCTGCTCGGGGAGTGCAAATAACATGGCATTGCTCGAAGCGATCAATCCGTTGCTGTCCGCCGGCTGGCAGAAGGGCGGCCACGAGTGGCGCCTGGAGAACGACACCGGCTGGCGCCTCAAGGACTACGAGGCGCGCGGCGGCTACCAGTCGCTGAAGAAGATCCTCGCCGGGAAGATGTCGCCCGACGACGTCATCAATGAGGTGAAGAAATCGGTGCTGCGCGGCCGTGGCGGCGCGGGTTTCCCCACCGGCCTCAAGTGGAGCTTCATGCCCAAGGCGGCGCCGGAAAAATACATCGTCTGCAACACCGACGAGGGCGAGCCCGGCACCTTCAAGGATCGCGACATCCAGCGCTTCGACCCGCACGCCATCATCGAGGGCATGATCATCGCCGCCTACGCGGTCGGCGCCGGTCGCGGCTACAACTACATCCACGGCGAAATCTACGAGCTCTACCAGCGCTTCGAGCAAGCCCTGGACGAGGCGCGCGCCGCCGGCTATCTCGGCCAGAACATCCTCGGCGCCGGCTTCGATTTCGAACTGTTCGCGCACCACGGCTGGGGCGCTTACATCTGCGGCGAGGAATCGGCGCTGCTCGAATCCATCGAGGGCAAGAAGGGCCAGCCGCGCTTCAAGCCGCCGTTCCCGGCCAACGTCGGCCTCTACGGCAAGCCGACCACCATCAACAACACCGAAAGCTTCGCCTCGATCCCCTTCATCTTCCGCATCGGCGGCGAGAGCTTCCTCGATCTCGGCAAGCCCAACAACGGCGGCACCAAGCTCTACTCGGTCTCGGGCCACGTCAATCGTCCGGGCAACTTCGAAGTGCCGATGGGCACGCCCTTCGCCAGGCTGCTCGAAATGGCCGGCGGCATGCGCGGCGGCCGTAAATTGAAAGCGGTGATCCCCGGCGGTTCGTCGGCGCCGGTGCTGCCGGCTGACGTGATGATGGACTGCACCATGGACTACGACTCCATCGCCAAGGCCGGCTCCATGCTTGGCTCCGGCGCGGTCATCGTCATGGACGAAACCACCTGCATGGTCAAGGCGCTGGAGCGGCTCTCGTATTTTTACTACGAGGAATCCTGCGGCCAATGCACGCCCTGTCGCGAGGGCACGGGCTGGATGTACAAGGTGATCCATCGCATCGAGCATGGCGAGGGCCGGCCCGAGGATCTCGCGCTGCTCGATCGTCTGACCATCAACATCATGGGCCGCACCATCTGTGCTTTGGGCGATGCCGCCTCGATGCCGGTGCAGAGCTTCGTCAAGCATTTCCGCAACGAATTCGAATACCACATCGAGAACAAGAAGTGCCTGGTGCCGCCGGATGTGCAGCGCGCGGGCAGTAGCTTCTTCACGCGCAACATGGGACAGGCGTAATGCTGGAACTCGAACTCGACGGCCAGAAGCTCTCGGTGCCCGAGGGCAGCACGGTGATCGAGGCCGCGCATCGGGCCGGCGTGTACATCCCGCATTTCTGCTATCACAAGAAGCTGTCCATCGCCGCCAACTGCCGCATGTGCCTGGTGCAGGTGGAAAAGGCGCCCAAGCCGCTGCCGGCCTGCGCCACGCCCGTCACCAACGGCATGAAGGTGTTCACGCATTCCGATCTCGCCGTCAAGGCGCAGAAGAGCGTGATGGAATTCCTGCTGATCAACCACCCGCTCGATTGCCCCATCTGCGACCAGGGCGGCGAATGCCAGTTGCAGGACCTCGCCGTCGGCTACGGCGACGGCGCATCGCGCTACGAGGAAGACAAGCGCGTGGTGCCGAACAAGGATCTCGGCTCGCTGATCGCGACCGACATGACCCGGTGCATCAACTGCACCCGCTGCGTGCGCTTCACCCAGGAAATCGCCGGCCTGATGGAACTCGGCCAGGCCTTCCGCGGCGATCGCGCCGAAATCATGTCCTTCGTCGGGAAGACCGTCGATTCCGAACTTTCCGGCAACATCATCGACCTCTGCCCGGTCGGCGCGCTGACCTCCAAGCCTTTCCGCTATACGGCGCGCACCTGGGAACTGGCGCGGCGCAAGTCGGTGAGCCCGCACGATGGGTTGGGCAGCAACCTCATCGTCCAGGTCAAGCACGACCGCGTGATGCGCGTACTGCCGCTGGAGAACGAACAGGTCAACGAGTGCTGGCTGTCCGACAAGGAGCGCTTCTCCTACGAGGCGTTGAATTCCGCCGAACGCCTCACCAAGCCGATGGTCAAGCAGGACGGCAGGTGGCAGGAGGTCGACTGGAACGTCGCCCTCGACTACACGTCGCACGCGCTGCGCGACGTGGCGAAGAACCACGGCGCCGCCGCCATCGGTGCGCTGGTGAGTCCGCATGCCACGCTCGAGGAAATGGCGCTTGCGGCGAAGCTGATGCGCGGGCTGGGCTGCGAGAACATAGACTTCCGTCTGCGTCAGTCCGACTTCTCCGCCGACGGACACCGCCGCGGCACGCCGTGGCTGGGCATGAAGGTTGCCGAGCTTAGCGGGCTCGATCGCGTGCCCGCGGTTGCCCGCGTCCTAATTGTCGGCAGCTTCCTGCGCAAGGATCACCCGCTGCTCGCCCAGCGCCTGCGTCAGGCGGCGAAGAAGGGCATGCAGATCAGCGTGATCCACTCGGCCGATGACGACCTGCTGGTCGACCTCACGGCCCGTGCCGTCGCCGCGCCGTCGCGGTTGCCCGAGTTGCTGGCTCAGGTCGTCAAGGCGGTGGCCGAGCAGAAGGGCGCCGCCGCCGATCCTTCGCTGGAAAAAGTCGGCGCTGGCGACACGGCAAAGAAGATCGCCGCGAGCCTGGTTTCCGGAACAAACACAGCCATTCTGCTCGGCAACTTCGCCCAGCAGCATCCGCGGGCGGCGACGCTCAATGCGCTGGCCCAGCAACTGGCCGGTCTTCTCGGCAGCAAGTTCGGATTCCTTGGCGAGGCCGCCAACAGCGTCGGCGGTTACGTCGCGGGGGCCGTGCCGGCGGGGGAGGGCATGAATGCCGCCGCCATGCTGACCGATCCGCGCAAGGTCTATCTGCTGCTCGGCGCCGAGCCGGAACTGGATTGCGCCGACGGCGCTGCCGCGCTGGCCGCGATGCAGCAGGCCAGCAGCGTGATCGTGCTGTCGCCCTTCAAGTCGCAAGCCGCGCTCGACTATGCCGACGTGCTGCTGCCGGTTTCGCCCTTCAGCGAGACCTCGGGCACCTTCATCAACACCGAAGGCCGCGTGCAGAGCTTCCATGCCGTGGCCAAGCCGCGGGGCGAAGCGCGGCCGGCATGGAAGGTGCTGCGCGTGCTCGGCAACCTGCTCGAACTCGGCGGTTTCGGTTACGACAGTTCGGAACAGGTGCGTGATGAACTTCTCGGCGGCAAGCCCGAGTTCGTGTCCGGTCTCGACAATGGCGTTGAGGGCGTCGCCATCGAGTTGCCGTCAGCCGCCGGCATGGAACGCGTTGCTGACGTGCCGATCCACTTTTCCGACCCGCTGGTGCGCCGCGCGCCCAGCCTGCAACGCACCGCCGATGCCGTAGCGCCGGCCGCGCGCATGAATGCCGCGATGCTGGCGAAGCTCGGCGTGGCGGCGGGCGACATCGTAAAAGTCGGCGTGACCGAAGGAAATCCCCGTGGGACTGGCGGGACGGCAACGTTGCAAGCCGAACTCGATGCCGGCGTGCCCGACAACTGCGTGCGCATCGCCGCCGCCCACGCCTCGACTGCCAGCCTCGGCGCAATGTTCGCAAACGTGACCGTGGAGAAAGCCTGATGGAAGCCGCGGCCCTGCAATTCTTCCAGGGGTTCTGGAGCCTGTTCGGCCTCTGGGACTGGCTCTGGAGCTGGTTCAAGCCCTTCTGGCCGCTGGCGTGGACGCTGATCAAGATCGTCTGCATCCTCGCGCCGGTGGTGGCTGCGGTGGCCTACCTGCCGTATTTCGAGCGCAAGGTCATCGCCTACATGCATGTGCGCATCGGCCCCAACCGGGTCGGCCCGTTCGGCCTGCTGCAGCCGATCGCCGACGCGCTCAAGCTGATGTTCAAGGAAATCATCGTTCCGACCAAGGCCAGCAAGGCGCTGTTCATCCTCGGCCCGATCATGGGCCTGGCGCCAGCATTGATAGCCTGGGCGGTGATCCCCTTCGACGCCGGCCTGGTGCTGGCCAATATCGACGCCGGCGTGCTCTACCTGCTGGCCGTCAGTTCCATCGGCGTCTATGGCGTCATCATTTCCGGCTGGGCCTCGAATTCGAAATACGCCTTCATCGGCGCCATGCGCTCGGCGGCGCAGATGGTGTCCTACGAAATTTCCATGGGCATGGCGCTGATCGTGGTGCTGATGGTGTCGAACAGCCTCAACCTGTCGGCCATCGTCGCGGCGCAGGGCAAGGGCACCTTCGCCGGCATGGGCGTCGGCCTGTTGTCGTGGAACTGGCTGCCGCTGCTGCCGATGTTCCTGGTGTACCTGATTTCCGGCGTGGCCGAGACCAACCGCGCGCCCTTCGACGTGGTGGAAGGCGAGTCCGAGATCGTCGCCGGTCACATGGTCGAATATTCGGGCATGGCCTTCGCGCTGTTCTTCCTCGCCGAATACGCCAACATGATCCTGATCTCGGCGATGGTCTCGATCTTCTTCCTCGGCGGCTGGCTGTCGCCGGTCGGTTTCCTGCCGGACAGCGTGTGGTGGCTCATCGCCAAGATCTCGTTCATCCTGTTCCTGTTCCTCTGGTTCCGTGCCACCTTCCCTCGTTATCGCTACGACCAGATCATGCGTCTGGGCTGGAAGGTGTTCCTCCCGCTGTGTTTCATCTGGATCGTCGTCGTCGGCGCCTGGATGATGTCGCCGCTCAACATCTGGAAATAGGGGAGGGCATTAGCTAATCATGGGTGCCGTCAAGGACTTCGTCAAAGGCCTGTTCCTCGTCGAACTGCTCCAGGGCATGGCGGTGACCGGGCGTTATTTCTTCGCCCGCAAGATCACCGTGCAGTACCCGGACGAGAAGACGCCGCAGGGCTTCCGCTTCCGCGGCCTGCACGCGCTGCGCCGCTATCCGAACGGCGAGGAGCGCTGCATTTCCTGCAAGCTGTGCGAAGCGGTGTGTCCGGCGCTGGCCATCACCATCGAGGGCGCCGAGCGCGAGGACGCCGACGGGACGAAATCGCGCCGCACCACGCGCTACGACATCGACCTGACCAAGTGCATTTTCTGCGGCTTCTGCGAGGAGGCCTGCCCGGTCGATGCCATCGTCGAGACCCGCATCTTCGAGTATCACGGCGAGAAGCGCGGCGACCTCTACTACACCAAGCAGATGCTGCTGGCCAATGGCGATCGCTACGAAGCGCAGATCGCCGCCGACCGCGCGCAGGACGCCAAGTATCGCTGACCGGATAAACGCGACGATGGAATTCAAGACTTTCGTGTTCTACATGCTGGCCACCATCATGGTGCTGGCCGCCTTGCGCGTGATCACCGCGCGCAACCCGGTGCATGCCGCGCTGGCGCTGGTGCTGGCCTTCTTCAACGCCGCCGGAATCTGGCTGCTGCTGCACGCCGAGTTTCTCGCCATCGCCCTGATCATGGTCTATGTCGGCGCGGTGATGGTGCTGTTCCTGTTCGTGGTGATGATGCTCGACATCAACGTCGACCGCCTGCGCCAGGGCTTCTGGAATTACCTGCCGCTCGGCGGTCTGATCGGCCTGCTGCTGGTCGGCGAGATGTCGATTGTGCTCGGCGGCGGCTACTTCGGCCTCGGCAGCATCGCGCCGCCGGACATTCCGGCCGACCACAGCAACACCAAAACGCTGGGTCGCCTGCTGTTCACCGATTATGTCTATCCCTTCGAACTGGCCTCCATCGTGCTGCTGGTCGGCATCGTCGCTGCCGTCATGCTGACGCTGCGCCGGCGCAAGGACACCAAGTTCATGCACCCCTCCGACCAGGTCAAGGTCCAGCGCAACGACCGCATTCGCATCGTCTCGATGCCGGCCGAGAAAGAGGGCGACTGACCATGCTTTCCCTGTCGCACTACCTCATCCTCGGCGCGATCCTGTTCTCGATCGGCATCGTCGGCGTCTTCCTCAACCGCAAGAATCTGATCGTGCTGCTGATGGCCATCGAACTGATCCTGCTCGCGGTGAACATGAACTTCGTCGCGTTCTCCTATTACCTCAACGATGCCGCAGGCCAGATTTTCGTGTTTTTCATCCTGACGGTGGCGGCCGCCGAGTCGGCCATCGGCCTGGCGATCCTGGTCGTGCTGTTCCGCAATCTCTCGACCATCCATGTCGACGATCTCGACCAACTGAAGGGCTAAATTGATGAAAGCGCTCTACCTCATCATCCCCTTCGCGCCGCTGGTCGGCGCCATCGTCGCCGGCTTCTTCGGCCGCGCCATCGGCCGCGCCGGCGCGCACTGGGTCACCAGCCTCGGCGTCGCCATCTCCTTCGTCTGCTCGGTGCTGGTGTTCCGGGACGCGATGGCCGGCGCCACTTTCAACGGCGCGCTCTACACCTGGATGGAATCGGGCGGCCTCAAGTTCGAGATCGGCTTCCTTATCGACCGGCTGACCGCGATCATGATGATCGTCGTCACCTTCGTCTCGCTGATGGTGCACGTCTACACCATCGGTTACATGGCGCACGACGAGGAAAACTGGCCGGCCGAGAGCCTGGCGCGCACCCACAGCTACCAGCGCTTCTTCAGCTACATTTCGCTGTTCACCTTCTCGATGCTGATGCTGGTGATGGCCAACAACTTCGTCCAGCTCTTCTTCGGCTGGGAAGCGGTGGGCCTGGTCTCCTACCTGCTGATCGGATTCTGGAGCAACCGCCCCACGGCGATCTATGCCAACCTCAAGGCCTTCCTGGTCAACCGCGTCGGCGACTTCGGCTTCCTGCTCGGCATCGGCCTCATCGCCGCCTACGCCGGCTCGCTCGACTATGTCGAAGTGTTCGCCAAGGGCAAGGCGCTGGCCGCGACCAGCGTCGAACTGATCCCCGGCAGCACCTGGGCGCTGATCTCGGTCATCTGCATCGGCCTCTTTGTCGGCGCCATGGGCAAGTCGGCGCAGTTCCCGCTGCACGTCTGGCTGCCCGACTCGATGGAAGGCCCGACGCCGATCTCGGCGCTGATCCACGCCGCCACCATGGTGACCGCCGGCATCTTCATGGTGTCGCGTATGTCGCCGCTGTTCGAACTGTCGGAAGCGGCGCTGTCCTTCGTCATCGTCATCGGCGCCATCACCGCGCTGTTCATGGCGCTGATCGCCATCGTCCAGACCGACATCAAGCGCGTCGTCGCCTACTCGACGCTGTCGCAACTCGGCTACATGACCGTGGCGCTGGGCGCCTCGGCCTACTCGGTGGCGATTTTCCACCTGATGACCCACGCCTTCTTCAAGGCGGTGCTGTTCCTCGGCGCCGGCTCGGTCATCATCGCCATGCACCACGAGCAGGACATGCGCCGCATGGGCGGTCTGCGCAAGTACATGCCGATCACTTACCTGACCGTGCTGATCGGCGCCATCGCCAACGCCGGCCTGCCGCCCTTCGCCGGCTTCTTCTCCAAGGACTCGATCATCGAGGCGGTGCATCTGTCGCAGATTCCGGGTGCCGGCTTCGCCTATGTCGCGCTGCTCGCCGGCGTCTTCATCGGCGGCCTCTACTCCTTCCGCCTGGTCTTCTTCGCCTTCCACGGCGAGGAGCGCTTCCGCCACGCCGGCGGCCACCACGGCGATCATGGCGATGGCCACCACGGCCACCATGCGGAGCCGCACGAGTCGCCGAAAGTGGTGACCGTGCCGCTGATCCTGCTGGCGATCCCGTCCATCGTGGCGGGCTGGTTCATCGGCCCGCTGCTGTTCGGCGGCTACTTCGGCGACGCCATCGTCATCGCCCCCGAGCATGGCGCGCTCGCGCACATGAAGGAGAGCTTCCACGGCGTCTTCGGCATGATGACGCACGCGCTGGGCACGCTGCCGTTCTGGCTGGCCGTTTCCGGCGCGGCCACGGCCTGGTTCCTCTACGTCAAACGCCCGGACCTGCCGGCGGTGATCAAGGCGCGCCTCGCTCCCCTGGCCTGGGTGCTGGAAAAGAAATACGGCTTCGACGACTTCAACGACTGGTTCTTCGCCGGCGGCGCGCGTCTCGTCGGTCGCGGCCTGTGGAAGGGCGGCGACCAGGTGCTGATCGACGGCATCGCGGTGAACGGCTCGGCGCGGCTGGTCGGACGCTTCGCCCTGGTGGTGCGGCGGCTGCAATCCGGCTACCTCTATGAGTACGCTTTCTCGATGATCGCCGGTGTCGTCCTGCTGCTTTGGTGGTTCGTTCGTGTCTAAGGAAATCGGTTGATGAGTTCCAACCTGCTGAGCCTTGCAATCTGGCTGCCCATTCTCGGCGCCGGCGCCGTCCTCGCGCTGGGCAGCGAGCGCCGCGACGCCATGCGCTGGCTGGCACTGGCGGTCGCCGTGGCCGGATTCCTCGTCACCCTGCCACTCTATATCGGCTTCGACAAGGCGCAGGCCGGCATGCAGTTCGTCGAGCAGGCGTCGTGGATTCCCCGCTTCAACGTCTTCTATCTGCTCGGCGTGGACGGCATTTCCGTGCTGTTCATCCTGCTCAACAGCTTCATCACCGTGCTGGTGGTACTGGCCGGGTGGACGGTGATCGAGGAGAAGCAGGGCCAGTACATGGCGGCCTTCCTCATCATGTCGGGCCTGATGAACGGCATCTTCGCCGCGCTCGACGCCATGCTGTTCTACGTCTTCTTCGAGGCCTCGCTGATTCCGATGTACCTGATCATCGGCGTCTGGGGCGGCCCGAATCGCGTCTATGCGGCGTTCAAGTTTTTCCTCTACACGCTGCTCGGCTCGCTCTTGATGCTGATCGCGCTGATCTACCTGTTCCTGGCCTCGGGCGGCAGCTTCAATCTCCTCGACTGGCACCAGACGCGCCTCGAGTTGACGCCGCAGATTCTGCTGTTCGTCGCCTTCCTCGTCGCCTTCGCCGTCAAGGTGCCGATGTGGCCGGTGCATACCTGGCTGCCCGATGCCCACGTCGAGGCGCCGACCGGCGGCTCGGTGGTGCTGGCCGCGATCATGCTCAAGCTCGGCGCCTACGGCTTCCTGCGGTTCTCGCTGCCCATCGCGCCCGACGCCAGCCAGTATCTGGCGCCGCTGATGATCGCGCTGTCCCTGATCGCCGTGATCTACATCGGCTTCGTCGCCCTGGTGCAGGCCGACATGAAAAAGCTGATCGCCTATTCGTCGATCTCGCACATGGGCTTCGTCACGCTCGGTTTCTTCATCTTCAACCAGATCGGCCTCGAGGGCGCGCTGGTGCAGATGATCTCTCACGGCTTCATCTCGGGCGCCATGTTCCTCTGCGTCGGCGTCATGTACGATCGCATGCACAGCCGCAATATTGCCGACTACGGCGGCGTGGCGAACACCATGCCGAAGTTCGCCGCCCTGTTCGTGTTCTTCGCCATGGCCAACTCGGGTCTGCCCGCCACTTCGGGTTTCGTCGGCGAATTCATGGTGATCCTCGGTGCCATCAAGTTCAACTTCTGGGTCGGCGCAGCCGCCGCCACCACGCTGATCCTCGGCGCCGCCTACACCCTGTGGATGGTCAAGCGCGTCGTCTTCGGCGCCGTCGCCAACGACCACGTCAGGGAACTCACCGATATCAACAGCCGCGAATTCCTCGTGCTCGGCCTCTTGGCGCTGGCCGTACTGGCCATGGGCATCTATCCTTTCCCCTTCACCGACGTGATGCACGCCTCGGTGGACAATCTGCTCAAGCACGTCGCGGTGAGCAAGCTCTAAGGCGCACGAAAAAAGATGCTCCAGAACTTCGTCGTCCCCGATCTCTACCCCGCCGCGCCGGAACTGTTCCTGGCGCTGATGATCTGCGTCATCCTGCTGGTGGACGTGTTCCTCGGCCAGTCACGGCGCTGGATCACCTCGCTGCTGACCATGGTCACGCTGATCGGCTGCGCCGCGATCACCTACCTCACGGCCGATGGCCAGTCGGTGCTGACCTTCAGCAACATGTTCGTCGACGACCTGCTGGCCGACTTCCTCAAGCTGATGCTGTATTTCACGGTGATGGTCGTGCTGGTCTACAGCCGCGACTACCTGGCGGCGCGCGATCTCGAGCGCGGCGAGTTCTACGTCCTCGTGCTGTGCGCCACGCTGGGCATGATGGTGATGATCTCGGCGGCGCACCTGCTGTCGGTGTATATCGGCCTCGAACTGCTGTCGCTGTCGCTGTATGCGCTGGTCGCCATCGACCGCGACTCGTCGCGCGCCACCGAGGCGGCGATGAAGTACTTCATCCTCGGCGCGCTGGCCTCCGGCCTGCTGCTCTACGGCATGTCGATGGTCTATGGCGCCACCGGCACGCTGGAAATCGGCGGCATCGCCCAGGCCATTGCCCAGGGCACGGCTAACAAGACCGTGCTGGTGTTCGGCCTGGTCTTCCTCGTCTCCGGCATCGCCTTCAAGCTCGGCGCGGTGCCCTTTCACATGTGGATTCCCGACGTCTATCACGGCGCTCCCACCGCGATCACCCTCTTCATCGCCTCGGCACCCAAGCTGGCCGCCTTCGCCATGGCCCTGCGCCTGCTGGTCTACGGCCTGTTCGAACTGGCCGGCCACTGGCAGACCATGCTGATGATCATGGCCATGCTGTCGATCGCGCTCGGCAACCTCGCCGCCATCGCCCAGACCAACATCAAGCGCATGCTGGCCTACTCGGCCATCTCGCACATGGGCTTCATGCTGCTGGCGCTGATGAGTGGCGTCGTCGCCGACGACCGCCACTTCATGATCAATGCCTACAGTTCGGCGATGTACTACGTCGTCGCTTACGTGCTGATGTCGCTCGGCTCCTTCGGCATGATCCTGCTGCTGTCGCGCGCGGGCCACGAAGCCGAGCACCTCGATGACTTCAAGGGCCTCAACCAGCGCAGCCCGTGGTTCGCCGCGGTGATGATGGTGCTGATGTTCTCCATGGCCGGCATTCCCTTCTTCGTCGGCTTCTTCGCCAAGTTCTCGGTGCTGCTTGCCGCCGTCGATGCCGGTCATGTCGCCGTCGCCGTCTTCGCCGTGATGTTCTCGCTGGTCGGCGCCTTCTACTACCTGCGCGTGGTCAAGCTGATGTACTTCGACGCGCCGACCGACGCTCAACCGATCCGCGCCGCGCTCGACATGCGCATCCTGCTCTCGGCCAACGGCGTCGCCGTCGCGCTGTTCGGCATCTTCCCGCAGGCCATCATGTCGCTATGCACCTACGCGCTCGTGCGCTCCATGTGAGCGCACGGATCGGCGGTTGGCGTGGATGAACACCTGAGCGAGGAAACCCTCGCCAGCGAGGAAGTCTTCAACGGCAAGCTGCTGCACATTCGCTCCGACCGGGTGCGCCTGCCCAACGGCGGCGAGAGCATCCGCGAGGTGGTGGTGCATCCGGGCGCGGTGATGGTGATCGCCGCGCTGGAAAACGGCAAGCTGCTGTTCGAACGCCAGTACCGCCATCCGCTGCAACGCGTTTTCCTCGAGCTGCCCGCCGGCAAGATCGACGCCGGCGAGCACATCCTCGACACCGCGCGGCGCGAATTGCGCGAGGAGACCGGCTACAAGGCCAGGGCCTGGCGCCACCTCGCCACCCTGCACCCGTGCATCGGCTATTCCGACGAACGCATCGAGATCTTCCTCGCCAGCGGGCTGTCCTATGTCGGCCACGAGCGCGATCACGAGGAGTTTCTCGAGGTCATCGAACTATCGTTGGCCGACGCCATGGCGGGGGTGCGCGACGGCGAAATCACCGACGGCAAGACCATCGCCGGCCTGCTCTGGGCCGAAAAAATCTTCTCCAATGCCTGGCCGCTTCCGGCCTGAACCACGCGGCATCGCGATTGCGCTACCATGGCGCACATGAACAGCCCAGGCATGAATGCGGCGGCGCGGCCGGCCGAAGGCACCGAGCTCGACGCCAGCGGCAACTACCATCTCGAAGCCCTGCACATCATTTCCGAGGTCTCGGCGAGTCTCGCCGACGAGGACGATGTCGAGGAGTTGCTCGGCCGCTTTCTCGGCACCATGATCCGGCTGGCCAACGCCAGCGCCGGCGCGGTGCGGGTGCTGACCTCCGACGGTCGCCACCTGCGGCTGGTCGGCGCGCGCGGCCTGCCGCACGACGTGGTCGAGCACGAGCGCCTGGTGCCGGTCGACTGCGGCCATTGCGGTAGCGCCGTGCGCGACAACCGCTCGCGCTACGAGATCGATCTGGCGGTCTGCGCGGAACGCACCCACCATCCCTATTTCGGCCGCGAATGCCAGGCCATGGTGGTGGTGCCGCTGCAAAACCAGGGCCGCCTGCTCGGCACCTACAACCTGTTTCTGCCCGAGCGTTTCGAACTGTCGGAAGAAGTCGCGCTGCTGTTCCGCTCCATCGGCGAGCATCTCGGCATGGCGCTGGAGAACGCGCGGTTGAAGCGCGAGAACCTGCGCATCACCCTGATGAACGAGCGGCAGATGATGGCCGCCGAAGTGCATGACTCGCTGGCGCAGACCCTGGCCTACATGAAGATGCGCATCGCCCTGCTGCAGGATGCCTTGGCCGACGCCGGGCAGCCGGATATGGACAAGGCCAACAAGTACGCCGGCGACCTCGGTCAGGCGCTCGACGAGGCCTATAGCCAGTTGCGCGAGCTGCTGTCGCAGTTCCGCAACCGCATGGATCCGATGGGACTGGTGCAGGCCGTCGCCGGCCTCGTCGCCAACTTCCGCGACCGCAACGGCATCGACCTCGACTATCAGAACCGCGTCGCCGACTTTCGTTTGTCGGTCGACCAGGAAGCGCAGGTTTTCTTCATCATCCAGGAAGCCCTGGCCAACGTTGCCCGCCATTCGGGCGCGACGCGGGCGCGGCTGGTTTTCGAGGGCGCCGGCGACTACTATGTCGCCACGGTCGAGGACAACGGCCGCGGCGGCCAGGGCTTCTTCGCCATCGCCAACCGCACCAGCGGCTTCGAGGAACATCCCCGGCTCCGCGACCATTTCGGCCTCGCCATCATGCGCGAGCGCGCCCGCAAGATCGGCGGCCGCGTCGAGGTCGCCAACCTGCCCGAGGGCGGCTTCCGCGTGCGCCTGACCTTCCCGGTGCTTGCCGTTCGCGCCTGATGCCCATGACTGAAACCAAGCAAGTCTCTGTCCTGCTGGTCGACGACCATACCCTGTTCCGCAAGGGCCTGGCCGAGCTGCTCGAGCAGCGCGGCGACATCAAGGTCGCCGGCATCGCCGGCAACGCCGACGACGCCATGCGCCTGCTCGCCGACACACAGCCCGACGTGGTCATCACCGATCTCAACATGCCCCCGCACGGCGGCCTCGCGCTGTTGCGGCAGATCCGCGCCGCGCAGTGGCCGGTGCCGGTGCTGATCCTCACGGTGTCGGACGCCGAGGAGGACCTCGCCGGTGCGCTGCGCGCCGGTGCGCAAGGCTACCTGCTCAAGGACATGGAACCGGACGACGTCGTCGATGCCGTGCAGCGCGCGGTGCGCGGCGAAACCGTGGTGGCGCCGGCGATGACGCTCAAGCTGGTGCACCTGCTGCAGGGCGGCGGCGCGGCGGCCGACAAGTCGGCGGATGCGCTGAAGCAGCTCACCGCGCGCGAGCGCGAGATCCTCGACTATCTCGCCCGGGGTCTCTCGAACAAGGCCATTGCCCGCTCGCTCGACATCAGCCACGACACCGTCAAGCTGCATGTCCGCCACATTCTGTCCAAGCTCAACCTCACCTCGCGCGTCGAGGCGGCGGTGTTCGCCATCGAGCACAAGTCGGCCCAGGCCAGGAAGCAGTAAAAAGTTGGCGCTGGCGACACGGCGGCAGTCAGGTCAGCAGCCGATCCAGGATTGCGGGCCAGTGGGTGTAGAGGCAGAGATGTCCTTCCCCGGGCAGTTCAAACGGTTGGCTGTGCGGCAGCACGGATGCGAGGTGGCGCGTCATGGCCGGCGGCATATTGCGGTCTTCCGTTCCGATCCAGAGATCGACGCTGGCCCGAATTTGCGCCAGCGGAAAGGCCCATTCGCCCGCTGCCAGCACGAAATCGCTGGCGAAGCCCTCGACGCCGTTCCGCAGCGCTTCGGCAACATCCGCCTCGAACGCCGGGGCGCGGGCGGCCAGTATCGCCTGGTCCGCCGCCGGCATGGACGCCGCCATCGATGCGAGCATGCCGGCGGGAGAGTCGGCCAGGGGCGCCGTCGCTTCACGCAATCCGCGCGGATCGGTGCGGGCGAGATCGTGGAGCGAACGTCCCGTCGCCGCCATTCCTTCAGCCCCCCCGCCACGCTCATCGGCGCCAGGCCACCGACCGGCGAGGAGGAGGGCCACCAGTTCGGCCTGGCGCGTGACGCCGGTTTTGGCGAACACCGACTTGAGCTGGCAGCGAACGGTGTGGATGGAAATCGACAAAGCCTCCGCGGCACCCTCCAGGGTGATGCCCTCGGCCAGCATCGAGGCCAGCCTTGCCTCGGCGCGGGTGAAGCCGTGCATGGCCACCAGTCGATTCCACGACAGGCGCGGGCCACCGGACGTGGAAACGAACACCGCGACACAACCATTGTCCTGAGCCTGTTCCCAAGGACGCTCCGACAGTCCCCGGGGCAGAGGGATCACCTGGAACTGCAGCGTTGCCCCGCTACTTCCGGCGGCGCGCGCGCAGGCTGCCGCCGGCAACGCTACCTTGCCCTGACGCCGACTTGGCGGCATCGACGATCAGCCGCCGCAAGCGGGCGGTTTCCGTCGAGGAAGGTAGCGCGAGGCCGTCGCACCCGACGACCAGGCCGTTGCATCCCGTGGCAAGGTATTCCGCCGCGCGGTTGAGGAACAGGGGGCGGCCCCTGTCGTCGAGCAGGATTACCCCGACGCGCAGCCGATCCAGCGCGGACAGGGCCCATTGTTTCTGGGTGGTCACCTCGGCCATCCGGCGGTGGATATGGACCGCCCGTGCCATATGGGGTGCGACGAGGCGGATCAGCCGCAGATCTTCTTCGGCATAGTCGGGCTGCCCCAGTTCCCGTTGCAGGGCGAACAGCAGATCGTGGCGTAGGTTCTGGACAAACCCACGCCACGGCGACGGCCTTGCCCGCCTTCCTTCCGGCACGGCGGCTTTCACCCTCGAAAGTTGCACATCGCGTTGATTGATTTTCTTGTGCAGTGCGAGATACCGCTTCTCTTGCGAAGGCCTATCCCGATTGCGGTGCGATCACGTGGCCCAATGGAGCCGACATCGCTTCAGACGTCATGCACGAGGAAATTTATCGCAGCGGATTGTGGCGCATCGTGGATTGACTTTCCATCAGGCACGTCTTCCGGTCAGGCGCGCCGGCGGAAGTCCCCGAGGCGGAAGCCGAGCAGCGCGAGCGTGGCGAAGTAGGTGGCAATACCGGCCGCCACGGTCACCGACAATCTCAAAATGCGTTCGCCGAAGGGCATGGCGAGCCATGCGGTCTCGCTGCCCATGGCGAACCAGAGCATGGTGCCCAGCGCGACCAGCGCGATGGTGACGCGTGTCGAAAACCCCGTCCAGCCGGCGGCTGGAACAAAGATGCCGCGGCTACGCAAGGCGCGGTAAAGCAGCGCGGCGTTGAGGCAGGAGGCCAGCCCGATCGACAGCGCCAGCCCGGCATGCTTGAGCCAGCCGATGAAGGCGAGGTTCATGGCCTGCGTCGCGGCCAGGGTGATCAGCGCGATCTTCACGGGCGTACGGATGTCCTGCCGCGCGTAGAAGCCCGGCGCGAGCACCTTTACGAGAATCAGACCGGCCAGCCCGATGCTGTAGGCGACGAGCGCGGAGCGGGTCTGCAGCACATCATGGGCGGTGAAGGCGCCATGCTGGAACAGCGTCGCCAGCAGCGGCACGGCAAGCATGGCCAGCGCCAGTGCGGCGGGCAGGGTCAGCAGCAGCGTCAGGCGCAGGCCCCAGTCGAGCAGGGCGGAGAAGTCTCCCCGGCGGTCGTCGGTGTGGGCCTTGGCGAGGCTGGGCAGCAGGATGGTGCCCAGCGCCGCGCCGAGCAGCCCGGCCGGAAATTCCATCAACCGGTCGGCGTAGTAGAGCCAGGACACGCTGCCCGAGGGCAGGAAGGAGGCGAAGATGGTGTTGATCAGCAGCGAGATCTGCGACACCGACACGCCGAGCACGGCCGGCCCCATCAGCAGCAGGATGCGATGCACGCCGGAGTCGGCCGGCGACCAGTCCCAGCGCGGCAGCATGCCGATCCGCCGCAGCGCGGGTACCTGGAGCGCCAGTTGCAGCAGGCCACCGAGAAACACCGCCCAGGCCAGCGCCAGCACCGGCGGATCGAACCATGGCGCGGCGAACAGTGCCATGCCGATGAAGCTCAGGTTGAGCAGTACCGGCGTGAACGCCGGCAGGGCGAAGCGGCTCCAGGTATTGAGCACTCCGGCGGCCAGCGCCACCAGCGACATGAAGAAGATGTAGGGAAAGGTGATGCGGGTGAGTTCGACAGTCAGCGCGAACTTGTCGGCATCGGCGGCGAAGCCCGGAGCCGTGACGTAGATCAGCAGGGGCGCGCCCGCCACGCCCAGGGCCGATACGGCGATGAGAATCACGAACAGCAGGGTGGCGACGCGGTCGACGAGGTGCCGGGTTTCGGCTTCGCCGCGGCGATTGCGGTATTCGGCGAGGATGGGGACGAAAGCCTGCGAGAAGGCGCCCTCGGCGAAGAGCCGGCGCAGCAGGTTGGGCAGGCGGAAAGCGACGAAAAATGCGTCGGTGATCATGCCGGCGCCGAAGGTGCGGGCGATGACGAAATCGCGCACGAAGCCGAGCACGCGCGAGAGTAGGGTCATGCCGCTGACGGTGGCGAGCGTGCGCAGAAGATTCATGGCGCGAATGGTAGCGGAATGGTTATGGTTGCGCGCGGGAACGCGCGGGAACGTGGCTTGCAAAGCGCCCGAGGACCTCTTATAATCGCGCGCTCTTTTCCAGAACACCTACCGGACGAACACCATGGCCAATAGTGCACAAGCCCGCAAGCGCGCCCGTCAGGCGATCAAGCAGCGCGCCCACAACGTGGGCCTGCGCTCAACCCTGCGTACCGCAGTCAAGAAGGTCCGCAAGGCGATCGACGCGGGCGACAAGACCGCGGCAAAGGCTGTCTTCATCGAATCGCAGAGCATCATCGACTCCATCGCCGACAAGAAAATTTGTCACAAGAACAAGGCCTCTCGCGACAAGAGCCGCCTGTCCGCCGCGATCAAGGCGATGCAGTAAGCTTCACGACGTCCGCGGCAACACCCCATGCGGCCCCGGAGCGAAAGCTTCGGGGCCGCTGTGTTTTGCGGGTAGCCAGGCGGTGTTGGTAAAAAATACTTTTGCGACAATACACTAGCTTGATTTATTCGATTTTACTGCATATACTCGGCGCATCTTGTTGATGGGAAAGGAGTTCCATCATGCACACGCCAGCAGTCACCAAATACGGTTTCCGCATCCGCACCCGGGTCGGCATGGTGGTCGACAACTTAATGATCCCGGGGCGTGACGAGATCGAGGCGCGCAGCAAGCTGCGCCAGATCTATCGCGACTGCGAGATTCTTGCCTGTGTCTGCGTTCGCGGCACGGTGCGTACGCCGGTGACCAGTTTCGAGGACGTTGTAAGCCTCATCACCCGCTGACGGGAAGGCGAACCCTCAGACGAACCATCTTGCCGCGCTGAGTTCGTCCAGCAGTGCGCGGTAGTCCTGGGCGCCGCGACTGCTCGCGGCGTGGGAGAAGATGTCGCGATTGACCGAGGGCGCCTCGGCCACGGCGACGTTCTCGGAAATCACCGTTTCGCAAAGCTCCGCGCCGAAGTGTTCGCGCAGGCGGTTTTGCACCTCGAAGCTCATGTTGCGGCGGCGGTCGAAGCGGGTCAGCAGGTAGCGCCGCTCGACGCGGCGCTTGAGCACCGGTTCCAGCGCCGTCAGCGTGCGCTCGATCTGCAGGGCGCCGCGCAGGCTGAGGAAATCGGAGGAGACGGGAACCAGCAGGCGATCCGCGGCGAACACGGCATTGAGCGAGAGCACACCGAGGAAGGGGCAGCAGTCGATGACGGCATTGCTCAGTTCGGCGGTGCCGGCCAGCCCGGCATTCAGCTTGTTGAGGATGTTCGGCCCCTTGCCGAACACCGAGTCGACCTTGATCAATTCCGCGTGGGCCGGAATGAAGCGGCCGATGCCCGGCCAGTCGATCATGATTTCGGCGAGCGGACGATTGTCCTGATAGAACGCAAAAACGCTGCGCTCGGCGTCCCCGGGCGCGTCGCCGTGGATGGCCGACAGGTGGGCCTGGGGATCGAGGTCGATCAGCAGCACCTCGCGCTCCGCCCGCGCCAGCGCGGCGCCGAGATTGAGCGCGGTCGTCGTCTTGCCGACTCCGCCCTTCTGGTTGAAAACAGCGATACGCACGCCGCCATGCCCTCCCTACGCTGCTTGGTATAATATCTTCCTTCTCGCAAGCGCGGCGGCCGTACTTGGAACAGGCCGCCGTCTGCTTTTTAGCACCGGGGTTTTTCGATGTCGCATCTCATGAACACCTACGCGCGGCAGCCCGTCGCCTTCGTTCGCGGCGAAGGCTGTCACGTCTTCGACGAAGCGGGCCGACGCTATCTCGACGCGCTGGCCGGCATCGCCGTCAATACGCTCGGTCACGGTCATCCCGTGCTGACCAATGCGCTGGCCGAGCAGGCCGGCCGCCTGATGCACGTTTCCAACATCTACCGCGTGCCGGAGCAGGAGCGGCTGGCCGACCGCCTCGCCGCGCTGTCCGGCATGGACGAGGTCTTCTTCTGCAACTCGGGCTGCGAGGCCAACGAGGCGGCGATCAAGCTCGCGCGCATGGTCGGCCACCAGCGGGGCATCGACAATCCGGCCATCGTCGTGATGGAAAAAGCCTTTCACGGCCGCACCCTGGCGACGCTCTCGGCCACCGGCAACCGCAAGGTCCAGGCCGGCTTCGAGCCGCTGGTCGGCGGTTTCGTGCGCGTGCCCTTCGACGATCTCGCGGCCATCGAGGCGGTCGCCGCGCACAATCCCAATGTCGTCGCCGTCCTGTTCGAACCGATACAGGGCGAGGGCGGCATCAACATCGCCCACGACGATTACATGCAGTCGCTGCGCCGCATCTGCGACGAGAAGGACTGGCTGTTCATGGTCGACGAAGTGCAGTGCGGCATCGGTCGCACCGGCGTCTGGTTCGCCCACCAGCGCGCCGCGATCCGCCCCGACGTCATGACGCTGGCCAAGGGCCTCGGTTCCGGCGTGCCGGTCGGCGCTTGCCTCGCGGCGGGCAAGGCCGCCGGCGTGTTCAAGCCCGGCAACCACGGTTCGACCTTCGGTGGCAATCCGCTCGCCTGCGTAGCCGCGCTGACCACGCTCGCCGTGATCGAGAAGGACGGCCTGATGGCGCGCGCGACGCAGGTCGGCGATGCCATCCGCGCCGGCTTCGGCGAGGCGCTGGCGGGCGTCGCCGGCGTCACCGACATTCGCGGCGATGGCCTGATGATCGGCATCGAGCTCGATCGTCCCTGCTTTGATCTGGTGGCCAAGGCGCTCGAAGCGGGATTGCTCATCAACGTCACCGCTGACCGCGTGGTGCGCCTGTTGCCGCCGCTGGTGTTCACCGACGACGACGTCAGGCAGTTGATCGCCGTGCTGGCACCGCTGATCCGCGAGTTCCTCGGCGCGCGTTCGTAGGAGGTCGACATGACCCCGCGCCACTACCTGCAATTCAGGGACTTCTCGCGCGAGGAGCTCGACACCCTGTTCGAGCGTACGCGCTGGATCAAGGACAAGTTCAAGCGCTACGAGGCCTACCACCCGCTGCACGACCGCACGCTGGTGATGATCTTCGAGAAGGCCAGCACGCGCACGCGCCTGTCGTTCGAGGCCGGCATGCAGCAGCTCGGCGGCTCGGCGATCTACCTCAACACCCGCGACTCGCAGCTCGGCCGCGGCGAGCCGGTCGAGGACGCCGCGCAGGTGATCTCGCGCATGTCCGACGTGGTGATGATCCGCACCTTCGAACAGGAAATCATCGAGCGCTTCGCGTCGCATTCGCGCGTGCCGGTGATCAACGGCCTGACCAACGAATATCACCCCTGCCAGATCCTCGCCGACATCTACACCTTCATCGAGCAGCGTGGCCCGATCCAGGGCAAGACCGTGGCCTGGGTCGGCGATTCCAACAACGTCTGCAACACCTGGCTGCAGGCCGCCGAGGTGTTCGACTTCAACGTGCATGTGTCGACGCCGCCCGGCTATGAGGTCGAGCCCGAGCGCGCCGGCCTCTACGGTACCGACCACTTCGAGGAATTCGCCGACCCGATGGATGCGACGCGCGGCGCCGACCTGGTGACCACCGACGTATGGACCTCCATGGGCTTCGAGGCCGAGAACGAGGCCCGCTGCAAGGCCTTCGCCGACTGGCAGGTCGATGGCGAGATGATGAAGGCGGCGAAAGCCGAAGCGGTGTTCATGCACTGCCTGCCGGCGCACCGCGGCGAGGAAGTGTCCGCCGAGGTGATCGGCGGGCCGCAGAGCGTGGTCTGGGACGAGGCCGAGAACCGGCTGCATGTGCAGAAGGCGCTGCTTGAATTTCTGCTGATCGGGAGAGTGAAATCATGAAAAAACTGCTTGTCCTGCTTGTCTGGTTCGCCGTGTCGCCAGCGCCGACTTTTGCCGCCGACGCGGACGGCCGCCAGCTCGTCGAGATGCCCCCCGAAGCGCGCGCCGAGATGCGCGCCGAGATGCTCGACTTCCAGATGGCTCTGCATTCGATCGTCACCGCCCTGGGCGAAAAGAAGTTCGCCGAAGCTGCCGCCATCGCCGAGAAGATGATCGGTGTTTCGGCCATGGGCCGCCATCGCAATGCGCCCCCCAACGCGCGCCCCGGCATGTTCATGAGCAACGACATGCACGCCATCGCTCGCGGCATGCATGTCGCCGGCAGCGAGTTCGCCAAGGTCGCCAAGACGGGCAACACCACCAAGGCGCTGGTCGCGCTGCAGGCCGTCACCGGCGCCTGCGTCGCCTGCCATCGCAGCTACCGCACTCAGTAATTTCATCGGGAAACAGCAATGAGCGAAGCGAAAAAAGTTGTCCTGGCCTATTCCGGCGGCCTCGATACCTCGGTCATCCTCAAGTGGCTGCAGGATACCTACCAGTGCGAGGTGGTGACCTTCACCGCCGACCTCGGCCAGGGCGAGGAACTGGAGCCGGCGCGGGCCAAGGCGATTCGGCTCGGCATCAAGCCGAAAAACATTTTCATCGACGACCTCCGCGAGGAATTCGTGCGCGACTTCGTCTTCCCGATGTTCCGCGCCAACACCGTCTACGAGGGGGAATACCTGCTCGGCACCTCGATCGCGCGGCCGCTGATCGCCAAGCGCCTGGTCGAGATCGCGCGCAAGACCGGGGCCGACGCCATCTCGCACGGCGCCACCGGCAAGGGCAACGACCAAGTGCGCTTCGAGCTCGGCGCCTACGCGCTGATGCCGAATGTCAAGGTCATCGCGCCGTGGCGCGAGTGGGACCTGCTGTCGCGCGAGAAGCTGATGGCCTACGCGGCCCAGCACGGCATTCCCGTCGACATGAAGCATAAGAAGGGCGGCTCGCCCTACTCGATGGACGCCAACCTGCTGCACATCTCCTACGAGGGCCGCCATCTCGAAGACCCGTCGGCCGAGGCCGAGGAGTCGATGTGGCGGTGGACGGTTTCGCCGGAGAAGGCGCCCAACAAGCCCGAGTATCTCGACCTCGAATTCAAGGCCGGCGACCTTGTCGCCATCGACGGCAAGAAGATGAAGCCGCACCAGTTGCTGGCGAAGCTCAACGAGATCGGCGGCAAGCACGGCATCGGTCGCCTCGACCTGGTCGAGAACCGCTACGTCGGCATGAAGTCGCGCGGTTGCTACGAAACCCCCGGCGGCACCATCCTGCTCAAGGCCCACCGCGGCATCGAGTCGGTGTGCCTCGACCGCGAAGTGGCGCACCTCAAGGACGACCTGATGCCGCGCTACGCCAGCCTGATCTACAACGGCTACTGGTGGGCACCCGAGCGCAAGGCATTGCAGGTGCTGATCGACCACACGCAACAGTGCGTGAATGGCTGGGTGCGCGTCAAGCTCTACAAGGGGGCGGTGAGCGTGGTCAGTCGCGACTCGAAGACCGACTCGCTGTTCGACCCGACCATCGCCACCTTCGAGGACGATGCCGGCGCCTACGACCAGAAGGACGCGGGTGGCTTCATCAAGCTCAATGCGCTGCGCCTGCGCATCGCCGAAAACGCACGGCTCAAGCGTGGCGCCAAGCCCAAGGCAAGGCAAAAGCGATGAACCACGAAGACACGAAGAACACGAAGAACCCCCAAGGGCTTTCTTGTTTCTTCTTTGTGCCCTTCGTGTCTTCGTGGTTCGCCTCGCCTTTGGCTTGAAACAATGTTCGGCTTTAGCGAGGAGCAGGTGGCCAACTGGGGCATGACCTTCGGCCTCGGCGCCTTCATGCTCTTCATGCTGTTCATCATCGGCGAGCTGGCCTACCGTTCCAAGGCCGGCAAGGTCGGCACCTTTGCGCTGTTCTTCGTGCTGGCTTTCGGCATGGTCGGCTTCGTCGCCAAGAGCGTCATCCAGAAAATGTGGGGTATTTAACGTGAGCCAGTTCGACAATGTCGCCGTCATCAAGAAAGCCAACGTCTATTTCGACGGCAAGTGCGTCAGCCACACCGTGCAGCTCAGTGACGGCACGAAAAAGAGCGTCGGCGTGATCCTGCCGGCGACGCTGACCTTCAACACCGGCGCGCCCGAGATCATGGAAACCGTGGCGGGAGCGTGCCGCTACAAGCTCAAGGGCGAGGACTGGAAAAGTTGCTCCGCCGGCGAGTCATTCAAGGCGCCGGGCAACTCGTCGTTCGACATCGAGGTGACGGGCGATCCCTACCACTACGTCTGTCACTTCGGCTGAGCGGAGTCATCATGCCCTCATTCGACATCAGCTCCGAAGCCGACATGGTCGCGCTGAAGAACGCCATCGACGTCGCCGGTCGCCAGGTCGGCAACCGCTATGACTTCAAGGGCACCAGCGCGAAAATCGATCTCAACGAGAAGGACAAGACCATCACCCTCTTCGGCGACTCCGAATTTCAGCTCGGTCAGGTCAAGGACATCCTCTTCCCCGAGATGGAGAAGAAGGACCGCGAGAGCACCAAGCGCCTCGACGCCGGCGACATCCAGTCGATCTCCGGCAACAAGGCCAAGCAACTGCTCACGGTCAAGAGCGGCATCGAGAGCGAACTGGCGAAGAAAATCGTCAAGCTCATCAAGGACAGCAAGCTCAAGGTGCAGGCCAGCATCCAGGGCGACGCCGTGCGCGTCACCGGCGCCAAGCGCGATTTGCTGCAGGAGACGATTGCGCTGGTGAAGAAGTCGGTGACCGACTACCCGCTGCAGTACGGCAATTTCAGGGATTGACCCGCGTTGTCTAAAGTTCGACAAAATCATGCCGTAAGGGAACGAAGACGAATATCCATCAAGGGAGAATAGTAATGACATTCGCTTCGCTTCGCTCTTAGTGCCTACTGTCTGACCCTGCTGGCCGGGTGCGCCGCGTACCCGTGCTGCGGCGGCTCGCAGCTCGTCGCGGCGGGCCCCGGCGCCGAGGTTTTCACCCCATCCAAGCTGCAGGCCGTTGGTTACGGGGCGTCCGCGAGTTACTCGCAATACACCGCGGGGCAGCAAAAATTGATGGCGATTCGGGCGGCCCAGCTCGACGCCTATCGCCAACTGGCCGAACAGGTTCATGGCTTCCGTGTCTGGGGTAGCACGTCGGTATCGGCCTTTGCCGCCCAGAACGACACCATTCGTAGTCATGTCGATTCCTTTATTCGCGGCGCGCGGGTGGTCAATACGACGGCGATTGCCGACGGCAATTACGAGGTGACCGTCGAGCTGAACATCACGCAGTCGTTTGCCGACTGTTTCACGTCTTACGGCACATGCGGATTCAGGGCGGTGGTTCCGACTTGCGCGGTGCCTGGATGCACCGCCACCAGCGTCGGCTATGTAAGTTACTGACCGATGGTCCCGCGTTGGCTGGCAGGGGCGCTGTGTCTCTTCGCCTTCGTTTCGACGGCGGCGGCCGAGGTGTTGGTCGAGGGTAGCGCCCCGGTCGTCGATAACGACATCGGGCGCGCGCGGGAACTGGCGACGCGACGAGCCCTGGCGCGCGCCGCCGAGTCGCATGCCGCGACGGTAAGTGCGCAATCGTCCGCACGCCCCAATGTCACCCAGGAGTTGGTCCAGGTCGCCGCTTCCGCCTGCACGCGGAATGTTCACCCGGTCAGCGAGACGGTGCGAGACGGCGAGTTGACGGTCGTTCTGCGCGTTACGGTGCTCGACCAGGGCGATTGTCGGTCCAGTTGCCAGCGCAGCACCATCAACCGCGTTGTCGTTACCCGGTTTGCCCTCGAATTTCCCGAGCAGATGCTGCCGGCCGAGAAGATTTCCGTGAGCACGGTCTCCGCCGTTGAAACGGCAAAAATGATCGGCAAGGTCGGCCGCTTATTGGCCGATTATGATGACGTGCTTATTCCCTATCGTTCACCCGCGCGGGCGCCAGAGTCTTATTCCGGCCCGACGGACAAGGAAACGCCATTCGCGAAACTGGCGAAAGACAGGCGGGGGCAATATGTCCTGGCGGGGGTTTACCGCGATTTCGGCGTGCGCAAAAAGTCTTCGCTATTTTGGAGCAGCAATTGCCGGCGCATGGAGATCGAGGCATTTCTGCACGATGGTATCAATGGCGCCGCGCTGGCGCGGCGGACGTTCGTGCGCGAGGTGTGCGGCGACGTTGGCTTTGACAACAAATACCCCGTCGGTAGCGCGGCGTTTTATGCCAACGACCCCGGTCGGACGTGGGGTTTACTGCTCGTCGATGTGGCGCGCTGGGCATCCGACGAGGCGGCCTGCCTGCCTTTCGTTACGCGAGTCCTCAAAACGGATGGCGCCCTGATTTATGTCGATGCGGGCGCCGAGTCCCGCTTGTCCGCCGGAGATACCTTGAGCGTGCAGACCTGGCGCGAGCCTCCGGTGCGCGCAATTACGGGTGCGCCGCTGGGGCAAGAGAAATACCCTCGCGCAACGGCGGTGATAAAGTCCGTTTACCCGGCATTCGCCATTGCCGAACTGATCGAAACTCCCAAGGGTGGTGTTCTACTCAAACCCGGCGATCTGCTTTACGCGCAATAGGCAGATTCTGTCGGTCAAGGGCGGATTCAAGCCCGAGGAGTGCGGCGGTGTCCGCGGCACAAGTACATTGTCTTCGCTGGTCCTGGGTGATACAGTTTGCGGCATCATTCAGCGCGAGGATTGCCATGGGCGCCGTTGCCGAAAATCCAGTCAGCCTGCATCGCTTCAGCCGCCAGCAGTACGAGCAGATGATCGATGCCGACGTCTTCGGTCCCGAGGATCGACTTGAGTTGCTTGATGGGGAGATCGTCGAAATGGCGCCACAGAAAAGCCGGCACGCGACGGCGGTGCGTCTGCTGGAAAATGTTTTGAGTCGCGCCTTCGGTGACGGTTGCGATATTCGATCCCAACTTCCTCTCTCGCTCTCCGAGCGCTCCGAGCCCGAACCCGATATTGCCGTGGTGAGGGGCTCGCCACGCGACTACCGCGATGCGCATCCGGCAACCGCCTTGATGATCGTGGAAGTTTCGGATGCGACGCGCGGCTATGATCGCGGCCGCAAGCTGGTGGCCTATGCCCAGGCCGGCATCGGCGAATACTGGATTCTCGATGTCGTCGGCGAGACGCTGGAGGTCTGCCGGCAGCCCACCGGCGAAGACTACGCCGAACGGCGCATCCTCAAGGCCGGAGACGCCGTCGCCCCGTTGGCGGCGCCGGATGCGGCTGTCCTCGTGGCCGACGTGCTGCCGTAGTTTCCCGCGTGGTGCGGCATGGCGCCGTGCCCCCCAAGGGGACTTCCTCCGGGGCGTCGCCAGCGCCGACTTTTCGACAACGTGCGGGACAATTCGAGCCTGGAACCTTTAACCACGGCAAATCGTTGTACTACGATCCAATATGATGTAGTACAAATGTCATGTCAAAGCCCTATGCCGACCTGTTCGACGCGGCACTGGCGGTGCATGTGGCCGCGGGCGTTGCCGGCCTCAGCGGCAGCTTCGCCAAGAAAACCGTCCACGGTCACGAATACTGGTATTTCCAGTTTCGGGACATCGGCGGCGCGGTCAAGCAACTCTACCTCGGCCCGGCCAGCGACAAGCTGGCTGCCCTGATCCGCGACCACCGCGGCCATCAGCCCAAACCGCTCCAGCGCCTCGCTGCGGCGGCCGTCGCGCTCGGGTGCGAGCCGATGCTGCCGAAACATTTCCGCGTCATTCGTCGCCTGGCCGAGTATGGATTTTTCCGCCGTGGCGGCATCCTCGTCGGCACCCATGCATTCATGGCCATGGCCAACATGCTCGGTATCACCCCGGCCGAGCGCATGCAGACCCAGGACGTCGACTTCGCCCATGCCGGCAAGAACATATCGGTAGCGCTGCCCGCCAACATCGTGGTCGAAACGGCGAACGCCATCGAGTCGCTGCAAATGGGGCTGCTGCCGATCTCGACCCTGGACGGAAAGCCGGGCGGCACCTGCCTGAATCCGGCAGACCCGGCCTTTCGGCTGGACTTCCTGACCTCGAAGGATTCGAAAAGCGATGCGCCGATCTACATCGAGGGGCTGTCCATCGCGCTGCATCCCTTGCGCTTCATGGAATTCTCGATGGTCGACACCGTCCAGGCGGTTGTCATCGGTAGCGAAGGCGCCACCATCGCCAACATCCCCAGGCCGGACCGCTTTGCCATCCACAAGCCGATCGTGTCGGCCGAACGGGATGCCGCGGCCGAGGTCAAGGCCAACAAGGATGTGCGACAGGCCAATGTCCTGATCCAGTATTACCTGGATCACCGGCCGGAAGAAATCGCCGAAACCTGCCGCGACGCGTTCGAGCGCGGACCCGGATGGAGAAAGCGTCTGACCGCCGGCTTGGCCCGCTTGAAAAAGATCAATCCGGAGGCGGCAACCCGGCTGCGGTCCGCTACGACATGAAGGCCGGCGTTTTCGTAAATCACGTCAGGAACGGCGGGACTATTCGAGCCTGGAACATTTCATTCGTTGTGACCGACTACCCGCTGCAGTACGGCAACTTCCGCGACTGAGTTTCCCGGCCGGTGGAATCTTTATGGCATGATCCTGCTTCGGGAGGAATGCCGTCGATGGGTGAATCCAAGCCCCAGGAAGCGTACGCGCCGCGTTGTATCAGTCTCGATCTCGAAGTCGATCCGCGTACCAAGCGCATTCTGAAGATCGGAGCCTTGCGGCCGGATACCGGGGACTTTCGGCACTTCAAGGGGCGGTTCGACCTTGCGGTAGCGCTAGAGGACGTCGATGCCCTGGCCGCCGATGCGAGCTTCGTGCTTGGACATAATGTCATCCGTCATGATCTGAACCTGCTCAAGGCCGTCGCGCCGGGGCTGGCGCTGTTCGGTCTGCCGGTGGTCGATACCCTGGCTCTCTCGCCGCTGGCCTTCCCGCGCAACCCCTATCACCACCTCGTCAAGGACTACCGGCTGCTCAAGCTTGCGGTCAACGATCCATTGGCCGACGCGCAACGGGTGGTTGGGCTCTTCAACGACCAGCGGCGCGCCTTGCTCGCCGAGCCGGCCGAACTGGTGCGGGCATACCATCACCTGCTGGTTCCGGAGGGCGCCAGTTCTGGCCTCAATCACTTCTTCATGACCCTGACGCAAGAGCCGCGTCCGCGGCGGTCGGCCGTGCGTGTCTTACTGGCCGACACGTTGGCCGACAAGGTTTGTCGTGTGCGTCTGGAGCGCCTGCTGGACGAAGACCTCGCCGCCGCCACGCAACATCCGGCTATCGCCTACCTGCTGGCCTGGCTGCGCGTGGCGGGGGAGAATTCCGTGATGCCGCCGTGGGTGCGCGTCGAGTATCCGGCGACGGCACGGCTGGCGCGCGAACTGCGGGCGACGCCCTGCGCCGATCCGGCATGCGGCTATTGCCGCGAGGCGCACGACGCGCGCCGCTGGTTGAAACGGTGGTTCGGGTACGACGACTTTCGCCGCGACGAGCATGGTCATTCCTTGCAGGAGGACATTGTCGGCAGCGGCATCGCCCGTCATGCGCAGTTGGGCATCCTGCCCACCGGCGGCGGCAAGTCCCTGTGTTATCAGTTGCCGGCGCTGATGCGCCACCATCAAACCGGCGCGCTGACCGTCGTCATTTCGCCCTTGCAGGCGTTGATGAAGGATCAGGTCGATACGCTGGTCCGACGCGGAGTGACGTGCGCTGCCGCGGTCAACGGGCTGTTGTCGCTGCCCGAGCGCAAACAGGTGCTCGATGGCGTCCGCCTGGGCGATGTCGGTATCCTGCTGGTGTCGCCGGAGCAGGTGCGCAATCGGGGTTTTCGCGAAGCCATCGCGCATCGCGAGATTGCGGCGTGGGTATTCGACGAGGCGCACTGCCTGTCGAAATGGGGCCACGATTTCCGGCCGGACTACCTCTACGTCGCGCGCTTCATTCGCGAACGGCATGGCGACGACATTCCGCCGGTGACCTGTCTGACCGCCACGGCCAAGCAGGACGTGATCGAGGATATCGTGGCGCATTTCCGGCGCAGGCTGGCAATGGAACTGGAGCGGCATCTCGGTTCGACGACACGCGACAATCTCGATTTCGCCATCGTGCCGACACGCGAGGAAACCAAGTGCGCGCAGGTCCATCAGTTACTTGTCGATCATTTTGGCGAACCGGGATCGGCGCGCATGCATCCTGGCGGCGCAATCGTTTACTGCGCCACGCAGAAGCACACAGAGGAATTGGCGGAATTCCTGTCCAGGTCGATGGGCTGGCCGGCGGCGGCGTTTCATGGCGGCATGCCGCCGGACTTGAAAAAGGAACGTCAGCAGGAGTTCATCGGCGGCGCGCTCAAGGTGATTGCCGCGACCAATGCTTTCGGGATGGGCATCGACAAGCCCGATGTGCGGCTGGTGATTCATGCCGACATTCCCGGCTCGCTGGAAAACTATGTGCAGGAAGCCGGCCGGGCCGGACGCGATCAGGTACCGGCATTCTGCGTGTTGCTCTACGACGAGAAGGATGCCGAACGGCAGTTCGGCATGAGCGCGAAGAGCCGGTTGACGCGCCGCGACATCGAGCAACTGCTCAAGGCGCTGCGCCGACGCAAACCCGACGCCGAAGGCAATGTCACCGTCACCGTGGGCGAGTTGTTGGCCAGCGAAGGGCTGGTGGTCGACTTCGATCTGGAAAGTCGCGACAAGGACACGCGCGTCAAGACCGCGCTGG
The DNA here is from genome assembly GCA_030691075.1 of Sulfurisoma sp. Lineage (GTDB taxonomy): Bacteria > Pseudomonadota > Gammaproteobacteria > Burkholderiales > Rhodocyclaceae > Sulfurisoma. The sequence goes on along the minus strand of JAUYFI010000071.1, from coordinate 24,185 downwards.
CCTGGCTGGAGAACGCCAACCTGCTGGAGCGCAACGAGAACCGCAGCCAGGTTTTCCCCGCGAGCCTGCGTTTCCGTGAACTGGAGGAGGCCAGGCGCCGTCTCGCCAGCGCCGACTTTTCTCAAGAGCGGCAGCGGCAACTGCTCGCCCTGCTGACTGAGATTCTCCAGGCCGAGCCGACGCAGGGGCTGACCACCGACGCGCTGTGCGTGGCGACGGGACTCGATTCGCGGGAGGTCCGCAAGGCCTTCGACGATCTTGAGCAACTGGGCCTGCTGGAAAATGACAGCAAGATCGTCGCCTATGTGCGGATCGGCGTGACCGGTGCATCCGCCGGAACACTGGCCGAGGTCGCCAGGCGCGAATCGGCGCTGCTCGCCCTCCTGCGCGAGGCCGCGCCCGATGCCGGGCCGAGCGCGGACGCGGTACATCTGAACCTGCGGGTGCTGACGCAAGGCTTGAAGGACGCCGGCATGATCGATGTCCTGCAAGAGGATGTCGGGCGCCTGCTGCGCAGCCTGGCGCAGGACGGCCGCGAGCTTGCCGGCGGGCGCGGCAGTCTGTCGTTGAAGCCGCTGGATCGAGAGAACCATCGCGTCGCCGTGCAGCGCGAGTGGAGCGAGATCGAGGCGCTTTCGCGGGCGCGCCGGGCCTGCGCCGGCGCGGTGCTGCACGCCTTCCTCGCGACGCTGACCGCGGGTAGTCGGGGCAAGGACTTGCTTGCCAGTCTGACGCTGGGTCAGATCAACCAGGCGATTCGCGGCGACATCGCGCTGGCGGCCGAGATTCGCGATGTGCCGGCGGCGGCGCAGGCGACGCTGATGTATTTGCATGACCAGAAAATTCTGACTTTGTCGCAGGGGCTCTCGGTGTTTCGCAACGCCATGACGCTGCGCCTGATCGAAGAGGAAAAGACGCGCCATTTCGAGTCGCACGACTATCAGCCGCTGGCCGATCACTACGATCAGCGGGTGGGCCAGATCCACGTGATGATCCGCTATGCCGAACTGGGCCAAGAGAAAGTTGTAGAGGCGCTGCGCCTGGTGGCCGACTACTTCTCGCTGAAATGGGACGAATTTCTGCGGAAATACTTTCAACAGCGCAAGGAGATGCTGGAGCGCGCCACCACCGAAGCGTCCTGGCATCGCATTCGCGACGGGTTGTCGCCGACCCAGGCCAAGCTGGTCACCGAACGGCGGCCGACCAATCGGCTGGTGCTGGCCGGTCCGGGGTCGGGCAAGACGCGGCTGGTGGTGCATCGCGTCGCCTTCCTCGTGCGCGTGCTGCGCGAGGCGCCGCAAAGCATACTGGTGGTGACATTCAATCGCCACGCCGCGCGGGAAGTACGCCGACGCTTGCATGAGTTGATCGACAGCGATGCTTTCGGGGTGGCCGCCCACACCTATCATGGCCTGGCGATGCGGCTGACCGGAGCGTCGTTCGCGGCGCGCGAAAACGATGCCCCCATCGACTTCGATGCGCTGCTGGCCGATGCTACTCGATTGCTCAAGAGCGAGACCGATGCTGGCGGCGTCGAGGATGCCCTGCGCGATCGACTCCTTGCCGGCTTTCGCTGGTTGCTGGTGGATGAGTATCAAGACGTCAATGCCGCTCAATACGAGTTCCTCTCCGCGCTGGCCGGACGCACGCTCAAGGACAAGGAACGCAAACTGACGCTGTTGGCCGTCGGCGACGACGACCAGAACATCTACGAATTCGCGGGCGCCGAGGTCGAGTTCATTCGCCGCTTCGAGGCCGACTACGGCACGAAGACCGACTACCTCGTGGAAAACTTTCGTTCCACCCGCCACATCATCGAGGCTGCCAACGCGCTGATCGCCCCGCATCCGGATCGCTTGAAGACAAAACATCCGATTGTCATCGACAGCGGGCGCCGCGGGACGGCCGGCGGCGGCGACTGGGCGCGCCGCGACGCGGCCGTGAGCGAAGGGCGAGTGCAGGTGCTGCCGGCTGGCGCCGATCCGCGCGAGCAGGCCTGGCGCGTGGTGCGGGAGCTGCAACGGCTGGCATCGCTCGATACCGCATGGGACTGGTCTAAGGTAGCCGTGATCGCCAAGGAATGGAAGTTGTTGGAACCCGTGCGTGCCGCCTGCGAGATCGCCGTGATTCCCTGCCGCTTCGCTGGCCGCCGCAACAAGAAGGGGTTGTCGCCATGGCGCTGGCGCGAAGCATGGCGTTTCATCGAGGCGTTGAAGGCGCGTCGCGACGAACTGCTGTCGGTCGTCGAGGTTCGAGCCTTGGCGGCGTCACTGTGCGGGGACGAGGCGCAAACGCCCGGGCAGGCTTTGGTCGATGCGGCGATCGACGACGCCTATGCCGGCGCCGGCAATCTTCCTCGTCCCGTCATGGCGCTGCTTGACGATGTCTACGAGTTTCTGGCCGATTTCGAGCGCGAGTCCGGCGTGGGGCTTGTGCTTACCACCGCCCACGGCGCCAAGGGACTGGAGTTCGACCATGTCGCGATTCTCGATGGCCGCTGGCAAAAGTCGGCGATGGCGGAACGGCGGCTCTACTACGTCGCCATGACGCGGGCCAGGCAAACCTTGACGCTGTGCCAATCGGACGCAACGGGGTTCGCCGGCGAGTTGACGGGCCATGCGGCCGTGTTTGTGCGGCAGGCGCCACTGGCGAGCGAATTGCCCGCCGGTTTGGATCGCGAATACGAACTGCTTGGGCCTGGCGAGATCGATCTCGGCTTTGCCGGGCGTGCTCGTTCCGAGGCGGTACGCCAGGCATCGGCGGCGCTACGCGTGGGCGACGCGTTGCGGGTGAGCGAGGAAGCCGGCCGTTGGCTGTTCAAGACGACAACTGGTCAGGTCGTTGGCCGCAGCGCTGCCGGCTACAAACTTCCGGCAGGACGTATGGCCGCCGCGCGGGTAGCGGGCGTCGGCGTTTGGCGCCGTGAGGATGCCGACCCGGAATGGCGCGAGCGCATGGCCGTGGATCAGTGGGAAGTCGTGTTGCCGGAAGTGGTGATCGTGCGCTGAACCGCCAAATCACGCAGCCACGGTCGGCTTTCCACGGTCCTGCTGGCGTATAACGCAATATCCTACTAAAATAGGACTTCGTTCCGAAGCGGAGATGCTGTCATGCTGCAAACATTACGTCGAGCAGGTGGTTCCTTGGTGATGACCATCCCCAAGGCGTTCATCGAACAGAATCATCTTCAAGAGGGCGCTCAGGTTGAGTTGCAGCTTGAGGGGGCCCGGTTGACGGTTGAAGTCCCGCGTCGGCGCTACAAGCTCGATGACCTGCTGGCCGAGATGCCCAGGAACCTGCCGCGCGTGAAAGGCTGGGATGAGATGTCGGCCGTTGGCAGGGAAATCGCCTGATGGCCTATACACCCGCTCGCGGCGAGATCGTGCATCTGCAATTCGATCCGGCATCGGGACAGGGAATGAAGGGGCCGCATTTTGGCCTGGTGGTCAGTGCCAAAGCCTTCAATAGCCGCGGCCTGGCAATGATCTGTCCTATTTCCCAGGGTGGTGCGGCAACAGCGCGCACCTACGGGACTGTCGTTACGCTGCTGGGATCGGGCACCGACACCCAGGGCGCTGTTCATTGCCATCAGCTTAAATCCCTTGATTGGCGGGCACGCAAGGCGAAGTTCAAGGAAGCCGTGCCGACGGTCATCATCGATGACGTCTCGGCGCGGCTCGAAGCGATCTTGTTTGCCCCTGGATAGTTGATTGTTGCTTATTCCGTGAGCAGGTACTGTTGGTGTTCCTGGTCGCGCAGGCCGCCGATCCACTTCGCATAGAGCCGGTCGGCCGCCGCGCGCATCGCGGCGATGCGCTCTTCGATCCGTTCATCCATCTGCTCCGGCGTCTGCACCGACGGCCCCGGCGCGGCCTTTTCCTCGGCCCAGGCGCGGCACCAGAGACGGATCATCGCCTCGGTCATCTCGACGTGGCACTGCATGCCCAGATGCGGGCCCATGACGAAGGCCTGGTTGTCGCAATAGTTGCTTTTGAGGATGCGCGTGGCGCCGGGTGGGATCGAGAAGGTCTCGCCGTGCCAGTGGAAGGCCTCGAAGCGCTGCGTGTCGCCGAGCCATGCGCCCGCCGCCGCGTCGGTGGTTTCCACCTCGCCCCAGCCGAGTTCCTTGAGCGGATTTCTCGTCACCGCGCCGCCAAGCGCCTTGGCCATCAGTTGTCCGCCGAGACAGTGGCCGATCACCGGAACATCGGCCGCGACCGCGGCGCGGATCAGGGCGAAAGCCGGCGGCAGCCAGGGCAGGTCGTCGTTCACGCTCATCGGCCCGCCCATGAAGCACAGGCCGGAGAATTCGTCGAAAGTCGGCGGTGGCGGGACGCCGGCATCGACGGCGAACAGCGTCCACGGGATCGAGCGAGCCTCGAGGAAAGTGGCAAAATAGCCTGGGCCTTCGCCGGAGTTGTGACGGAAGATCGCGACGGGTTTCATGGATGATCTGGAGTACGAGAGTGGCAACGTCCGAATTCTATTCTTTGTCGGTCATGGAGTTGCGCCGCCGGCTCGCCCAGGCGCGGGTCTTTCCCCCCATCCTCGAGGCCGGCGCGACGGAGGACGCTGCGCTGACGCCGGCGGCCGTGCTGGTGCCGATCATCGAACGCCCGAGCGGTCTCACCATCCTGCTGACGCAGCGCACCGCCCACTTGCGCGACCATGCCGGCCAGGTCAGCTTTCCCGGCGGCCGCTGCGAACCGGCGGATGGCGATGCCGTCGCGACGGCGCTGCGCGAGGCGGAGGAGGAGGTCGGACTGCTGCCATCGCAGGTCGAGGTGATCGGCCGGCTGCCGGAATATCGCACCAGCACGGGCTTTCGCGTCACCCCCGTGGTCGGGTTGGTAACGCCGCCGCTGAATCTCAAACTCGACGACTTCGAGGTCGCCGATGTGTTCGAGCCGCCGCTCGCCTTCCTCATGGACCCGGCCAATCACCAGCGTCAGACCGTCGAATGGCAGGGCGCGCCGCGCGAATTCTGGGCCATGCCGTGGCAGGGCTACTACATCTGGGGGGCCACTGCCGGCATGTTGGTGAGCCTGCACGCGGCGCTCGCCGGCCCGGATTAAGGGTTGCTGCACCGCACAAGAGTTTATCCGGATATGGTATCGTTCGACCATTGCCGCTGAGCCTCCCTGCCATGAGCCTTTTCAGCATCATTCTCGCGCTGGCCATCGAACAGGTGAAACCCCTGTCGGGCGCGCGCGTCGATACCCTGCTCGCGGCCCATGGCCGCCAGTTGGAGGCGTGGTTCAACGCCGGCGAGCGCCATCACGGCGTGGTCGCCTGGTGCGTGGGCGCGGCTCTGCCGGCCGTCGTCGTGCTGGCGCTGCAAATCGCGCTGGCCTGGTTCGCGCCGGTGGCGGCCTTCGCGCTCAACGTCGCGGTGCTCTATCTCACCGTCGGCTTCCGCCAGTACAGTCACTTCTTCACCGACATCCACATGGCATTGCGCCTGGGCGAACTCGACCGCGCCCGCGCCCTGCTCGGCGAGTGGCGCGGCGTCAATTCCGACCGCCTGAGTTCCAGCGAGGTCGCGCGCCTGGCCATCGAGCAGGCGCTGCTGCATTCGCATCGCCACGTCTTTGCGCCGCTGCTGCTGTTCGCATTGCTCGGTCCGGCCGGCGCCGTGCTCTACCGCCTGTCGCTGGCCTTGTCGCACCTGTGGGGCGAGCAGCCCGACCGCGTGTCGCAGGACTTCGCGCGGGTCGCGCGCCAGGCCCATGCCGTGGTCGACTGGCTGCCGCAGCGTGCCACCGCGGCGGCTTTCGCCGTGGTCGGCGATTTCGAGGATGCGATCTATTGCTGGCGCACCCAGGCCCATATCTGGCCCGATGCCTCGGCCGGCATCCTGCTGGCCAGTGGCGCCGGCGCGCTCGGCGTGCGTCTCGGCATGCCCGTCCATGCGGGCCCTGGCGGCGACGGTGGCGACGACCGACCCGTTCTCGGCACCGGCGACGATGCCGATGCCGATTTCATGCAAAGCACCATCGGCCTGGTGTGGCGCACCCTGGTGCTCGGCGTGCTGTTGCTCGCCCTGTTCTGGGTCGCCAGTTGGGTCTAAGGTTTTAAAACAGGAGAAAAAAATGGCTGACAAGAGAGAAGTGGTTGCATTGAGCGCCGTGCGCAGCGCGGTGGGTACGTTCAACGGCGCATTGAAGGACATCGAGCCGGCCGAACTCGGCGGCCTCGTGATCAAGGAGGCGATCGCCCGCGCCGGCGTCGACCCCAAACAGGTGACGTTTGCCACGGTCGGCAACTGCATTCCGACCGAAACGCGCTACGCCTACGTCGCCCGCGTGGCGACCATCCAGGGCGGCATGGCCATGGATTCGACGGCCTTCGCCGTCAATCGCCTGTGCGGCTCGTCGCAGCAGGCCATCGTCAGCTCGGCGCAGGCGATCCTGCTCGGCGATGCCGACTTCGCCCTGGGCGGCGGTGTCGAAGTCATGTCGCGCGGCGCCTACCTGCTGCCGGCGCTGCGTTCCGGCGCGCGCATGGGCGACACCCAGGCCATCGACGCCATGGTGGCCGTGCTGACCGATCCGTTCGGCGTCGGCCACATGGGCATCACCGCCGAAAACCTGGCCGCCAAGCATGGCTTCACGCGCGAGGATCAGGACGCCTTTTCCGTCGAATCGCAGAAGCGCGCCGTCGCCGCCATCGCCGAGGGCCGCTTCAAGTCGCAGATCGCGCCGATCACCCTCAAGACCCGCAAGGGCGACGTGGTGTTCGACACCGACGAGCATCCCAAGGCCGGCACCACCATGGAATCGCTGGCCAAGATGCGTCCGGCCTTCAAGAAGGACGGCACCGTCACCGCCGGCAATGCCTCTGGCATCAACGATGCCGCCGCCTTCCTGGTGCTGGCCGATGCCGCCAAGGCTGCCGCCGGCGGCTTTAATCCGATCGCGCGCCTGGTGTCCTACGCCATCGCCGGCGTGCCCAACGACGTGATGGGCGAAGGCCCGATCCCCTCGTCCAGGGTCGCGCTCGCCAAGGCCGGGCTGACGCTGGACAAGATCGACGTCATCGAATCCAATGAAGCCTTCGCCGTGCAGTCGCTGACCGTGGCCAAGGGCCTCGGCCTCGACCCGGCCAAGACCAACGTCAACGGCGGCGCCATCGCGCTCGGCCACCCGGTCGGCGCCACCGGCGCGGTGATCGTGACCAAGCTGCTGCACGAACTGATTCGCACCAACGGCCGCTACGGCATGGCCACCATGTGCATCGGTGGCGGCCAAGGCATCACGACGATCTGGGAACGCGTCTAGGGAAACACTGAAGAGGCCGTCGTCCCGGCGAAGGCCGGGACCCAGATGCTTTCTGGATTCCGGCTTGCGCCGGGATGACGCGTCGGACCTACGCGGCCTGCCGAAGGGGTCTGATTTCCTGTTCGATCCTTGGCCCGATTTCGCCGGCGGCCTGTTTTAGGTCGAACGAACTCTGTAGATTCAGCCAGAACTGCGGCGTGGTGCCGAAATAGCGCGCCAGCCGCAGTGCGGTATCCGGCGTGACGGTGCGGCGTTCGCGCACGATGTCGTTGATCCGTGGCGCCGGCACGCGCAACTCCATGGCCAGGGCGTGGGCGCTCATGCCGAGCGGCGCGAGGAACTCCTCGCGCAGAATCTCGCCGGGATGGATCGGTCGCATCTTGTTGGTTGCCATGCTCTACCCCTCAGTGGTAATCGACGATTTCGACGCCTCCCGGGCCGGCATCCGTCCAGACGAAGCACACGCGCCACTGGCCGTTGATGCGAATACCGTGCTGCCCGGCCCGGTTGCCGGATAGCGACTCAAGGCGGTTGCCGGGAGGTGACAACAGATCCCGCAGGGCAGTCGCGTCGTCGAGCATTTGCAGCTTGCGCTGCGCCACGCTCTCGATGTTCCGAAACCGCCGTGGGCTTTTGCCCTCGTAGATCGCCGCAGTGTCGGCGCACCGGAATGAACGTATCGCCATTGTCGGACTGTATAACGCGAACCGTTAAACGTCAAGCGAACCAAGGCGGCATGGGGATACCTGTGCAGGGAATTGGACAGGTGCGATCATGGTACAGGCGGCGAATGGCTACCGGCGGAGCATTTGGGCGAGGTGTTGCGCCGCCTGTTCGATGCCGTCGGGAGTCGGCACGGGCGGAGCGGCGGTTTGCAGGGCGGTGTCGAGCGCGGCGGCGAGATTGCCGCTGGCCAGGTCGGCGGCGGAGATTTCGCGGGCGCGGGTGTTGGCGTGCAGCCACTCGATCAGGCAGTCCTGCTCGGGCCAGTCTTCGCGGCGCTGGTAGAGCACGGCGGTGCCGTTGCAGGCGGCTTCGGCGAAGGTGCCGTAGCCGGGCTTGGTGACGATGGCATCGACCGAGCGCAGCAGGTCGGCGAAGTCCCAGCCGAGTGGTTCGAAGGCGCTCATGTCGGGGCGCTGGACGGCCCATGCTTCGGGCACGAGCCAGTGCGTGTTCGGCAATGCCGGCCAGCCTTCGACTGGCAGGCGCGTCGGGATGCCGCCGAGGGCGACCAGCACCACGCGGGATTGCGGCACGATGCCGAGGCAGGTGCGCAACTCGGCGCGGCGCTCGCGGCCGAGGCTGGCGATGGGACCGACGGTCACGACATTATCCAGCGCCGGCATGGCCATGCCCGGCGTGGCGCGCAGGAAGGTTGCCGAACGATAGGCTTTGATCATCTCGGCGTGGATCGGCGCGGCCCAGGCATCGACGCCGAAATAGTGCCGGAACAGGTCGGCCCAGTTGAGCGAGCACAGCGCCACGGCGGGGATGCCGGCACGCGCGGCGCCGGCCAGCGGCAGGTAGGAGACGTTGGCGAACACGGCGTCGGCGCGCAGTTCCTTGAGCGTTTGCGCCTCCTGCCCGACCCTGCGGGAAAAGTCGGCGCTGGCGGCACGGTAAGCCGCGGCCGTGGCGGCGAGGTCGATGGAGAGCGCGTCGTGCATCACGTAGCCGAAGTCGCTCGCCGCCGCGATCAGATCGAAGGGCGCGGCGATGCGCTGGCGCAGTTTCGCTTCGGGCAGGCCGCTGCGAACGGTCAGGCGCAGGCCGGGCCGCAGCGCGGCGAGGCGGTTGAGGACCGGCGCCGTCTGCGCCAGGTGGCCGAAGCCGTGCGAGGAAATGTCGACAAAAAGGTGGAGATGCGGGTGCGGCATCGGCGCGCCGGGTTTCAGCGTCGGGTGATGGCGAGGAAGTGGGCGTAACGGCGCGGGTCGATCCGGCCGGCGGCGACCGCCTGCTTGATGGCGCAGTCGGGCTCGTCGTGGTGGTGGCAATCGCGGAAGCGGCAGGCGGCAACCAGCGCGCGGAATTCCGGAAAACCATGCTCGATCTCGCCGAAACTCAGATGGGCGAGGCCGAATTCCTGCAGGCCGGGCGAGTCGATCAGGGCGCTGTTCTCATCGAGGCGGTAGAGGCGGGCGTGGGTGGTGGTGTGCTTGCCGGAGTCGAGCGCCGTCGAAATCTCGCGCGTGGCGGCAGCGGCGCCGGGCACCAGGGTGTTGATGATGGTGGACTTGCCCATGCCGCTCTGGCCGACCAGCACCGAGACCTGTCCAGCCAGCCATGGCTGCAGCGGCATGACATGCTCGCGTGCGCAAAGCTCGACGATGGGCAGGCCGACCGTGGCAAATGCGGCGGCGAAGGGCGCGAGCTGCGCGCGCGCCGCCGGCAGGCGGGAGGCCAGGTCGACCTTGTTGAGCACGATCACCACGCGCATCCCCTCGTGCAGCGCGGCGACGAAGGCGCGCGAAATCAGCTCGTCGGAAAACCCCGGCTCGGTGGCGACGACCAGAACGATCTGCGTCGCGTTGGCGGCGATCAGCCTCTGCTTCCACTCGTCGCTGCGGTAGAGCAGCGATTTGCGCGCGGCGTGGGCGAGGATCTGGGCCGCGCTGTCGTGCAGCGGGCCAAGGCTGACGCGGTCGCCGCAGGCATACGGGCTTTTCTTGCCGCGCGGAATGCCGCCCACGACGCGACCGTCGTCGAGGGTGATTTCGTAGTGCCGCCCGAAGGCGGCGGTGACGGTGCCGTCGAGACTCAAAGGTTGAAAAGCGCGTCGATTTTTGCCGCGCCATCGAAGTCCCTGGCGGTCAGCCCGCCGGCGTCGTGCGTGGTGTAGGTCACCGTGCAGTGGTTGTAGCCGACCTCGAGATCGGGATGATGGTCGCCGCGGTGGGCGACCCAGGCCACCGCATTAACGAAGGCCATGGTCTCGTGGTAGTTGGCGAAGCGGTAGATCTTGATGATGCGGGTGGCATCCCTGGCCCAGCCGTCGAGGGTGGCCAGGCGGCTGGCGATTTCGCTGTCGTGCAATGCGTTCAAAGCGGCCATGTCACTTGAACTTGTAGTATTGCTGGGCGAGCCAGGCGGCGACATTGGCCTCGTCCTCGGGGAAGAACTTGGCGCCGGTCTGCGCGCTGCACATGGCGACGCGCTGGCGCAGGCTGGTCGCATCCTTGATCTTGCGGTCGGCGCGGGTATAGACGGCGCTGCCGTCGCCGCCCCAGCGCTGCACGTGACAATTTACGCACTGTTTGTCGTGCAGGGTCTTGCCGGCTTTTGCGTCAATCTTGTCGGCGGCGAATGCGCTGGCGGCAAGCGCGGCGAGCAGGGCGGCGGTGAGCAGGCGGGCCATGGGGTTCCTTTCAGGCGGATTTCAGGTGGGCGATGCGCTGGCTGGCGGGTGGGTGCGAATCGTAGAACAGCGAATGCAGCGGGTCGGGTGTCAGCGTGGCGGCATTCTCGCGGTAGAGCTTGACCAGGGCGGCGATCAGATCAAAGGCGCTGGCCTGGCGCGCGGCGTAGGCGTCGGCCTCGAACTCGTGGCGGCGCGACAGCCACGACATCAGGGGCGCGAGGGGAAAGGTGAACACCGGCAGCACCAGCGAGAACAGGATCAGGGCCATCGCCGTCCCGCCAGCGCCGACTTTTAGTCCGGCATGGAACCATGGCTGGTCGATCAACTGGCCGAGCAGCCAGAGGAACGCGAGCGACAGCGCGGACATCACGGCGATGCGCTTCCAGACGTGGCGATGCTTGAAGTGGCCGAGTTCGTGGGCCAGCACGGCCTCGACCTCGCCGGGCGCGAGCTTGTCGAGCAGGGTGTCGAAGAAGACGATGCGCTTGGCGCGGCCGAAGCCGGTGAAGTAGGCGTTGCCGTGGGCCGAGCGCTTCGAGCCATCCATCACGAACAGGCCCGAACTGGCGAAGCCGCAGCGCGCCAGCAGCGCCTCGATGCGGCTTTTCATCTCGCCCTCGGCCAGCGGCGAGAACGTGTTGAACAGCGGGGCGATGAAGGTCGGGTAGAGCAGCAGCACCAGCAGGTTGAAGCCCAGCCACGTGGCCCAGACGGTGAGCCACCACAGCGAGCCCATCGCCCCCATCAGCCACAGCACGGCCAGCAGCAGCGGCGCGCCGATGAGCACGGTAAGCAGCAGTTGCTTGGCGAGGTCGGCGACGTAGAGCGCCGGCGTCATCTTGTTGAAGCCGAAGCGATCTTCGAGCACGAAGGTGCGGTAGAGCGAGAACGGCAGCCCGACCACGAAGCCGGCCACGCCGACGCTGGCGAACAGCGTGAGGCCGTGGGCATAACCCGGGTTGTAGCTCGATTCATCGAACACCCCGCGCCAGAACTGGTCGAAGGCCGCAAGCAGACCGCCGAAAGTGAAGGCCAGCAACAGCGCCGCGTCGACGCCGAGTTCGACCAAGGCCAGCCGTGTCTTGGCGGCGGTGTAGTCGGCGGCCTTGCGGTGCTCGTCCGGCGTGACGCGGTCGGCAAACTCGGCCGGAACCGCCTCGCGGCGGGCGCGGACATGACGCAGCTGCCGCAGCGCCAGCCAGGCGCGCAGCGCGGTGGTCAGGGCGAGCATCGCCAGGAAAATGAGGGAAAAGGTTTGGGGCGTCATGCAGGGGAAGGCGGTCTGCGCCTCATTACGCCACGTGTCGGAGGGGCTGGATCTTCGGCTTCGGCTTGCGGCTGCTCTGCCACAAGTCCCACTGCATCTGATTGGCCAGCCACGATTCGGGGCTGGTGGCGGTGAGCAGTCCGACGCGGATCGCCATGTCCGCCGTCATCGCCGAGCGGCCATTGAGCACCCGCGAGAGCATGACGCGGGAAATGCAGAGCCGCTGTGCCGCGTCGGTCACGCTCATGCCTTCGGGCAGAAACTCGCGCAGGACTTCGCCAGGGTGTGCGGGGTTGTGCATTTTCGTCATGTTCGCTGCTCCTTCAGTGATAGTCCCGATAGTCCACAAGCACGGCATCCGTACCCTCGAAGGCGAATGTCAGGCGCCAGTTGCCGCTCACCCAGACGGCCCAGTGGCCAGCCAGATCGTGCTTGAGCGGATGAAGGCCCCAGCCGGGCGCTCCCATGTCTTCGGGTTTGGTCGACATCTCCAAGCGTGTCAGCATGATGCGGAGCCGGGCGGCCTGCTGCGCCTGGATTCCGGCCTTCGAGCCCGTCTCGAAAAAGCGCTGAATGCCCTTGTGCCGGAAGCTCCCGATCATGCGCAAGTGTATAACATGGATTTACAGTTCGGCAAGCTGCCTCGTGGTTCGTTCGATTCCGAAATGACCGGATTTCCCGTCAGTAGGCTAGACTTCCGGCCATGAATAACACACTGCAAGATACTTGACCCTTATGGCACAAGACCAGAACGCCCTCGTCTGGCTGGACATGGAGATGACGGGGCTCGATCCCGACGGCGACCGCATCATCGAGATGGCGATGGTGATCACCAATTCGCAGCTCGAGCTGATCGCCGAGAGCGCGGTGTGGGTGGTGCATCAGGCGGACAGCGCGCTCGACGCGATGGACGACTGGAACAAGAAGACCCACGGCAAGTCGGGGCTGATCGACAAGGTCAAGGCCTCGGTGCTGGCGGAAGACGAGGTCGAGGCGCAGGCGCTGGATTTCCTCAGGCGTCATGTGCCCTCGGGCAAGTCGCCGATGTGCGGCAATTCGATCTGCCAGGACCGCCGCTTCATGGCGCGCGCCATGCCGAAGCTGGAAGCCTATTTCCACTACCGCAACCTCGACGTGTCGACCCTCAAGGAACTGTGCAAGCGGTGGACGCCGGAGATCGCCAAGGGCGTCAAGAAGGGCGGCAAGCACGAGGCGCTGGCCGACATCTACGAGAGCATCGAAGAGCTCAAGTACTACCGCGAGCACTTCCTCAGGCTCTGAATTCCGCTTTTCACATATTGCCGCCGGCGGCGGCGCGGGTTCCGCGCAGGTAGGCCTCGATCTGCTCCGCCGGCAGGGGCTTGCTGAAGTAGTAGCCCTGGATCATGTCGCAGCCCAGTTCCTTGAGGAACTGGTACTGGGCCTGCGTCTCGACGCCCTCGGCGATCACCTTCAGTCCGAGGCCGTGGGCCAGCGCGATGCTGGCCCGGCAGATCGCGGCGTCGTTCGGGTCGGTCTCGATATCCATGACGAAGGAACGATCGAGCTTGAGGCAGTCGATCGGCAACCGCTTGAGGTAGGCGAGGCTCGAATAGCCGGTGCCGAAGTCGTCGATCGCCACGCGCACGCCCATGGCGCGCAACCGGGAAAGAATCCCGATGGTCGCTTCCGGGTCGTCCATCGCCACGCTCTCGGTGATTTCCAGTTCCAGTTCGCCGCCGTCGAGATCAAAGGCCGCCAGCACGGCGGTCACGCGCTCCACCAGATCCGGCTGGCGCAACTGCCGCGCCGAGAGATTGACCGCCATCGTCATGCCCGTCCAGCCCAACTCCTTGAATGCGCGCAACTGGCCGCAGGCCGCATTGAGTACCCAGTCGCCCAGCGGCTCGATGAGGCCCGTTTCCTCGGCCACCGGGATGAATTTGACCGGCGGCACCAGGCCTTTCTCCGGATGGTTCCAGCGCGCCAGCGCCTCGAAGCCCGTCACATGACCGCCCAGCGCCTCGACCTGCGGCTGGAAGTGCAGCAGGAACTCGCCGTTCTGGAGGCCCAGGTGCAGGCTGCTCTCCAGTTGCTGGCGCTCGGCGGCCTTCTCGTTCATGGCGGCGGTGAAGAACTGGAAGTTGTTGCGGCCCCGGCTCTTGGCGTGGTACATGGCCGTGTCGGCGTTCTTCATCAGGGCATCGACATCGTGGCCATCCTCGGGAAAGACGCTGATGCCGATGCTGGGCGTGGAGTGCAGCGCGTGGTCGAAGATCGCATAGGGCTGGGCCAGCAGGCGCTGGATCTTTTCGGCCATGGACGAAGCGGTGGTGACGGCATCGTCGGCGATGCCGGTCACCACGACGACGAACTCGTCGCCGCCCAGGCGCGCCACCACGTCGCTGTCGCGCACGCATTCTTTCAGCCGGCGGGCCACCTCGACCAGCAGCTTGTCGCCGATCGGATGGCCGAGGCTGTCGTTGATGGCCTTGAAGTGGTCCATGTCGATGAACATCACGGCCAGCCGCTGGCCGTCGCGGCGGGCGGCGGCAATGGCCTGGTCGAGCCGGTCGCGCAGGCTGAGCCGGTTGGGCAGGCCGGTCAGCGAGTCATGGTGGGCGAGGTGGTGGATATGCTCTTCCGCCGCCTTGCGCTCCGAGATGTCGATGAAGTTGCCGATGTGGTGGGTGATCGCGCCCCGCGCGTCGCGCAGCGTGCTGATGGTCAGCAGCTTGAGGTAGCACGAGCCGTCCTTGCGGCGGTCCCAGACCTCGCCCTGCCAGCGGCCGTCCGTTTGGATCGACTGCCACATGGCGCGGTAGTCGTCCCCCGAAAGGCGACCGGCGGAGAGGATGCGCGGGTTCTGGCCGAGCGCCTCGTCCGCGGCATAGCCCGTCAGCCGGGTGAAGGAGGCGTTGATGTCGATGATGCGGTTGGCGGCGTCGGTGACCACGATCGCCTCGCCGCTGTGCTCGAAGACTTCGGCCAGCAGGCGCACGCGGGCCTCGGTCGCCGCCTCATGCGCCTCGATGCGTCCCAGCCGCGTCAGCAGGGTGGCCAGCGTCGTCAGCAGCAACAGGGCGACCAGCGAGACGCCCATCACGCGCCGCTGCCACGAGGCCAGCACGTCGTCGTGGGCGAAGGCGACGGCCACGTAGAAGGGGTATTTCTCCAAGGCGCGGAAACTGGAAGTGCGCATCACGCCGTCGATGTGGGCGTGCGTCAGCGCCGCCTCCCGGGTGCCCGCCGCGATCAGCTCGCGGCTCTCGCTGCCGGGCGGCAGCGGCTGGTTCACTTCGCTTGCCAGGTGCGGCCAGCGCAGCACCTGGGTGAAGTCGTCGCTGCGGCGGATGTAGATCACGCCGTTCGGGCCGACATCGAGGGACTGGAGCAGGCGCTGGAAGTAGTTCAGGTCGAGCGGCGCCGTGGCCATGCCGAGGAAATGGCCCTGGGGATCGCGCAGGGCGCGGGCCACCGCCACGATCGGGCTGCGGGAGACGCGGCTGACGAGCACTTCCGAAATGGCGAAGTCGAGCTTCGGGTCGTCGCGCAGTTGCCGGAAGGGGCGGCGATCGGCGATGTTGGCGTCGGGGACGCCGGCGCGGTTCGAGGTGTAGAGCAGGTCGCCCTGGGCGTCGAAAATGCGCAGGCCGGTGATCTCCGGGAACCTCCTCGCATGATCGTCGAGACGGGCATCGACGGTCGAGGCGTAACGGCTCACGGCCTCCGGCCGCAAGGCCTCGGTCGGTATATCGCGGGCCAGTTCGTCCAGCACGCTCTCGCTGCGGCGCAGCGTGGCGTCGAGGCGGGCTTCCAGCATCCAGGCGAGGTTGCGCGTTTCGGTCGCCGCGCCGCGCAGGGCTTCGCCGCGGGCGGACCAGATCAGGAAGGCCATGATACCGGCCGCGGCGAGCGCCGTGGCGAGTACCAAGGCGAGTCGCTGGCGGCGGTTGCGTACCAGGGCGGCGAGCGGCGAGGAGTTCATGTACGACGGCGCCCCAAATTGATCGAGGCGCCATTCTGCATGCCATCGCGGTCGATGGCAATGCGCGCCCGTCAGTTCCTGCGATAGAGCCGCAGTCGCTCGTTCCTGTCGCCGGGGCGGCTGCCTTCCCAGATTTTTTTCCAGCCGGGCTGGGCTTCCTCGCGCGGCGACCCCTGCACCAGCAGCAGCGGGCAGGCGCGGCCGCCGTTTTTCATCGGCTGGGTGCGGATGCCGGCGAAATAGTCGAGCGAGGCGCGCTGCGACAGGCCCAGTCCGCCGCGGGCGATGCAGCGGGAGCTGTCCGGCATGGCGGCCCGCAGCGAGGCGGCGACGGGACGGTAGCTCTTGCCGTGGTCGATCCATGGCAGCCACAGGGCGATCAGCAGCACCCAGCTCACGGCAAGGCCGATGGCCCAGTGGGTCACGGCGCGCCAGGGCGAGCGCGGCAGGCGGGCGAGCGCGGCGATCCAGAGCATCGTCGCCGCCAGCGCGATGGCCAGCGCGAACACGGAGATCTCGGCGGCGAAGCCGGGCGCGAGCTTGGCGAAGTTGCGCGCGATCTGCGGCGGGACTCCGGCGAGCATGGCGCTGCCGCCGAGCCAGATCAGGCCAATGATGAGCGTGAAAGTCATCATGCCGAACCAGTCGAGGGCGTTGGTGGCGCCGCGCCGCAGCTTGCCGGCGCTGCCGGAGGCGAGCAGGATCAGCGGCAGCAATGCCGGCAGCGCATGGAGCGCGCGGGCCTCGCGGCTCAGCAGCCAGAGCATGCCGAGCAGGGTGCCGGCCAGCGGCAGCAGCAGGGCTGGCTCGCCGAGTCGGCGGCGGTTGACCCATAGCGCCCAGCCGGCGAGCGGCCACACCGGAAAGGCGGCCCAGCCGACGAGTTCGAGCAGATCGCCGGCGGCGCTGGCCGCCGGACGGGGCGTGAGCTGCCGCCACTCGTTGGACCACCAGGCGGCGAGATGGGCGTCGGCTTCGAAATGCAGCGCC
This sequence comes from Sulfurisoma sp., assembly GCA_030691075.1. GTDB lineage: Bacteria > Pseudomonadota > Gammaproteobacteria > Burkholderiales > Rhodocyclaceae > Sulfurisoma. The sequence goes on along the minus strand of JAUYFI010000071.1, from coordinate 7,317 downwards.
AGCGGCCAGGACAGCGCCAGCGGCGCGGCGATGGCGGCCGCCAGCAGCACGCCCGGCCACGGTCTGGCGTCCCGCCAGCGCCGACTTCCGAGCAGCAGCAGCAGCGGGGCGGTGATGGCGACGGCGGTGACGCCGTCGGCGAGGAAACCCGCGCCCAGGCCGAGGCCGAGCAGCGCGCCGCCGGCCAGCGGACGCGAGATCAGCAGCGCCAGCCCCCAGTAGGCCAGGGCCTGGGCCGCCAGCAGCGCGGCGACGGGGTGGGCATCGTGCAGCGGCACCAGCAGGCCGACGGTGCCGATGGCCAGCAGGGGGGCCGCCAGGCCGGCTTCGCGGTCGTACAGCGCGCGCGCGGCGCCGGCCAGCGCCAGCAGCGTCACGGCACCGAAGAGGGTGGTGGCCAAGCGCGCGGCGTCGTGCGGCGGCAGCAGGGTCTGCAGCGGCGTGGCCAGCGCGGCGGCGACCCAGTGGTAGAGCGGCGCCGTGCCGGCCCAGGGCTCGCCGGCGATTTTCGGGATCAGCCAGCCGCCGTCGCGCAGGAAGCCGAAAACGACGCCGAGGTGGATGGCGTCGTCGGTCTTCCAGGGATCGTGGCCGACGACGCCGGCCAGCAGCCAGACCGCGCAGAGCAGCCACAGCCAGCGGCCGGAGAGCGGCAGCGCCGCGGGGGGCGGGTCGATCCGTGGCCGGAGCGGTGGGGGCATCGTGGGGCGGCGGCGAAAAAGTGGATTCAGAGCAGGCCAACGTCCGCGGCCGCGGACCTTGCGCCGAAACTAAAAAGGCAGCCGAAGCTGCCTTTGCCCGCGCTGCGTCGTGCGCCGATCAGGCGGCGGCCGCCGCGCTCTTGGCGTACTTCTGGCGGAAGCGCTCGACGCGGCCGGCGGTGTCGACGATCTTCTGCTTGCCGGTGTAGAACGGGTGGCAGGCGGAGCACACTTCGATGTGCAGAGCCTTGTGGTTGGTCGAACGGGTTTTGAAGATGGCCCCGCAGGAGCAGGTCACTTCGATTTCGTTGTAGCCGGGGTGAATGCCTTCTTTCATTTCCGTATCCTTAATTCGTCTCTGAATCGCGCTCCATGATCGTGTCGCGGAGCGGAAAGCGCGCAATTATCCCTAAGAATCGCGGCGAAATCAACCTCGACGCATGGCGTCGAAGAATTCGCCGTTGTTCTTGGTGGCCTTGATCTTGTCGAGCAGGAATTCCATCGCCTCGAGATCGTCCATGTTGTAGAGCAGCTTGCGCAGGATCCACATCTTCTGCAGCACGGTGGGTTCGAGCAGCAATTCCTCGCGGCGGGTGCCGGAGCGATTGACGTTGATCGCCGGATAGATGCGCTTCTCGGCCATGCGGCGGTCGAGGTGAATCTCCATGTTGCCGGTGCCCTTGAACTCCTCGTAGATCACTTCGTCCATGCGGCTGCCGGTGTCGACCAGCGCCGTGGCGATGATGGTGAGCGAGCCGCCTTCCTCGAGATTGCGCGCGGCGCCGAAGAAGCGCTTGGGCTTCTGCAGGGCGTTGGCGTCCACGCCGCCGGTCAGCACCTTGCCCGAGGCGGGCTGCACGGTGTTGTAGGCGCGGGCGAGACGGGTGATGGAGTCGAGCAGGATGACCACGTCCTTCTTGTGCTCGGTCAGGCGCTTGGCCTTTTCGATCACCATCTCGGCGACCTGCACATGGCGCGTGGCCGGTTCGTCGAAGGTCGAGGCGACCACCTCGCCGCGCACGGTGCGCGTCATCTCGGTCACTTCCTCGGGGCGCTCGTCGATCAGCAGCACGATGAGCACGACTTCGGGATGGTTGGCGGTGATGGCGTGGGCGATGTGCTGCATCAGCACGGTCTTGCCGGCCTTGGGCGGGGATACGATGAGGCCGCGCTGGCCCTTGCCGATGGGCGCGATCATGTCGATGACGCGGCTGGTGATGTTCTCTTCGGCGCGGATATCGCGTTCGATCCGCAGGTGCTCGGCCGGGTGCAGCGCCGTCAGGTTCTCGAACAGGATCTTGTTCTTGCACGCCTCGGGCGACTCGCCATTGACCTTGTCGAGCTTGACCAGCGCGAAGTAACGCTCGCCTTCCTTCGGCGTGCGAATCTCGCCCTCGATGGTGTCGCCCGAGCGCAGGTTGAAGCGGCGCACCTGCGAGGGCGAGACGTAGATGTCGTCCGTGCCGGCGAGGTAGGAAATGTCCGGCGAACGGAGGAAGCCGTAGCCGTCGGGCAGGACTTCGAGACAACCGTCGCCCCAGATGCATTCCCCCTTTTTGGCGTGCTGCTTGAGCAGGGCGAAGATCAGTTCCTGTTTGCGCAGGCGATTGGCGCCGTCGATGTCGACGGCATTGGCCATTTCCAGCAGTTGGCTGACGTGGTGATTCTTGAGCTCCGAAAGGTGCATGGGCGCGGGGAGGGCTGGGCGGTGGATGACGTTGGGGAAACGCAAGGCAGCGGTTGGCTGCGGCTGCGACCGGAAAACCGGGAGGAGTGGCGGGTGAATCCTGGGTGCGGCGGGGATCGGTGCGGCGAACGCCGGCGCTGGAAGGCAGGGGGCCGGCGCTGGCCCGAATCCGTTCAGTCTCTGGTTCTAGGCGAAGGATTCAGGCGCGGACTGTAGCGGTATCAGAGATTGCTGTCAATGAAGGCGGTGAGCTGCGATTTCGAGAGGGCGCCGATCTTGGTGGCCTCGACGTTGCCGCCCTTGAACAGGATCAGCGTCGGAATGCCGCGGATGCCGTACTCGCCCGGCGTCTTCGGATTCTCGTCGATGTTGAGCTTGGCGACCTTGAGGCGGCCGGCGTAATCGCGGGCGATTTCGTCGAGGATGGGGGCGATCATCTTGCAGGGGCCGCACCATTCGGCCCAGTAGTCGACGATGACCGGGGTGGCGGATTCCAGCACTTCGCTCTTGAAGGTGGCATCGGTGACATAAACGATATGTTCGCTCATGAAGTCCTCTAGCGTGAATGGGGTGGGACGGGGGGTGGGGGGAGGCGTCGCAAGTGTCGCTCTGGGGCAACATGGAGCGCATCCTAGCAAAATTCGTCGCCTTCTGGAATTGAAAATCCTTGCCTATACTGCATTTGGCCTTCAGGGAGGAATGCCCGCCATGACCTATGTGGTTACCGAGTCCTGCATCAAGTGCAAATACACCGACTGCGTCGACGTCTGCCCCGTCGACTGTTTTCGCGAGGGGCCGAACTTCCTCGTGATCGATCCCGACGAGTGCATCGACTGCACGCTGTGCGTCGCGGAATGCCCGGCGGAGGCCATCTTCGCCGAGGATGACGTGCCGGCGGCGCAGCAGCATTTCACCGCCCTCAATGCCGAATTGGCCAAACAATGGCCGGCCATCATCGAGCGCAAGGAGCCGCCGGCCGACGCCGACGAATGGCTCAAGGTGAAGGACAAGCTCAGGCATCTCGAACGCTGAATTGCGGCGGCGCACAAGACGCGGCGGGCGTTATTCCCGCGACAGGCCTTTTCTTGCGGCCGCGCCTGGGCTACCATGGGCTTGCTGTCTGTCACAACACACCATAAGGAGGAGTGGACATGCAAGCACGCGACATATTGGCCATCAAGGGCGCCGTTCTTTACACGGTATCTCCCGAAAGCAAACTTTCCGAAGCCGTCGCCACCATGAGCGGGCAGGACATCGGTTCGCTGGTGTGCTTCGATGGCGGGCGCATGGTGGGCATGCTCACCTTCCGCGAAGTGCTGCAGGCGGTGCATGGCAATGGCGCCGCCTGGGGCGGCGTCCATGTCGCCGACGTCATGGTGCGCGAGCCTTATGCCGCCGACCCGGACATGGCCGTCGATGACCTGCGCCGGATCATGATCGACAAGCACATGCGCTACCTGCCGGTGATGGATGGCGGCACCCTGCTCGGCGTCATTTCCTTCCACGACGTGGCCAAGGCCGTGCTCGAGGAGCAGGGCTTCGAAAACCGCATGCTCAAGGCCTACATCCGCGAGTGGCCGGAGGATCAGGTCGCGGCCTGAGGGAGGGCTGCCGGCGACCGCCTCGTCCGGGGTGGCGATGGGGAACGATAAAGGGGGATGGGGAGAGATGGACAAGGTCTGGTTGCAAAGCTACCCGGCGGGCGTGCCCGCCGAGATCGACGTCGACGAATTCCACTCGATCGGCGAGATGTTCTCCCGCGGGGTGGCGACATACGGCCCGCGCGCCGCGTTCGTCTGCATGGGCAAGTCCATCAGCTACGCCGAGCTCGACCGGCTGTCGCGCGACTTCGCGGCCTACCTGCAGTCGGAACTGCGGCTGCCGCGCGGCGCGCGCGTCGCGCTGATGATGCCCAATGTGTTGCAGTACCCGGTCTGCCTGTTCGGCGTCCTGCGCGCCGGTTACGTCGTGGTGAACGCCAACCCGCTCTACACGGCGCCCGAACTGCAACACCAGTTGGCCGACTCCGGCGCCGAGGCCGTCGTCGTTCTCGAAAACTTCGCCCATGTGCTGCAGAAGGCATTGCCGCGCACGGCGATCCGGCATGTCGTGGTCACGCAACTGGGCGACATGCTGGGCGGGGCGAAGGGCGCGCTGGTCAATTTCGTCGTCAAGCATGTCAAGAAGATGGTGCCGGCCTGGACGCTGCCCGCCGCCGTGCCCTGGGCGCGCGCGCTGCGCCGCGGCGCGGCCGCGCCCTTCGCCGCGCCGGAGGTCGGGCACGACGACATCGCCTTCCTGCAATACACCGGCGGCACCACGGGGGTATCGAAGGGCGCGATCCTTACCCATCGCAACATCATCGCCAACCTGCAGCAGGCGCATGCCTGGCTCAAGGCCACGGTGAAGGAGGGCGAGGAGGTGATCATCACCGCGCTGCCGCTCTATCACATCTTCGCGCTGACCGCGAACTGCCTGACCTTCTTCAAGCTCGGCGCCACCAACGTGCTGATCACCAATCCGCGCGACATCCCGGCCTTCGTCAAGGAACTGGCGCGCCACAAGTTCACCACCATCACCGGCGTCAATACGCTGTTCAACGCGCTGCTCAATCACCCCGATTTCGCCAGGCTGGATTTTTCGGCGCTGCGCATCAGTCTCGGCGGCGGCATGGCGGTGCAGAAGGCGGTGGCCGACAAGTGGAAGGCGGTCACCGGCTGCACCCTGGTCGAGGCCTACGGTCTCACCGAGACCTCGCCGGCGGTGACCATCAACCCGCTCGACCTGTCCGAGTTCAACGGCGCGATCGGCCTGCCCCTGTCATCGACGGAGGTGGCGATCCGCGACGATGCCGGGCAGGATGTCGCGCTCGGCGTGGCCGGCGAGCTCTGCGTGCGCGGGCCGCAGGTGACCGGAGGCTACTGGCAGCGCGCCGACGAAACCGCCCTGGTGATGATGGCCGACGGCTTCCTGCGCACCGGCGACGTCGCGGTGATGGACGAGAAGGGCTTCGTGCGCGTCGTCGACCGCAAGAAGGACGCGATCCTGGTCTCCGGCTTCAACGTCTATCCCAACGAGGTCGAGGCCGTGGCGGCGATGCACCCCGGCGTGCTCGAGGTGGCGGCGATCGGCGTGCCCGACGCGCATTCGGGCGAGGTGGTCAAGCTGTTCGTGGTGAAGAAGGATCCCGGTCTCACCGCCGAGGCGCTGATCGCCCACTGCCGCGAGAGCCTGACTGGCTACAAGATTCCCCACCACGTCGAATTTCGCGCCGAACTGCCCAAGACCAACGTCGGCAAGATCCTGCGGCGGGCGCTGCGGGAGTAGGCGCGGCGGCGTGGCGTCGCCGTGTCGCCAGCGCCGACTTTTTTGCGGTCGGCCCGACTTCGCTTCATGACTTGAACAGCCATTCCTCGAACGCGTCGCGCGGCAGCGGTTTGCCGAAGTGGTAGCCCTGCAGGTAGTCGGCGCCGAGATCGCGCAGCCGGGCGGCGGTCGTGGCGTCTTCCACGCCCTCGGCCACGGTTTTCAGGCCGAGCGCCTTCGCCATCTGGATGATCGCCTGCACCATGGATAGCCCGTCCGGATGGTTGATCCGGCGCACGAAGGACATGTCGATCTTCAGTTCGTCGACCCGCATTTCGTGCAGTTGCGACAACGACGAGTAGCCGGTGCCGAAATCGTCGAGTGACAGGCCAACCCCCAGTTGATCCTTGAGCGCCCGCATGCGGGTGATGGCTTCGCCAGTATTTTCCAGCAGGACCGACTCGGTGATTTCCAGTTTCAGCAACTCTGGCCTGATGCCGCTTTCGGCAAGGGCGTGGGCGACGTTGTCCACGAAAGCACTATCGCGGAACTGCACGGCGCTGACATTGACCGCCAGATAGAGCCCGGCGGTGGCCGGGTCTTGCTGCCAGCGGGCGAGCTGGCGACAGGCCTGGCTCAGTACCCACTGGCCGATCGGCAGGATGAGCCGGGTTTCCTCGGCCAGGGAAATGAAAACGCCGGCCCGGATCAAGACGCGCTGTGGATGCAGCCAGCGGATCAGCGCCTCGGCGCCGAAGGTGTTGCCGTCGCGGTCGACCCGGGCCTGCAGATGCAACTGGAACTGGCCCTCGGCCAGGGCCTGACGCAGGTCACGTTCAAGGGCGGCGCGTTGCTCGATCTCGGTTTGCATGGCCGGATCGAAGAAGCGCAGCGCATTCCGCCCGGCTTCCTTGGCCTTGTACATGGCCATGTCAGCGGCCTTGAGCAGGCCCTCGATGCTCTCTCCGGTGTCGCGGAAGGGAACGGCGCCAATGCTGGCGGTGCAGTGGTGGGTGAATTCACCCAGGGCGTAGGGCTGGCCCAGGGTTTCCAGCATGTGTTCGGCGGCCCGGCGAATCTGGGCGATGGCGTCATGAATGTCGGAACTGAGTTCTTCAAGCAGGACAACGAACTCGTCGCCGCCCAGGCGGGCGACCGAGTCGCCGGCGCGCACCGATTGGCGCAGGCGCTGGGCGACCTGGATCAGCAGTGAGTCGCCGACCGCGTGGCCCATGGTGTCGTTGAGCGTCTTGAAATTGTCGAGGTCAATGAACAGCAGCGCGCCGTAGCGCCGGTGGCGACCGCTGGCCACCAGCAGTTTCTGCAGGCGTTCGTTGAGCAGGCGGCGGTTAGGTAACTGGGTCAGAGGATCGAAATAAGCAAGGAACTCGATTTGTTCCTCGGCTTCCTTGCGCTGCGTGATGTCGAGGAAGGAGGAGACGTAGTGGGTGACCTTGCCCTGATCATCGTGCACTGCCGAAATGCTCAGCCACTCGGGATAAAGCTCGCCGTTCTTGCGGCGGTTCCAGATTTCTCCCTGCCAGCGTCCGGTCTCCTCCAGGGTGGCCCATAGTTGATGGTAAAAAGCTTCATCGTGGCGTCCGGACTTGAGCAAGGCCGGCG
>JAUYFI010000070.1 GCA_030691075.1 Sulfurisoma sp. | reverse complement strand
GTTGGTTGGCGCCAGTCCGGGCCACGGCAATGACGACGCGATCCGCGGCGTCCCGTCTCCCGCCTTTATCGCAAAGTCGCGGCTCATACCCTTTGCCTCCCGCTCAACCGGCAACCCGGCAGACCACAACTCCAGTTCGATGGCTTGGTTACCGTCTGAATGTTGCGCATCGCGTGTGCAATGAAATGGCGATATAAGGAGCATGAATCATGAGCGCAATTACTTTCGATACTCTCAAATTCGCAGAGCGGCTGGAAAAGGCCGGGGCTTCGCGTGATCTGGCTTCCGCCCTGATCGAAGTCCAGAGGGAGTCGCTGGCGGAAGTCACATGTCTGCCCGTGATGATCTTGCGCGGATCGAGGCGGAAATCGACTGGCCTAGACTGGTGGCGGAGGCAATGAGCGATCCGCCCCGCCCCTGACCGCTCTTTGATGCCCTGACCTATTGAGCGCAGCATTTCCGCATCGCCGAAGCCGGCGAGCCACATGAAGCGGACTACCCCGAGCCTGTGCGCTATTTCTTTCAGCGATTGATCCTCGCCAATTACCCCCCCCGCCCCCGTGGGATTGGTTGATCGCATTCAAGCGTAAAAAGGGAATGTCGCCGGACGTTGCAGCTACCCGCCACAAGCCCGCCGTTGCGGGTTTTTTGTTTTCAGACGTTGCGTAACGTCGCTGGCCAGCGCCCAATATCCGGGTAGCCAAGCGGCGGAATCGGGGGCAAGCATGGGCGCGCTGACTGATGTTCAGATTCGGAATTGGATTAGGGCCGCGAAGCCGGTAGCGGTTGCCGATGGCGACGATCTGACTTTCACCCTGTCGGCGAAAGAGGCGCCCTCGTAGGCGCGGTTGACGCCGGGGCTGAGGCTTTTGTCCTGCGCCCAGGCCGGCAGGGCGAGCATGGCGGCAAGCAGAATAACCGCTGATTGGATGTGGTTTCTCCGGGAAAAGCGGGCCGGATCAATTCCAGGCATTTGATGCCGATTAAGCCGCCGGCGGCCCCAAGTCTGGCAAAATTCGCACCTCATGCTGACTGCGACCGGGCTCACCTGCGTACGCGGCGAACGCCGCCTCTTTTCCGGGCTCGATCTTGCGGTCGCGCCCGGCGAATGGCTGCACGTGCAGGGCGAGAACGGCGCCGGCAAGACCAGCCTGCTGCGGATGCTGACGGGGCTGTCCCATGCGGTCGAGGGCGAGATCCGCTGGAACGGCGAGCCGATCCAGGCATTGGGCGAGGACTACCGCCGCGACATGTTGTTTCTCGGCCATCACGGCGCGCTGAAGGAGGAACTGACGCCGCTGGAGAACCTCGAGCTTGCCGCCGCGCTCGACGGCGCGGAACTGACGGGGGCGGCGGCGCTGGCGGTGCTGTGGCGCTTCGGCCTGCGCGGGCGCGAGGAACTGCCGGTGCGCTTCCTCTCGGCCGGGCAGAAGCGGCGTGTGCTGCTGGCCCGGCTGGTGACGCGCAAGGCACGACTGTGGGTGCTGGACGAGCCCTTCACCGCGCTCGACGTGAAGGCGGTGGACATGCTGGCGGGGCTGATCGGCGAGCATCTGGCCGGCGGCGGCATGGCGGTGCTGACCAGCCACCAGGCGATGCCGATCGCCGGCGGCAAGGCGGTGAAATTGTGAATTCGCTGTTGGCCGTGATCCGCCGCGACCTGCTGCTGGCGATGCGCAGGAAGAGCGAGGTGCTGACGGCGCTGTTCTTCTTCATGATCGTCGTCAGCCTGTTCCCGCTCGGCATCGGGCCGGAGCCGGCGCTGCTGCGGAAGATCGCGCCGGGTGTATTGTGGGTGGCTGCCCTGCTGGCGACCATGCTGGGCCTGCAGCGGATGTTCGCGCCCGACCATGCCGACGGCACGCTGGAGCAGATGGCACTGTCGCCGACGCCGATGGGGTTGCTGGTCGGCGGCAAGATCGCGGCGCACTGGCTGGTGTCGGGGCTGCCGCTGGTGCTCTTGGCGCCGGTGTTGGGCTTGCAGTTCGACCTCGACGCCGGGGCGCTCGGCGTACTGGTGGTGGCGCTGCTGATCGGCACGCCGCTGTTGAGTCTGATCGGCGCCATCGGCGCGGCGCTGACGCTGGGCGTGCGCGGCGGCGGCGTGCTGTTGAGTGTGCTGGTGCTGCCGCTGTACGTGCCGGCGCTGATTTTCGGCGCGGGCGCGGTCGAGGCCCATATTTCGGGGCTGGGCGCCGGCGGGCATCTGTCGCTGCTGGCGGCGCTGCTGGCGCTGGCCGTGTTTTTCGCGCCGTGGGCAACCACGGCCGCTTTGAGGATCGCACTCGAGTAAATGAATAATCGACTCATCAACTGGTTCAAGTTCGCCAGCCCGCAGAGCTTCTACCCGCTGGCCGGGCGGATGATCCCGTGGTTCTGGGCGCTCACCGCCGCTTTCGGCGTCGCCGGCCTGTGGATCAGCTTCTTCGTCGCGCCCACCGACGCGCAGCAGGGCGAGGGCTACCGCATCATTTTCATCCACGTGCCGGCCTCGTGGATGTCGATGTTCATCTACTGCATCATGGCCGGCTGGGCGGGGCTCGGCCTGGTGTTCAACACGCGGCTGTCGGGCATGATGGCCTCGGCCCTGGCGCCGACCGGCGCGCTGATGGCCTTCCTCAGCCTGTGGACCGGCGCGCTCTGGGGCAAGCCGATGTGGGGCGCCTGGTGGGTGTGGGACGCGCGGCTGACCTCGGAACTGATCCTGTTCTTCCTCTACATCGGCTTCATCGCGCTGCAGGCCGCCATCGACGACCCGCGCCGCGCCGACAAGGCCGGGGCGATCCTGGCGCTGGTGGGCGTGGTGAACGTGCCCATCATCTACTTCTCGGTGAAGTGGTGGAACACGCTGCACCAGGGCTCGACCATCAACCTTACCAAGGCGCCGTCGATGGCGCAGACCATGCTTTGGGGCATGCTGCTGATGGCGCTGTGCTTCTGGATGTACTCGATCGCCGTGGCACTGATGCGGGCTCGCGCCATCATCCTCGAACGCGAGACGCATACCGAGTGGGTCAAGCAACTCGACGAGGTGAAATCGTGACTTGGAACTCCCCCGCCGAATTCTTCGCCATGGGCGGCTACGCCCTCTACGTCTGGGGCAGCTTCGGCGTCACCGCGCTGGCGCTGTTGATGGAACCTTTCCTCGTCCGCCACCGTCGAAGCGCCATTCTGCGCAGCCTGCGCCGCGAACGCCTTGCCGAGGAACTCGACCAACAATGAAACCCCGCCACAAACGCTTCGCCATCGTCGCCGGCGGCATCGTCGCCATCGGCATCAGTGCCGCTCTGGTGCTCAATGCCCTGGACAGCAACATCGCGCTCTACGTGACGCCCTCGGAAATCGCCGCCGGCAAGGCGCCGAAGGACAAGGCCTTCCGCATCGGCGGCATGGTCAAGGAAGGCTCGATCAAGCGCGACGGCGTCACGGTGAACTTCGTCGTCACCGACACCGTCAAGGAAATTCCGGTGGCCTATACCGGCATCCTCCCCGACCTCTTCAAGGAGGGCAAGGGCGCCGTGGTGCAGGGCAAGCTCGGGCCGGACGGCAAATTCACCGCGAGCGAGGTGCTGGCCAAGCACGACGAGAACTACATGCCGCCCGCGGCCCAGGACGCAGTCGACCAGGCGCAGAAAGCGCAGAAAACCCTGAAACCATGATCCCCGAACTCGGCCACTTCGCCCTCATCCTCGCCCTGCCCGTCGCGCTGATCCTCGGCACGCTGCCATTGATCGGCGCCCAGCGCGGCAACGCCGCCTGGGTGGCGCTGGCGCGTCCCGCGGCGCAGGCGCAGTTCCTGCTGGTCGCCTTCGCCTTCGGCTGCCTGACCTGGGCCTTCGTCGCCAACGACTTCTCGGTCGGCTACGTCGCCCAGCACTCGAATTCGCTGTTGCCCACCCTGTATCGCGTCGCCGGCGTCTGGGGCGGCCACGAGGGCTCGCTGCTGCTGTGGGTGCTGATGCTCGCCGGCTGGACCGTCGCCGTCTCGCTGCTGTCGCGCTCGCTGCCCGATGCCATGGTGGCGCGCGTGCTCGGCGTGCTCGGCCTGGTCGCCGTCGGCTTCCTCGTCTTCATCCTCGTCACCTCGAACCCGTTCGAGCGCCTGCTGCCGGCGGCCGCGGACGGCCGCGACCTCAACCCGCTGCTGCAGGATCCCGGCCTCGTCTTCCACCCGCCCATGCTCTACATGGGCTACGTCGGCTTCTCGGTCGCCTTCGCCTTCGCCATCGCCGCGCTGATCTCGGGCCGCCTCGACGCCGCCTGGGCGCGCTGGTCGCGGCCGTGGACCACGGCGGCGTGGGTCTTCCTCACGCTGGGCATCGCGCTCGGCTCCTGGTGGGCCTATTACGAACTGGGCTGGGGCGGCTGGTGGTTCTGGGATCCGGTCGAGAACGCCTCCTTCATGCCCTGGCTGGTCGGCACCGCGCTGATCCATTCGCTGGCGGCGACCGAAAAGCGCGGCAGCTTCAAGAACTGGACGGTGCTGCTGGCCATCGGCGCGTTCTCGCTCTCGCTGCTCGGCACTTTCCTCGTGCGCTCCGGCGTGCTGACCTCGGTGCATGCCTTCGCCACCGACCCCAGGCGCGGCGTGTTCATCCTGTTCTTCCTCGCCGTCGTGGTCGGCGGCTCGCTCACGCTGTTCGCCTGGCGCGCGCCCAAGGTGAGCCTGGGCGGCGCCTTCGGCCTGGTGTCGCGCGAGACGCTGCTGCTGCTGAACAACGTGCTGCTGGTGGTCGCCTGCGGCACGGTGCTGCTCGGCACGCTCTACCCGCTGCTCGTCGATGCCCTGGGCATGGGCAAGCTGTCGGTCGGCCCGCCCTACTTCAACGCGGTGTTCGTGCCCATCATGGCGCCGCTGCTGTTCCTGATGGCGGTCGGGCCGATCGCGCGCTGGAAGCATGCCGAAGTCAAGGACATCGCACGACGGCTGGCGCTGGCCTTCGCGATCGCCGTCGGCGGCGGCGCCGCGCTGCCCTTCGCCCTGGGCGCCTGGTCGGCGCCGGTGGCGATGGGGCTGACGCTGGCGCTGTGGATCGTCGCCGGCGCGGCGACCCAGATCCGCGAACGCCTCAAGACCGGAACCCCGCCGCGCGCCTACTGGGGCATGCAGATCGCCCACCTCGGCATCGCCGTGTTCGTCGTCGGCGTCACCCTGGTCGGCGGCTACCAGATCGAGAAGGACGTGCGCATGGAGCCGGGCGACACCGTCGGCATCGACCGCTACACCTTCCGCTTCCTCGGCGTGAAGGAAGTGCCGGGGCCGAACTACCGCGCGATGCGCGGCGACGTCGAACTGATCGTCGACGGCAAGGTGGACAAGATGCTGCACCCCGAGAAGCGCAACTACTTCACCTCGCAGATGCCGATGACCGAGGCCGCGATCGACACCGGCTTCACCCGCGACGTCTATGTCTCGCTGGGCGAACCGCTCGACGCAAATGGGGAAAAAGGCGCCTGGGCAATCCGCGTGTACTACAAGCCCTTCGTCGACTGGATATGGGGCGGCTGCCTGCTGATGGCCTTGGGCGGCCTCGTCGCCGCGTCGGATCGCCGCTACCGCATCAGGGCCAGGGACGAAAAGTTCGCCGCCGCCGGAGCCGCCGCATGAACCGTTTTCTGCTTCCCCTCGCCGCCTTCCTCGTGCTGGTCGGCTTTCTCGCCGTCGGCCTCAATCTCAATCCGCGCGAGGTGCCGAGCCCGCTGGTGGGCAAGCCGGCGCCGGCCTTCGAGCTGCCGCAGCTCGCGGCCACCGACAAGCGCTTCGCACCGAAGGACATGCAGGGCAAGGTCTGGCTGCTCAATGTCTGGGCGTCCTGGTGCGTGTCGTGCCGGCAGGAGCATCCGCTGCTGGTCGAGCTCGGCAAGACCGGCATCGTTCCCATCGTCGGCCTCAACTACAAGGACCAGCGCGCCGACGGCCTCGGCTGGCTGCGACGGCACGGCGACCCCTACCTGCTGTCGGCCTTCGACCTCGACGGCCGCGTCGGCATCGACTACGGCGTCTATGGCGTGCCCGAGACCTATGTGATCGACAAGGCCGGCACGATCCGTTACAAGCAGATCGGCCCGGTGACGCCCGAGGCGCTGGAGCAGAAGATCCTGCCGCTGGTGAAGGAGCTTCAACGATGAGCAAACCATTCACCACAGAGACACAGAGGCACGGAGGATTCCGACTTCTGAATGTCTTTGTTTTTCTCTGTGCTCTCTGTGTCTCCGTGGTCAACACCGGTTTTGCCAAGGACGCCGCGCCGCTGGCCGAGGACGAGGCCGTCGAGCAGCGCCTCAACGTGATTGCCGAGGAACTGCGCTGCCTGGTCTGTCAGAACGAATCGCTGGCCGGCTCGCGCGCCGATCTGGCCCAGGATCTGCGCCGCGAGGTGCGCAAGCTCATCAAGGACGGCAAGACCGATGCCGAGGTCAGGGAATTCATGGTCAGCCGCTACGGCGACTTCATCCTCTACCGGCCGCCGGTCAAATCGACGACCTGGCTCTTGTGGGGCGGCCCCTTCCTGCTGCTGGGTGCTGGCATCACCGCGCTGATCGTGTATCTGCGCCGCCGCGGCCGTACCGTCGCGCAGGCCGGCGCCGAGCACCTATCCATCGAAGAACAGAAGCGCGCCGCGGCGCTGCTCGCGGAAGAAGACAAGAAATGACCCACCCCTCCCAACCTCCCCTCTCGGGGAGGAGCCTGCAAGCTCGCTGCGCTCGATTGTCACGGGGTGCTATCGAAACCTCTCCGCTGCCCGATGCGCCTTCGGCGCGTTCCGGCCGGCCTTGGGGCGGCCCGGCGGCCGTCCTGCTCCCGTTGGAAATGAAACGATGACTCCTGCATTCCTCGCCGGGGCCGCGGCCCTGCTGCTGGCCACGCTCGCCCTGCTGCTGCGACCCTATCTCATGCGCCGCAAGGCGGGTTCCGCCCCGACCCAGCGGCGCATCAACATCGCCATCCACCGCGACCAGCTCGACGAACTCGAGCGCGACCGCGCCGGCGGCGCGCTGGCCGAGGCCGACTACGCCACCGCCCGCGAGGAGATCCAGCGCCGTCTGCTCGATGACGGCTCTGCCATCGAGGTCGAGCCCGCGGCCGCGACCGGCGGTCGTGCCACGCTCGCGGCCATCGCGCTGGCCGTGCCGCTGCTCGCCGGCGGGCTTTACGCCTGGCTCGGCAACCCGGGGGCGCTGAATCCGCCCAAGGCCGAGCACAAGGTCTCGGCCGCCGAGATCGACGACATGGTGGCCAAACTCTCCGCCAAGCTGGAGAAGGAAGACAACCCGCAGGGCTGGGTAATGCTGGCGCGCTCCTACAAAATCCTCGGCCGTTTCGACGATGCGGGCAAAGCCTACGGCCGCGCCGGCAGCTTCATCGACAAGGAGCCGGCACTGCTCGCCGACTATGCCGACGTGCTGGTGGCCGGCAGCGGCACCTTCGGGGCCAAGCCGCGCGAGCTGATCGCGAAGGCCCTCAAGCTTGACCCGGACCACGCTCACGCCTTGTGGCTTTCGGGCACGGCGGCCTTCGAGGCCGGCCAGTTCAACCGGGCCGTGACGGACTGGGAGCGGCTGCTAACTCAATTACCGCCGGACTCGGACGAGGCGCGCTCGGTACAGGGCAGCATCGGCGAGGCCAAGGCCAGGGGCGGCAAGGGCGGCGCGGCGCCACCGGCCGCGAAGGCGCCGCAAAAAGTCGGCGCTGGCGGGACGGTAAAGGGCCGCATCGAGCTCGCCGCCGCGCTGAAGGACAAGGCCGCGCCCGGCGACACCGTGATGGTCATCGCCCGCCCCGCCGATGGCTCGCGCATGCCGGTCGCCGTGCTCAAGGCGCGCGTGTCCGAGCTGCCGCTGGCGTTTTCGCTCGACGACAGCCTGGCCATGAGCCCGGACCACGCCTTGTCGAAGTTCAAGGAGATCATCATCGAAGCGCGGATTTCAAAAACCGGCATGGCCAGCCCGCAGCCCGGCGACCTGCTGTCGGCGCCGCGAACGGTCAAGGTCGGCGCGACGGGGGTTCGGCTGGTCGTCGATCAGGTTCGCCCCTAGTCCAGAACAGGGGAATTAAGCCAGATCAAGGTTGGCCGGCGGAATGCTGGGATAATTCGCTCCTGCTTAAGGACATGTTTGGGGGGGGGATCGTTATGGCCGGACTCTGGAGCACACTCAGGAAACCGAGCGCGAAGTATTCGCTGCTGGGCCTGCTCGTCGTCGGTTTCTTTGGCGGCATCATCTTCTGGGGCGGCTTCAACACCGCCATGGAGGCGACCAACACGCTGGAATTTTGCGTGTCCTGCCACGAGATGCGCGACACGGTCTATCAGGAATACAAGAAGACCATCCACTACTCGAACCGCACCGGCGTGCGCGCCATCTGTTCCGATTGCCACGTGCCCAAGGACTGGGTGCACAAGATGGCCCGCAAGATCCAGGCCTCGGGCGAGATCTACGGCAAGATCATGGGCACCATCGACACGCCGGAGAAATTCGAGGCCAAGCGCCTGGAACTGGCGGAAAGCGAGTGGAAGCGCATGAAGGGCTCCGACTCGCGCGAATGCCGCAATTGCCACACCTTCGAGGGCATGAACACCGAGGTGCAGAAGCAGCGCGCCCGCAAGCAGCACGAGCTGGCGCAGCGCGACAAGCAGACCTGCATCGAGTGCCACAAGGGCATCGCCCACCAGAAGCCGAAGGGCATGAAAGAGGAAGAATAAGCGGCTGGCGCGACTTGCGCTAAGCTTCGAGGGCGGACCGCAGTCCGCCCTTTTCATTTTCCCCGCTCACCATGACTTCACGCCGCCAATTTCTGCGCGGACGCTTTTCCCCGCGCCATGCTCCGCTGCGCCCGCCCTGGGCGCTGGCCGAGGAGGCTTTCCTCGCCGCCTGCACGCGCTGCGGCGACTGCATTCGCATCTGTCCGCAGGGCATCCTCGTCGAGGACGGCGGCTATCCGCGCGTCGAGTTCGGCAAGGGGCAATGCACCTTCTGTGGCGACTGCGTGGCCGCCTGCAAGGCCGGAGCACTGCAACGACCGGAGAACCAGCCGCCGTGGCGACTGCTGGCGATCATTGGCGAGGGGTGTCTTGCCCGACATGGCGTGGTGTGCCGCAGCTGCGGCGACGTCTGCCCGGCGGCGGCGATCCGCTTCCGGCCGCAACTGGGCGGCAGCGCGCTGCCGGAAGTGGAGCCGTCGCGCTGTACCGGCTGCGGCGGCTGCGTCGCGCCCTGCCCGCCGCGGGCGATCGAGTTGCGGACGGCGTAGAAAGCCCGCGGGGAACGAGCGGGCTGCCGGCACCGTGTCGCCAGCGCGCCCCGCAGGTGCCGCGAAGCAAATCCCCTTGCGGGAAGTACCCTTGAAGTACCCTTGAGGTGCCGACTTTTCCAGCCTTACGGCTTGGCGGTGATGTTGCCCTTGAAGGTGTTATCCACCAGCGGCTTGGCATCGACCTGCCCCACATGGCAGTTGTTGCACTGCCAGCGGGTCATGTTCATGACCTTCTTCGCGCCGCCGCCGGGAACAGCGGTCATATGGCTGTCGCCGAGCTTGGTCGCCTTTTTCTCCTTGTATTTCTCCTCGCTGTGGCAACTCATGCACTGGTTCTCTTCGAGGGTGATCTCGTCGAAGTTGGCCAAGGCATGGGGGATCAGCGGCGGCTGCTCCTTGAACGTGCGCGCGATGGGCTTCTGCAGGCCAGGCTTCTTGCCCTGATACTGCAGGTCCCGCGGTGCCTGATCGACGGCGTCGGCCTGGACGCCGCGCAGCGAATTAACCTGTGCCGCCGCGATGCCGGAAACCGAGGCGAACAGGGCGGCGGCCAGCACGGCCACGGTGGTCTTGATGGTCTTGTTCATGATGCGCTCCCCACTTGAGTTGATCGTTTCGATGCCGCCCGCGCGACACCGGCCATGCTTGCTGCGTTGTTGAAGCGGCTGCCGAAACTGAAAACGTCCTTGGAACACACGTCGATGCAGCGTCCGCAGTTGGTGCACTCGGACGCCAGAATAACCGGCCCGACCCCCTTGGTGGCATCCTTGAGCGGTGCCTTGATCACCAGCGGCTCGGGGCAAATGGCGAAGCAATCCATGCAGTCGTTGCAGGCTTCGCGCTTGACGGCGGTCACGCGCAGCGGGCTGGCCTTGCCGATCAGGGCGTAGCAGGCGCCGACCGGACAGAGGTAACCGCACCAGCCGCGGTTCATGACGAAGAGGTCGAAGGCGAACACCGCCAGCACCACCATCCACGCGCTGCCCAGGCCGAAGATCAGGCCGCGATGCAGCATCGACACCGGATTGACCAGTTCCCATGCCAGGGTGCCGGTGATGCCGGCCAGCAGCAGGGTCAGCGCCAGAATCCAGTAACGGGCGTTGCGCGACACGTGCGCGCCGCCCTTGATGCCGAGGCGATCGCGCAGCCAGCCGGCGGCGTCGGTCACCGGATTGACCGGGCAGACCCACGAGCAGTAGACGCGGCCGCCGACCAGCAGATAGAAAACCGCGACGATGGCGACACCGATCAGCGCCAGCTTCTCCGGCACATGGCCCGTGACCAGCGACTGCAACAGGATGAAGGGATCGGCCAGCGGCAGGGTATTCAGCGTCAGGCTGTAGTTGAGGTTGCCCTTGACGATCCAGAGGCCGAACCACGGCCCGACGAGGAAGGCGGCGAGGATGCCGAGCTGCGAGACGCGGCGCAGTACCAGCCACTTGTGCGCGAGCCACCAGCCCTTGGTCTCGACGGCTTCCTGGCCCCAACGCTTGGTGCGCATGTTCTCGTTCATGGCATCACCTGGGCGCGTCGTCCGACATGCGGCTGGAAAGCCCGCCGCCCGGGATGTTCTGGGGAATGTTGCCGGCCGGCGCCGCGTTCTTCCCGGGATTGGGCACGACGCTCCGCAGGCTGTCGACACCCGCCTCGGGCGTCGCCATCGTGCCCGGGGGGCCCGAGGACAGGCCCTTGCCATGCTCGTAGCGCATGCCCTCGGGCAGGTTGTACTGGTGCTCGACTTCCGGCGCCACCAGGCTGCCACCGGCCTTCTGCTTTTCTTCCCAGCCGATGCGGTAATGACTCCCCAGTTCGCCCTTCGCGAGTTTGACCGGGTAAACCTTGATCGCGGCGACTTCCAGCACGCAGGCCTTCTCGCACTTGCCGCAGCCCGTGCATTGGTCCGAATGCACCACCGGCTCGAAGATCGTGTGCTTGCCGGTGCGCTCGTTGTGGCGCAGGTCCAGCGTGATCGCCTTGTCGATCAGCGGGCAGACGCGGTAGCAGACGTCGCACCTGAGGCCGAGGAAGTTGAGGCAGGTCTCCTTGTCGACCAGCACCGCCAGGCCCATTTTCGACTTGGCGATGTCGGTCAGCTTGTGGTCGAGCGCGCCCGTCGGGCAGGCCTTGACGCAGGGGATGTCCTCGCACATTTCGCATGGCCCCGTGCGGGCGACGAAGTAGGGCGAACCCGTGGCGATGGGCTGCTCCGGCCTGGCGAGGAAAAGAATGTTGTAGGGGCAGTCGCGCACGCACATGCCGCAGCGGATGCAGGCGCCGAGAAAGTCCTGCTCGGGTCCGGCCCCGGGCGGACGGATGGCCGCCGGCGGCAATGCCTTGGCCTGCTTGGCATGGAGCCCCACGCCGAGGCCGAGCACACCCACCCCGCCGGCCATGCGGGCGGCATCGAGGAGGAACTGGCGGCGTGCCGCCAGAACCGACTTTTTCGCGCTGTCCATGATCCATTCCGATATCCGTCGGCGAATGGCCTCCTACCCTCCGCGCGCGTTATCCCCTGGTTGCCGTTTGCGCCGTCAGGCCTTGGTCACCTTGCACGCGCACTTTTTGTAGTCGGTCTCTTTCGAGATCGGACACGTGGCATCCAGGGTGAGCTTGTTGACCAGCCGGTGCTCGTCGAAGAACGGGATGAAGACCAGTCCCTCCGGCGGCTTGTTGCGCCCCTTGGTTTCGACGCGTAGTTGAATTTCACCGCGGCGGCTCGCAACCTTGACCACGTCGTTGCGCTTCAGGTCCCGCTTCTCGGCGTCCTTCGGATGCATCCACACCACCGCATCCGGGAATGCCTTGTAGAGCTCCGGCGCGCGGCGCGTCATCGAGCCGGTATGCCAGTGCTCCAGCACGCGCCCGGTGCACAGCCACAGATCGAAGTCCTTGTCCGGTTGCTCGGCGGCCGGCTGGTAGGGCAGCGCGAAAATCTTCGCCTTGCCGTCGGGGTAGCCATAGAACTTCACCCCCTCGCCCTTCTTCACATACGGATCGTAGCCTTCGCGGAAGCGCCACAGCGTTTCCTTGCCATCGACCACCGGCCAGCGGAAGCCGCGCGACTTGTGATAGACATCGAAGTCCGCCAGGTCGTGGGCATGACCGCGGCCAAAGGCGGCGTATTCCTCGAACAACCCCTTCTGCACGTAATAACCGAAATAGTCGGACTCGTCGTTGGTATAGCCCGCCCAGGCATGGGCATTGACCTTGGCCGTATCCGCCTTCGGGAACTTGTTGACGACGCCGTTGGCGAAGAGCACCTCGTAGAGCGTCTTGCCCGCGTACTCCGGCATCTTGGCGATCAGGTCGGCGGGCCAGACATCCTCGACCTTGAATCGCTTGGAGAACTCCATGTATTGCCACAAGTCGGATTTGCAGTCGCCCGGCGCCTTGACCTGCTGGCGCCACATCTGGCCGCGCCGCTCGGCGTTGCCGAACATGCCTTCCTTCTCCATCCACATCGCGGCGGGCAGGATCAGGTCGGCGGCCATCGCGGAAACCGTCGGATACACGTCGGAAACGACGGTGAAGCACTTCGGATTGCGCCAGCCGGGATAGATCTCGCCGTTGATGTTCGGGCCGGCCTGCATGTTGTTGGTGGTCGAGGTCCAGAGGAAGCCGATCTTGCCGTCCTTGGCCATGCGCGACTGCGCGACGGCGTGATAGCCCGGCTTGTCGGCGATCGTGCCGGCAGGCAGCTTCCACAGCTTCTCGGAAAACTCGCGATGCTTCGGATTCATCACCACCATGTCGGCGGGCAGACGATGCGAGAAGGTGCCGACCTCGCGCGCCGTGCCGCAGGCGGAAGGCTGGCCGGTCAGCGAGAACGGGCCGTTGCCCGGCTCGGAGATCTTGCCCACCAGCAGGTGCACGTTGTAGATCATGTTATTGACCCAGGTGCCGCGCGTGTGCTGGTTGAAGCCCATGGTCCAGTAGCTGACCACCTTGGTCTTCGGATCGGCGTAGGCCTTGGCCAGCGCCTCGAGCTTGTCCTTGGGCACGCCGGAAATCTCGTGCGCCTTGTCGAGCGTGTATTCGGAAACGAACTTGGCGAACTGATCAAAGGTGATCGGCGTGTGCTTGTTCGGGTCGCCCTTCGGCTTGCCCTCGGCGCCGGGGTAGCCGTTGTTGTTGGCGACCTGTTCGAGCGGATGGTTGGGACGCAGGCCATAGCCGATATCGGTCACGCCTTCGAAAAAGCCGACGTTCTTCGCGACGAAGTCCTTGTTGACCGCGTTGTTCTGGATGATGTAGTTGCAGATGTAGTTGAGGATCGCCAGGTCGGACTGCGGCTTGAAGATCAACTCGGCATCGGCCAGCTCGCAGGAGCGGTGGGTGAAGGTCGACAGCACATGAATCTTGACGTGCTTGGCGGTAAGGCGACGGTCGGTGATGCGCGACCACAGGATCGGGTGCATCTCGGCCATGTTGGAACCCCACAGCACGAAGGCGTCGGCGTGCTCGGCGTCGTCGTAGCAGCCCATCGGCTCGTCGATGCCGAAGGTGCGCATGAAGCCGGCCACGGCCGAGGCCATGCAGTGACGCGCGTTCGGGTCGATGCTGTTGGAGCGGAAGCCGACCTTCATCAATTTCACGGCGGCATAGCCTTCCCACACCGTCCATTGGCCGGAGCCGAACATCGCGACGCCGAACGGACCCTGCGTGGGTTCCTTCAGCGTTTGCTTGACCTTCTCCGCCATGATGTCGAAGGCCTGATCCCAGGTGATCGGCTTGAACTCGCCGTTCTTGTCGAACTTGCCGTCCTTCATGCGCAGCAGCGGTGCCATCAGGCGATCCTTGCCGTACATGATCTTGGAGAGGAAATAACCCTTGATGCAGTTGAGGCCCTTGTTCACCGGCGCGTCGGGATCGCCCTGGGTCGCCACCACGCGGCCGTCCTTGGTGCCCACCAGCACGCCGCAGCCGGTGCCGCAGTAACGACAAACCCCTTTGTCCCAGCGGATGCCGTCGGCCTTGCCCTGCGCCAGCGCCAGCGCCTGCGCCCCGGGAACGGACATGCCGGCAACGCCCGCTGCTGCCGCAACCGCATTGGATTTGATGAATTCACGACGCGTCAGTTTCATTTCAGATCTCCTTGTAGTTGCGACATGTTCTGCGCCACCGGGACTTCGGCTTCGGGTTCGGACTCCGTCTGGTGATAGACCATCGCCGCCGACATCACATGATCCATCTCGCCGATGGCTCCGAAGGTGTCGGCGGTTTCCCGGTCGCCCGGGCTTTCGATGGTGACGATCAATTTGCCTTCGTCGGAGACCGCGTGGACCTCGACGCCGGCGATAGCCGCAAGGGCAAGCCGCACAAGCTCGGCATGACCGGGACGGGCGTGGACAATCGCACTGGAAATATTCACGGCAGGATGCTCCTCTTCCCCGTTTTGATCGGGGATCGGTGCATCCTAGAGAATCGGGCGACGCAACTTATTGACGCGAGTCAACTAATTGCAATGTCGAGCAAACTGCTCAACTAAAGGCATGAGACCTGCCAGCGGGCTTCCTCAGTTCGCGTCGTAATAGTAAGGTTTCTGCGGCACGCGCGTCTCGGCGGCGCGGCGCCGAGTTTCGGGCGACTGGGCGGGTTTGTCCCACCACAGCGCGCGCCCTATTTTCTGTTCGTCGAGTTCCCGCGGGTGCTGGACGAGCCATTCGCGCATCCATTTCGCGTGGTCGGATTCGTAGCTTCGATCGAGTCCCATGAGTTTCGCTCCTTTGCGGTTCAATCCTTGGGTTTGTCCTTGAGGCGGGCGATGCGGACGACTTCCGGAACGCGCCGCAAGTTTCGCAGAATCCGCGCCAGATGCTGGCGGTCGGACACCTGCAGGGTGAAGTTGAGCATGGTGGCCGCGTCGTTTTCCTGATCCATCGAGACATTGACGATGTTCGCCTGTTCCTCGGCGATGGCCGCCGCCAGCTTGGCCAGCACGCCGCGCTGGTTGGCGACGAAAACGCGAATCGCCACCTCGAAGTTGCGCCCGATGCCCGGCTCCCAGTCGACGTCGACCCATTCGCCGCGCTGCTTGGCGATGGCGGGGCAGTCGTGGGTATGCACGATGAGGCCCTGCCCCTTGCGGATCACGCCGACGATGGGGTCGCCCGGGATCGGCCGGCAACAGCCGGCCAGCTGCACCGCGACACCCTCGGTGCCGCGAATCAGGATGGCGCCGCGCCGCGCCTCGTCGTTGTCGCCGGCACCGATGGTGCGTCCCTCGATCAGGCGCCGCGCCACGATCGCCGGCAGGCGCTTGCCCAGTCCGATGTCGGTCAGTACCTCCGGCTTCGAGCGGCCACCGCGATTGCGCAGGAAGCGCGCCCAGTCGAGCACCGCGATGGCCGCCGGCTCCAGCCCCAGCGCGCGCAGTGCCTGCGCCAGCAGCCGTTCGCCCAGCGCGGCCGACTCCCCGTTCTGCTGGGTCTTGAGAAAGCGGCGAATCTCGGCGCGCGCCTTGCTGGTGCGCACATAGCCCAGCCAGGCCGGGTTGGGTCGCGCGTGCGGAGCGGTGACGATCTCGACGCGATCGCCGTTGCGCAGCTCGGTGCGCAACGGCATCGACTCGAAGTTGATCTGGCAGGCGACGCAGCAATTGCCGACATCGGTGTGCACGGCGTAGGCGAAGTCCACCGGCGTGGCGCCGCGCGGCAGCGCGAGGATCTTGCCGCGCGGCGTGAAGACGTAGACATCGCTGGGAAAGAGGTCGAATTTGACGTGCTCGAGAAACTCGGCGGTATCGCTCGACGCCGACTGCAGGTCGATCAGCGACTGCAGCCACTTGTGCGTCTTGCGCTGCAGATCGGGCAGCGTCTGCGTGTCCTTGTAGAGCCAGTGCGAGGCGACGCCGGCCTGGGCGACCTGGTTCATCTCGGTGGTGCGGATCTGCGCCTCCACCGGCGTGCCGTAGGGCCCGATCAGGGTGGTATGCAACGACTGGTAGTCGTTGGCCTTGGGGATGGCGATGTAGTCCTTGAACTTGCCGGGGATCGGCTGGTAGAGCCCGTGCAGCGCGCCGAGCACCAGATAGCAACTCGGCACGTCCTTGACGATGATGCGGAAGCCGTAGATGTCGAGCACCTGGGAGAACGACAAGTGCTTGTCGCGCATCTTGCGGTAGATGCTGTAGAGGTTCTTCTCGCGGCCCCGCACCCGTGCCTCGATGCCGCACTCGGGCAGGTGCTTTTCGATGGCATGAAGAATTTTTCCGACGACCTCGCGGCGGTTGCCGCGCGCGGCCTTGACCGCCTTGTCCAGCACCCGGTAACGAATCGGGTGCATATGGCGAAACGCCAGTTCCTGCAACTCGCGGCAGAGCGGATTGAGGCCGAGGCGGTTGGCGATGGGGGCGTAGATCTCCAGCGTCTCGCGGGCGATGCGGCGCCGCTTCTCCGGCCGCACGGCATCGAGGGTGCGCATGTTGTGCAGGCGGTCGGCGAGCTTGATGAGGATGACGCGCACGTCGCGCGCCATCGCCAGCAGCATCTTGCGGTAGTTCTCCGCCTGCGCTTCCTCGTAGGACTGGTGCTCGAGGCGATCGAGCTTGGAGACGCCGTCGACCAGCTCCGCCGTGGTCTTGCCGAAGCGTTCGGCGATGTCGGCCTTGCTGATGAAGGTATCCTCGACCACATCGTGCAGCAGCGCGGCCGAGAGCGCCTGGGCGTCGAGGTGCCAGTCGGCCAGCGTTTCGGCCACGGCCAGCGGGTGTGAAACGTAAGGATCGCCGCTGATGCGGAACTGGCCACGGTGGGCGTCGGCCGAAAACTGGTAGGCCGCGCAGACGCGCTCGATATCCTCTTCCTTGAGGTAGGTGGCAAGCTTGGTGCGAAAACGCCCGATACCCTCCGTCAGGTCGACGGGAGGATGCATGTCATCGGGGATGATCGGAGGATCAAAGGCGGACGAAGCAGAGGATGGGATGACAGCCGCCATGTTCGCCCCATCCTTAACCCATGGCTTAAGCCTGGCCGCGGTTGAGGATTTCCATGCCCACCTTGCCGGCGGCCAGTTCGCGCAGGGCAACCACGGTGGGCTTGTCGCGGCCGACCTCGACCTGGGGCGTGCTGCCCATGGCGATCTGGCGAGCACGGGTGGCCGCGACCAGAGTCAGGTCGAAGCGGTTGGGGATATGTTTCAGGCAGTCATCAACGGTTACGCGGGCCATGGGTCATCCAGTCCAGAAAATCAATCGAGAAAACGGAACATCTCGGGGTGGCGGGCCCTCTGTCGGGCGAAACGCAGGCGCGAAGCCAGTACCGCCGCCCGCAACTCGCCGAGTGCCACCTGCAAGTCGTTGTTGATTATAACAAAATCAAACTCGCCGACGTGACGCATTTCGCCCATCGCGGCCGCCACGCGGCGCTGGATGACCTCCTCGGTATCGAGACCGCGCTTGCGCAGGCGATTCTCCAGTTCCGCCATCGACGGCGGCATCACGAAAATGCCGATGGCGTCGCGAAAACGCTCGCGCACCTGCTGCGCCCCCTGCCAGTCGATCTCCAGCAGAATGTCATGACCAGATGCCATCTGATCTTCGAGCCAGACGCGCGAGGTGCCGTAAAAGTTGCCATGCACTTCCGCCCACTCGAGAAACTCGCCGCGCTCGCGCATGGCGACGAAGGCCCTGACGTCGACGAAGTGATAGGCCACGCCATCCACCTCGCCGGCGCGCGGCGCTCGCGTGGTGTAGGAGACGGATTGACGGACATTTCCGTCATGATCGAGCAGCAGCTTGACCAGCGTGGTCTTGCCCGCGCCCGATGGCGCGGTAACGATGAGAAAGCTCCCGGGTGTCATAATATGACTGGAGTATGCGATCATTTCTGGCGGCGGAAAGAGGTCTTGTTTTCAACCTGGCTACCAACAGGTTACCACTGCCGTCGACATCGTCGAGCCGAAGATACCCGACCCGCCCGATGTGATCGAACAATAGCTCGCCGCCGGCTGATTCGTCGGCACATAAACTCCATAACTGTCACCGGAACTCGCCATGACGGAAATGCTTCCCGTCTCGCCAACGGCGAAACCTCCGGCGGGTCCGCACGTGTCGTTCGCCGAAACGCTTGCACAGACCTGGACGTTGGTCAGGTGAGCGGTCGAGCCCGTCACGCTCACGGCGATTGCGTTGGGGCTTGGTACACCCGAGACGGGAACCACCACCGGGTCAAAACTGATGAGTTGGCCGACCGTCACGACGACGTTCGAGAATGTATAGCCTCCCACCGTGATCGTCGTGACCGTGAGACGATTCGTCGCGGGATCGTAAGTGTCCGCGCGCCCTCCCGCCGACGCAAGTGCGAGCATCGCGGTCAACACTGCAATCTTCCATTTCATGATGACTCCCCTATGTTGCCTCTCACAAGCCGACGGCCCGGTTTGTTTTTATAGGCTTGAGGAGCGAGAATGTCCAGAGCCAAGGCAATTCGAGGAGATGTCCAAGTGGTTCGCCACCCCGATGGCCGACACCCTCGCTTGAAATGGTGGCCTCGTCATGCGCCCTCGATCGGGGTATCCGCCGGCGACGCATTATCCCCCCCACATTCGGGTGATATGGTTTAAGCTTATATTCGGTATGCGTTCCGCAAAACCCGGCGGCTGTCTCCGCGTGTCGCCGCCGCATCTAGCAGACCGTCACTTCCAACCGAGAGAGGAAAACCATATGAAACACGCATTCAAATTCACCACATTGGCGGCATCCTTGATGATCGCTTTCCAAACGCAAGCGGAGTCGCTTCCGGATAGCGTTAATCAGATGGCCCAGCAGGCTGGCGTCGTCGTGAATACCGACGGCAGCATCGAGGTGGCGGGGACACGATATGTGACGTTGTTTCCGGCAAACTACGACCCGGCCACTCCGCTACAAAGCAATGCCGTTGTCGATAGCAACGGTTCGGTGACGTGGGGGTATTTGCAGTTTGTCCCGATTGTCGACGACCCGATGGAAATGCCTCATTTCCCTGCCGGGTTCGTGCCGAATCCGGGGCTGAGTCTCCCGGCCGACTTCGTGCCGCCGGCCGGTTTCGTGCCATTGGCCACTTTGCCCATCCCGCCAGGCGTGACGGTGCCTCCGCTCACGCCACAGCAGATGACGAGCCGGCTGGAGGCCGCGGGCGTGCTGCCCGCCGGAATGGTGGAATTTCAGTCCGATGGCAGCCTGAAGGTGAATGGCGTCGGCAATTACCTCCCGTTCATGCCAGCCACTGCTCTGCAAGGCCAGATCAAAGACCCCAACCAGACATCCATCCAAATCGGCACGGATGGGACCGTGATCTTCCCGGATGGCACGACGTTCGCGCCGATTGTTCCCGGCGCTCTGGCCGGAGAAGTTACCTTGCCGGCAAATTTTGTGCCGCCAACAGGGACCGCGTTGCCATCCACGGTTGTGTTGCCTCCACAATTCGCGATCCCGTTCAATATGCCTATTCCGCCGGGCATGACGCTGCCGCCGGGCGTAAGTATTCCGGAGCACTACACCATTCCATCGGGCACCATTTTGCCGCCTGGCGTAAATATTCCGGCCAGCGTGACACTCCCCCTCGGTGTCAGTGTGCCGGAAGGCTTCATGTTGCCGGCCGGCACGCAATTTGGCACAACCGCGTTGCCCGAAGGCACGACCATTCTTCCGAACGGCTCGGTCGTGATGCCCGGCACGGCGATCCCTTTCGGTGTCGTGCCACCGACCACCTGGATACCCCCGGCCGGCGCCCAGCAGAACACCCAGGGCGGCTGGTTAATTCCCCCTCCGCCATTGCACGGCTTTATCCCCCCGCAGGCTCCGACCACCATCAATCAGGACGGCTCCATTGTCATGGCGCCGCTGCCCGCCGGCGTCGCCATGCCGACCAATGCCGTGGTCAATGCCGATGGCACCTATACCATGCCGCCGCCACCTTTCATCGGCCAGGTCGGCGCGGGCGGCGTCATCCAGGCCAACATCGCGACCGGCCAGGCACCCGTCGGATACTCGCCGGTGGTTCAAACTGGCTTCACCCTGCCCGGTACCTATCAGGTAATGGGTGGGTATCTGCCTCCACTCCAGCCCAGCATCAGCCAGTTACCACCACCACCCGCGGCCACGATCAACACCTACATTCCTCCCATTCAGGTCGGTCCGGTCTATGATCAAAACGGCGTGCTCGTGACAGCCGGCTATATGGCTGGCGGCTATACTCAACCAGTCAATGCGCCCTCGGGATATATCCCACCGGGTTCGGCCTATGTGCCCCCCCCCACGGGATATATGCCAACCATGCCCGGCACCTATATGCCGCCGGTTACCGGCACCACGGGAACCTACTGCGTGGCCCCCGCCGTCTCAAACGGAAGCGGTGGTTGTGTCTCGCCGACGGGTGCGTACGTGGTCCCGGTGGCTCCGCCCACAACCGGAACGGGAACCTACTGCGTGGCCCCCGCCGTCTCCGATGGATACGGTGGTTGTGTCTCGCCGACGGGTGCGTACGTGGTCCCGGTGGCTCCGCCCACAACCGGAACCTACGTTCCCCCGGCCAGCACCACCGGAACCTCTTGCGCGGCGCCGACCGTACCGGATGCGATGGGGAACTGTATCGCCCCCGTGGTGACGACTCTGCCAGTCTCCTGCGCGGCGCCGACCGTACCGGATGGAATGGGGGGCTGTTTCACCCCGTGAGTACCGGATGCGATGGGTGTCTGCCTACCGTGAGGCCACCTCCACTCCCCGGAACATGACGGGGTACTGATCGTGCCACAATTGGGGCGCTCCCCTTCGGAGCGCCCTTTTTATTTTCCCTGCGGCAAGCCAATGCGATAATCGACTCTTTCCCCGTCGGAGGCCCGACATGGCCCGTCCCAAGAACGACAACTTCCTCCGCGCCCTGCTGCGCGAGCCGGTCGATTACACGCCCACCTGGCTGATGCGCCAGGCCGGTCGCTACCTGCCGGAATACAACGAGACGCGGCGCCGCGCCGGCAACTTCCTCGCCCTGTGCAAGAACCCCGGCCTCGCCTGCGAGGTGACCTTGCAGCCGCTGGCGCGCTTTCCGCTCGACGCGGCGATCCTGTTTTCCGACATCCTCACCGTGCCCGACGCGATGGGCCTCGGCCTTTATTTCGCCGAGGGCGAGGGGCCGAAGTTCGAGCGGCCGCTGCGCGAGGAATGGGCGATCCGCGACCTCACCGCGCCGGATCCCGATACCCATCTGCGTTATGTGCTCGACGCCGTCGCGGAAATCCGCCGCGCGCTGGACAACTCGGTGCCGCTGATCGGCTTCTCCGGTTCGCCGTTTACGCTCGCCTGCTACATGGTCGAGGGCGGCGGCTCGGATGATTTCCGCACGCTCAAGACCATGCTCTACGACCGGCCCGACCTGTTGCACCGCATTCTCGACGTGAACGCGCAGGCGGTGACCGATTACCTCAACGCCCAGATCGAAGCCGGCGTTCAGGCCGTGCAGATTTTCGACACCTGGGGCGGGGCGCTGTCGCACGCTGCCTACCGCGAGTTCTCGCTGGCCTACATGCAGCGCGTGATCGATGGACTGATCAAGACGCACGACGGCGAGCGTGTGCCCTGCATCGTCTTCACCAAGGGCGGCGGCCAGTGGCTGGAAGCGATCGCCGCCACCGGCTGCGACGCCATCGGCGTCGATTGGACCACCGACCTGGGCGAAGCCCGCCGTCGCGTCGGCGACAAGGTGGCGTTGCAGGGCAACCTCGATCCGATGGCGCTGTTCGCCTCGAACGAGGCCGTCGCCAGCGAGGCCAGGCGGGTGCTCGACAGTTTCGGCGCGGACGACGGCAAGGGCGGCCACGTCTTCAATCTCGGCCATGGCATCTCCCAATACACCCCGCCAGAGCGGGTTTCCGTCCTGATCGAGACGGTACGCCAGCACAGCAGGCGCGCCTAGGGCAGCACCCCTCGCCGATGCCCATGTGGCAAGGGTTTCGGGGCAGCGCGAAAATGGTGCGGGGAGTTGACTTATGCACAGAAACCCGTTCCATCCCAAAGTGGCGCGATTTCCATGCTACACAAAACGGTAATTTCTTAACCAATTGATTTATAACGATTCTAGTATTGCACATTCATTACGCAAGTACTAGAAACACCTTATGGCATGGGTAGTTAGCGCAAGCGGTCAGGGTTTGCCCACAAACTTATCCACAGAATTTGTGGGTAAGCCAAAAACCCTTTCCGGCCATGCAATTACCCTCTAAAAGCGAGGTCAAGTCGAGATTCATGTCGCAAGCACTTGATCCGGTCCTGCGGGTCGCGCTCGACGTACCCCTGCCCCGCCTTTTCGACTACCTCGGCGGCGCCGGCGCCGTGCCCGGCAGCCTGGTTCGCGTGCCCTTCGGCAAGACTTCGAAGACCGGGGTCGTCGTCGCCGTCGCGGCGCACAGCGAGCAGCCGGCGGCCAAGCTCAAGGCCATCGAGGCGGTGCTCGACGTACCGCCGCTGCCGGCCGACTGGCTCGCGCTGTGCGAGTTTGTGAGCCGTTACTACCAGCATCCGCTCGGCGGCGTGACGGGCATGGCGTTGCCGCCGCTGCTGCGCCAGGGCAAGTTGCCGCGCGTGAAGAAAAGTGCCGCCGTCTCGCCAGCGCCGACTTTTTCCCTGCCGGTGCTGCTCGAAGAGCAAGCGACAGCCGTCGCGGCGATTACCGGCGCGCACGGCTTCGCGCCCTTCCTGTTGCACGGCATCACCGGCAGCGGCAAGACCGAGGTTTACCTGCGCGCCATCGCCGCCGTGCTCGAACGCGGCGGCCAGGCCATGATGCTGGTGCCGGAGATCGCGCTGACGCCGCAGCTCGAAGGCCGCGTCGCCGCGCGCTTCCCGCGGGCGCGCATCGCCATCGCCCACAGCGGCGTGGCCGATGCCGGGCGCACGCGCGGCTTTCTCGATGCCCATGCCGGGCGCGCCGACATCGTGCTCGGCACGCGGCTCGCGGTGTTCATGCCGCTGCCGCGCCTGCAACTCATCGTCATCGACGAGGAACACGACGGCTCCTTCAAGCAGCAGGATGGCCTGCGCTACTCGGCGCGCGACGTCGCCGTGTTTCGCGCCAAGCAGCGACAGGTGCCCATCGTGCTCGGCTCGGCCACGCCCTCACTCGAAACCTTCCATCATGCACAACCCGGCCTCCCCTCGCGGGGGGGTGGCTCGGGTTCGCCGCGGAGCGGCTCCGGGCCGTTGAATGGTTCCGCCTTGGGGCGGCCCGGCGGCGGAACGGGCCGCTACCGCCTGCTCGAACTCACCCGCCGCGCCGTCGCCGAGGCGCCGCCGACGGTGCGCGTGGTCGATACCCGCCGCGAGAAACTGCAGGACGGCATGAGCGTGGCGCTGATCAAAGCCATGAGCGAGCGCTTGCAGCGCAACGAGCAGAGCCTGATTTTCCTCAACCGCCGCGGCTACGCGCCGGTGCTGGCCTGCCCGGCCTGCGGCTGGATTTCCGGCTGCCGCCGCTGCGCCGCGAATCTCGTCGTGCATCTCGCCGACCAACGGCTGCGCTGCCACCACTGCGGGTTGGAAGCCGGCATCCCCCGCGCCTGCCCCGACTGCGGCAACGCGGACATCCATCCCTTCGGCCGCGGCACCCAGCGCCTCGAAGCGACGATCAACGAGCGCTTCCCCGAGGCGCGCGTGCTGCGCATCGACCGCGACTCGGCCAGTACGCCGACGAAATGGGCGGCGCTGCTCGACGCCATCCACGCCGGGGAGGCCGACATCCTCGTCGGCACGCAGATGCTGGCCAAGGGCCACGACTTTCCCAAGCTCACCCTGGTCGGCGTGGTCGGCGCCGATGCCGCGCTGTTCGCCGCCGATTTTCGCGCGCCGGAGCGCCTCTTCGCCCAGTTGATGCAGGTCGGCGGGCGCAGCGGCCGCGCCGAACTGGCGGGCGAGGTGCTGATCCAGACCGAATACCCGTCGCATCCGCTCTACCAGGCGCTGATCGCCCACGACTACGCCGCCTTCGCTGCCGCGCAGCTGGACGAGCGCGAGCAGGCCGGTTTTCCGCCCTACGTCTTCCAGGCGCTGCTGCGCGCCGAGGCCGGGCAACTCGATGCCGCGCTGACCTTTCTCGGCGCCGCGCGCGATGCCGCCGTTCTGCTCGGCGGCGGGATCACCCTCTACGACCCGGTGCCGATGCGGCTGTTCCGCAAGATGACGCTGGAGCGCGGCCAACTGCTGGTCGAGTCGGCCTCGCGCCCGGCGCTGCAAGCCTTCCTCGCCGCCTGGTCGGCGCGGTTGTACCAACTCAAGACGCCGCGCGACCTGCGCTGGCATCTCGACGTCGATCCGCTGGAGTTCTAGTCCCGCCTGCTCCCGCGCAGAAACCAGCCGTAGCTTGCCGCCTGCAGCAGCACCAGCGCGGCGAAGGTCCATTGGAAGGCATCGCGTTGCGCCAGGCCGCCGGCTGCGAGCACATCGACCAGCGCGCCGAAGCCCCACTGCAGGCCGAAGGCGCCGGCGAAGGCGCAGAGATTCAGCGCGGTATTGACGCGGCCGGACAGGGCCGGCGGAAACTCGGACTGCAGCAGCGCGTAGGCGAGGTTGCCGACCGAAAATACCAGCCCGAGGAAGAACCAGGCGGCATGCGTCGGCAGCAGGTCGAGCGCGATCGCGCCGTTGGCCGCCACGCCCAGTCCCATGCCGACCGCCAGGATGCGCTCGGGCGGGATGCCGCGGCGCTTGAGCGGAATGACAAAAGCGGCGATGGCGAGGAATCCGATCAGCATGGCGCTGCCGGTGAGCAGCAGGTGGAAGGCCGCCGCGTCGCGGGAGAGACCATTGAAGTGCATCAGCCACGGCACCGCCCACAGCCCCTGCACGGCCATGAAGCCGCCGAGGATCATCGCGGTCTGCGGCGCGAAGCGCCAGAACACGCGGCTTCGCAATATCTCGCCGAGGCCGCGCAGCTGGTCGGTCACCGTCTCGCCAGCGCCGACTTTTTCCTTCTCGGGGGTGGAGAAGATCGCGGCGGCGACCAACAGCGCCAGCGCGGCCAGGACGAAGAACACGCCACGCCAGCCGGCCAGCGGCAGCGCCCAGCCGATGGGCGTCGTCGCGGTGAGCGCGCCCAAGCCCCCGGCGGCCATGACGGCGGCGTTGAGGGAGGCCTGGCGCTCGGCCGGGAACCACAGCGAAAAGGCCTTGAACGCGGCCATCAGGCAGGCCGAGACGCCGAGGCCGATCAGGGCGCGGGCGGTGGCCAGCCCGGAAAGGCCGTCGCCCGCCGCGAACAGGGCGCAGCCGGCGGCGGCGATCAAGAGCAGGGCAGCTTCGACGCGGCGCGGGCCGTAGCGGTCGAGCAGCAGGCCGAGCGGTAGCTGGAAGGCGCCGAAGGCGAGCAGGTAGGCGCTGGTCAGGAGCCCGAGGTCGGCGGCGGAAACGCCGAGGTCGCGCGTGAGCTCGGGCGCGATGACGGCATTGACGTTGCGCAGCAGGTAGGACAGGTAGTAACCCACCGCGAAGGGGGCGAAAACCCGCAGCCACGGATTCATGGCCACAGCCGCGCCGCGCCGCGCACGCCCGACGAGTCGCCGTGGCGGTTCTTCACCAGTCGGGTGTCGACGCGGTCGGAAAACACGTGGGCGCCCCACAGCGCCGGCACGTTGGCATAGAGGCGGTCGATGTTGGAGAGCCCGCCGCCAAGCACGATGACATCGGGATCGACGATGTTGATGACGGTGGCCAGCGCGCACGCCAGCCGCGTCTCGTAAAGTTTCAGCGTGGCTTCGCAGTCGGCGGCGCGGGCGGCGGCGCGGGCGACGATCGCCTCCGGCGACAGATCGCTCATCGTCGTGCGCTTGTGTTCCTTCGCCATGCCCGGCCCGGACAGGTAGAGCTCGATGCAGCCCTTGCGTCCGCAGTAGCACACCGGCCGATGGTGCTCGCCGGGCATCGGGTTGTGGCCCCATTCGCCGGCGATCGCATTGGCGCCGGTCAGTACCTTGCCGTCGATCACGATGCCGCCGCCCACGCCGGTGCCGAGGATCACGCCGAACACCACCGCGGCTCCCGCCGCCGCGCCGTCGGTCGCCTCGGATAGCGCGAAGCAGTTGGCGTCGTTCATGATCCGCACCTCGCGGCCGAGCGCGGCTTCGAGGTCGAGGCGCAGCGGCTGGCCGATCAGGCAAGTCGAGTTGGCGTTCTTGATGAGCCCCGTGGCTTTCGATTCTGTGCCAGGAATGCCCACGCCCACCGTACCGCCAGCGCCGTCCCGGTGGATACCGCTTCGCATGACTTTTTCTTCCGTCGTCTTCACCAGCCCGACGATGGCCGCGATGGTGGCCGCATAGTCGCCCGGCGGCGTCGCGACCCGTTCGCGCAGCAGCTCGGCGCCGTCCGTCCCAAGCGCGACGATCTCGATCTTGCTGCCGCCAAGATCGATGCCGAATCTCATTTTTTGAACAGGCCCTTGAGCTTGTCCTGCACTTTTTCCTGGACCCTCTGCTTGATCTCCTGCTTCTTCTCCTCGACCTTGGCCTTGGCGGCTTCCTGGATCAGGCTGCCGAGTTCCAGCTTGTAGGAAATGTTGTCGAAGGGACCGGTCAGGCGCACCGGCACGGTGACGCCCTTGAGGTGCTCGAGATCCTTGGCGCCCTGGCCGCCCGAGGTATTCACGACGCTGGCCTTGGCCAGGTAGTCGATGCGGCCGTTGCCGATGTCGATGTCGCCGGCGCCGGCCAGCCGCAGAAAGGGCGACTTGGCGGCGAGATCCTCGTTGTGGGCGACGCCATTGGCGATGCGAAAGCTGCCGGTGAGTTCGGAGAAGTCGGTCTTGTCGGTCTTTTTCGCGGCCTGCACCACGTCCTGCTTGTTGGAGAACTTGGCCTTCAGTTCGCGAAAGGACTTGGCGAGGTCGATGCCCTTGATCGCGCCGTCCTTGAGCGAAAGCGACGCCGTGCCGGCCAGCGCCTTTTTCATCGCGGTCACGGTGTCCCCGCGCGTGCTGATGTCGAGGTTGACCGTGCCCCTGCCCTCGATCAGGTCCCGGTCGAGCGCGTCCTTCATCAGCGGGTTGATATTCACCCCGGCGAGGCTCTGCCTGAGCGCCACCGTGTTGCCGTTGGCATTGACGGAGAGCGCGCCGTTGAGCGTGCCGTCGTAAAGATTCATCGACAGCGGCGCGACGTCGAGTTTGCCCCCGGCGGTGTTGATGTTGAGCCGGACGTTGGCGGCCTTGACGTTCTGCACTTGTAGTTGGCCAACCTTGACCGTGCCGTGGAGATTGAGCGACTTGAGCGCCGAGAGGTCAATCTTCGATTCGGGCGCCGCCGCGCCGCCGGCCGCGCCTTTCTTCGCCGGCGGGAAATACTTGTCGACATTGAGCTTGTCGATGTCGAGATCGAAGCCGATGTCGGGCGGCGAAAACCTGGCGAGATTTACCCTGGCCGCGATCTTCGATTCATCGAACTGGGTGGCGAGTTGAATGTCGGCGTTCTGCTTGCTCCAGTTGGCGCGCACCGTGCCATTGATCGGCAGCTTCACCTGCTTCATCGGCATTTGCGGACTGGCGACGTCGAGCTCGCCGGTTAACTTGTGCAGATCGACGCTGGTTGCTTCCATCTGCACGGTGACGGGGCTGGAGAGCGTGCCCTTGGCGCTGGTCTCGCCGACCCTGGCGTCGAGATCGAGGTCCAGCTTGGCGATCTTCACCGCCTTGGCGGAGCCTTCGACTCCGGCCAGACTCAGCTTCGCGGCGATGTTCTTGCCCGTGCCGGTGAGGCTGGCCGCCAGAGAAATCTTTTCGCCGCTGGCCTTTTCCGGCGTCAGCGCCAGCTTCGGCGCGTCGAGCTTGACGTCGAAGGCATCGGCGCCCTGCTTGCCCCTGGCGGTCAGGGACAGCTTGTCGATCGCCACCGTATGGGTCGCCGGCTGCAGCGAAAGGCTGGCGGCGGACAGCGCCAGGTCGAGGCCCTGCACGCCCGCCACTTCGCCCTTGGCCGCCAGGGAGAGCTTGTCGGCCGCAATAGCCTGGGTTGCCGGCTGCAGTGCGAGATTGGCGGCGGAGATCGTCAGGTCGAGGCCTTTGGCGCCCGGCAGCTCGCCCTTGATGGCGGCGTCGAGCCTGGACAGCGCGTAGTCCTTCTTTTCCAGATCGTAGCGGTAGCGTCCGGCAATCCGGATGTCGACAGCCGTCTTGGGTTTGCTGGCGGTGACTTTCGCGGCCAGTTCCAGCGGACCTTCGGCGGCGTTGGCGAGATGGCCGGTCGAGAGCGTCAGGCCCGAGACCGTATAGGTTGAAGCGGCCTGATCGTCGCGGAAGGTCAGCTCGCTGCCCGCGATCTTGATGCCGGCGATGTCGAACTTGAGCAGCGGGCTCTCGTCCTTGTCCTTGGATAGCAGGTCGGCGATGTTGAGCGTGCCGTCCTTGTGGCGGATCAGCGTGGCCCTGGCGCCGCCGATTTCGATGGTGTCGACGACGATCTGTTTGGAGAACAGCGGCATCACCGCCACCGAAACGCGCGCCGAGTCGAGCGCGAGAAATCCCTTCTCGCTCTTGTGCTCCGAGAGCGACACCTTGCCGACCTTGACGCCAAGATTGGGCCAGAAAGCCAGCTCGAGCGCGCCGTCGATTTTCAGGTTGCGCTGCTTCTTCTCCTGCACCACTTTGGCCAGTTCGGCCTTGATGAAATTGGCGTCGAACTTCGCCATGACCACCGCGACGCCAACGGCGACGATGACGAGCAGCGCGGCGATGGCGATGCCGACGATCTTGAGCGCTTTCATGGGGGAAGATTTTCCTTCGGTGGCGAATTTGGTTAGAGTGGAGAGGTTAGCAGAACTCGCTCACCCGACCCGGAGGACATCCATGAAAATTGCTTCCATCACTTCCGCGCTGCTGCTTGCCGTCGCCGGCCCCGCCTTTGCCGCTGACAACATCGAGGGCATCACGCTGGAGCCGAACCCGGCCAAGGTCGGCCAGCCCGTCAAGATCACCGTGACCGGCGACGCCACTTCGTCTGTTTATTGCGGCCTCAAGATCGGCTTCGGCGACGGCACCGACCAACGCGTCGTGGTCGGCGACACGGAGCCCTTTCCCAAGGTCGTGAGTCACGCCTATGCCGCGGCCGGCAATTACACCGTCCGTGCCGACGGCACCAAGGTCGATGGCCGCTTTGGCTGCACCGGCAAGCTCAAGGTGCCGCTCGTTGTCGAAGCACTGCCTGTTGCCGCGAAGCCTTCCGCCGCCGCTCCGGCCAAGAGCGCCGCTCCGGCCAAGGGCGCCGCTGCCGCCTGCCCCGAGGGCTACAAGCTCAAGGGCAAGGCCGGCAAGGCGGGCGATTTCACCTGCAAGGCCGGCAAGGACGCGAAGAAGCCGGAGAAGATCATGGACTGCGGCGACAAGCTCGAGTACTTCCAGACCAGGACGGCGCTGGGTTGCCGGAAGATTGGCAAGAAGTAAGCCCCGCGCGGCAAAATTATCCGGCCCGGGATGGAGCGGGCGATTCCACGCAGGAGCAAACGAATGGGCCATGCGAAATCGTGTGAAGTCGGTCTGGCCGTCAAGATCACCGAGGATTTACTCAAGAGACTCGACGATCTGCGCCATGCCTGGAAACGCGATCCATCCACCCTGCCGAAGGGCTTGTCATGTTCGGAGTCCAAGGAGGGTCGGTTCGTCCTGATGGCCGCGGAAGCAGCCTTCGTCACGATTCCGGGAGCATGCGTCATCACGGGCATCGGCGCGATAGAACTGGTCGGCTCGGCACCGGTTTTCGAAGAGGGAGCCAATTCGAAAGCCCTGATCCTCAAAGCCACTCCGGAAGGCTGGAAGTTTTCCGTCAAATTCGTGCCGCCAATAATTCGCGAGAGAAATGTGAAGTGAAATTTTCGTGGGTACCGCATGTTTCGTTGGCTATCATGCGCATCCCCCACGAAATGCACCCCCATGATCATCCTCAAGAACATCACCCTGCGCCGCGGTGCCAAGGTGTTGCTGGACAATACTTCCGTCACCCTCAACCCCGGCGAAAAGGTGGGCCTGGTCGGCCGCAACGGAGCCGGTAAATCCACCCTGTTCGGCTTGCTCAACGGCACGCTGCATGAAGACGGGGGTGACTTTTCGCTCCCCAGGCAATGGCGGATGGCTCAGGTGGCGCAGGACATGCCCGAGACCGACCAGAGCGCCACCGATTTCGTCATCGAGGGCGATACGGCCCTATTGGCGGCCCAGGCCGAGGTGCACGCCGCCGAGGAAGCCGAAGACGGCATGCGCATGGCACATGCCTACATGGACCACCATGACGCCGGTGCCCACGATGCCGAAGCCCGGGCCCAGGCCCTCATTCTTGGCCTGGGTTTCAAGACGGACGAACTGGCCAACCCGGTCAACAGCTTCTCCGGCGGCTGGCGCATGCGCCTGCAACTGGCGCGCGCCCTGATGTGTCCGTCCGATCTGCTGTTGCTCGACGAACCGACCAACCACCTGGATCTCGATGCGCTGGTGTGGCTGGAGGCGTGGCTCCAGCGCTACACGGGTACCCTGATCATGATCAGTCACGACCGGGAATTTCTCGATGCGGTGACCCAGGTCACGCTGCACATCGACAATGCCAAGCTGCTGCGCTACGGCGGTAACTACAGCGCCTTTGAAGACATGCGCGCCGAACAGCTGGCGTTGCAGCAGTCGGCCATGGTCAAGCAGCAGGAAAAGATCGCTCATCTGCAAAAGTTCATCGACCGCTTCAAAGCCAAGGCCAGCAAGGCCAAGCAGGCGCAAAGCCGGGTCAAGGCGCTGGAACGGATGGAGAAGATCGCCCCCGTCCTTGCCGATGCGGAATTCAACTTCGAATTCCAGGAACCCGCCAATCTCCCCAACCCCATGCTGTCGATGAGTGAGGCCAGTATCGGCTACCCGCCGCTGGCGGATGCGCCTGCCGGCACGCCGCCGACCGTCATCGTGCGCAATATCAACCGTTCGGTGCATGCCGGTCAGCGCATCGGCATCCTCGGCGCCAACGGCCAGGGCAAATCCACCCTGGTCAAAACCATCGCCCGGGCGCTTGCGCCCATCAGCGGCGAAGTCACCGAAGGCAGGGGACTCAATATCGGCTATTTCGCGCAGCAGGAACTCGACGTACTGCGCCCGCAAGACACCCCGCTGGAGCACATGATCCGGCTGGCCAAGGAAACCCTCGCCGCCGGGCGCAGCGGCTATGTCGCCGCCCGGGAGCAGGATTTGCGCAACTACCTGGGTACCTTCAATTTCAGCAACGACATGGTCAAGCAGCCCGTCGGCACCATGAGCGGCGGCGAAAAGGCGCGACTGGTGCTCTGCATGATCGTCTGGCAACGCCCCAACCTGCTGCTGCTGGATGAACCCACCAACCACCTCGACCTATCCACCCGCGAGGCACTCAGCGTTGCGCTCAACGAATTCGAGGGGACCGTGATGCTGGTGAGCCACGACCGCGCCCTGTTGCGGTCGGTGTGCGACGAGTTCTGGCTGGTCTCGCGGGGCGGTATCGAGCCCTTCGACGGCGACCTGGATGACTACCAGCGCTACCTGCTCGATGAAGCCAAACGCTCCCGGGAAGTCGTCGCCATTCCTCAGGAAAAGCGGGCTGCGTAGATATACGGCACGCTTTCGACGAGTGACCGTCAAGCCCGCCCGGATGCCCTCGTGTTTCTAGCCATCACCACGCCGGCGAGATGCTCCTTGCGGCCGATGTTCCGCACATGCGGCCTTTCCTGACCCATTAGTCGCCGTCCCGCCAGCGCCGACTTTTTCGTGTCATTGCCGTACCCGGCGGTTGTCTTCGGCGAGCACGCGCCGTAATTCCGCCAGGCGGGTTTTCCTGATCGGCAAGTCTTGCGCCAGCGCTTCGAAAGCGCTCATGCCTTCGAGTATCCGGTCGATGCCGGCTTGTGCCGCGGGCAGCGGCACGCCGCTCCGACGGGCGAGTTCGAGCAGGTGTTCGCGACCCGGGGCGCGGCCCTCGCCGGCGACGGTGGTGTGGTGCTCGCCGCCGGGGCCGGGACTGAAGGTGAGGTCGAAGGCAGGGGCCAGCCTCCAGCGGCGCTCGCGGTCGAGGCGGAAGGCGAAGTTGCGGGCGTGATCGTCGCGGTTGTGGGCGAGCACGTTGAACACGCAACGCTCGAAGGCCTTGACGACTTCGCGCTCGTCGCCGGTGAGGCGGCGCGTCGCTCGCAGCAGGGTTTCGTAATCGAGGGCGGGCAGCCGGTAATCGACATGCAGCGCGGCGGACAGGCTCAAGAGCGGCGCGCGGCGCCCGCCTTCGCGGTCGAAGCGACGCACGCCGAAGGCCGCGTGACGGCCGTCGAGGGCGAAAAAGCGCGACTCGGGCATGTCGATGCCGCAGTGGCGCGCGAGGCGGGCATGGAGCTCCTCGATGGCGCAGGCGTCGCGGTGTTCTCCACCGCCGGGAAACTTGACGAGCCAGGGCGCCATGCCGTCATGTTGCCCGCCGCTGGCGATACGCCGGCGAGTCTGGTCGAAGTCCACCAGCACCTTGGGTCGTGCGCCTTGCGGCGAGCCGCCCAGCAGCAGCAGGCGGCGCAGCGTGGCATCGGCTTCGCCGCTCGCGCCCGACAGAACCTGTGCAGCATCCTCGGCCAAGCGCAGCAGCGCGAGGTTTTCGTCGGGCAAGGCCAGCGGCTCGGCGGGTTCGAAGATCAGCGCGCCCATGGCGCGCTCGCCGATGAAGGCGAGTCTATCCAGCGGCGACACCTGCTCCGGCGCGCGTCCCGCGCGGCGAAAGGCGCGATCCATCAGCAAGAGCCCCCAGCCATCGGGCAGCGCATCGGCAACCAGTCCCGGCAGACCCATGAAGAACGGCTCGCCGGTAAAGGCGCCGGGGTGGGCGAGCGGCAGGCGCAGGGGCGAGAGTTCCAGGCCGGCCCGGCGCGCTTCGTCCGAATATTCGAACAGAATCCGTCGGCCATCGTCGGCCAGCGTGCCCAGCAACCAGCGCTCGCCCCAGCCGGCGTAGACGACGCGCAGGGTTTTCATGGCGACGATGGGGGGGTGGCTGCGCGGACCTTGTTGCGCCGCGCCGCGCGGCGGCGCGATCGTGCCGCAGTCTCGCGCTCGGCATCGGCGATGGTGAGGACGGGCTGCATCAGCAACGGTTCGAACTGACTCACGACCTGCAGGGACTGGGCGACACGCACCAGAAGTTCCAGCGGGCCGCTACCGCTGGCTTCGAGACGGCGAATGGAGGAGAGCGAAGCGCCGACGCGTGCCGCCAGTTCGGACTGGCTGAGATCGCGGGCCAGACGCAGCGCGCGGCAGCGCTGCCCCAGCGTGCGACAGATTTCTTCGGCGGTGTATAAGTCTATGGTTCCCATGTGAGCGATTATGCGCAAAATATCGACATAATCGCTCAATATTGAGCTATAAATATGTCTTCAAAGGAGGCGGGTCATCCACCACGGCGGCGCACCCGGTCGAAGCCGCCGGCGCGGAAGAATTTCCACGTGTGACCCATCTCAAACTCTGTCTGCAACGAAGGGGTTGCTGCGGCGCTCCTCGCCGAAGGTGGACATCGGGCCGTGGCCGGGGATGAACTCGACATTGTCGCCGAGCGGCCACAGCTTGCTGCGGATCGAGCGAATCAGCGTGTCGTAGTCGCCGCGCGGAAAATCGGTGCGGCCGATGGAGCCGGCGAACAGCACGTCGCCGACGATGGCGAGTTTCGACGGCGCGTGGAAGAACACGATGTGGCCCGGCGTGTGGCCCGGCGTGAACAGCACGTCCAGCGTCAGCTTGCCGACCGTGACCTTGTCGCCGTCGTCGAGCCAGCGGTCGGGCGTGAATGCCTCGCAGGTGCCGGGGAATCCGAACATGCCGGCCTGCTGCGGCAGTTGGGCGATCCAGAATTCCTCCTCACGCTGCGGGCCCTCGATCGGTACGCCAAGGCGCCGCGCCAGTTCAGCCGTGCCGCC
This sequence comes from Sulfurisoma sp., assembly GCA_030691075.1. Classification (GTDB taxonomy): domain Bacteria; phylum Pseudomonadota; class Gammaproteobacteria; order Burkholderiales; family Rhodocyclaceae; genus Sulfurisoma. The sequence continues at coordinate 18,815 of JAUYFI010000070.1, read as the reverse complement.
GGCATGGTCGATGTGGCCGTGGGTGAGCAGTATCTTCTCGATGGTGACGCCGGCGCGCGCAGCGCCGGCCAGTATTGCGTCGAGGTCGCCGCCGGGATCGACCACGGCGGCCTGCTTCGTGTCCTCGCACCAGAGCAGCGTGCAGTTCTGGGCGAAGGCGGTGACGGGGATGATGCGGTAGTCCATGGGGGATGACGCCGGATGCGATGGTGCAAGTCTATATGAGCGCGCCGACGCCCGCGTGTTTGCGGGGATTCCCGCGGAAATCTGCGAACTTTGCCACAGAGCCTCACCCACTGCTCCTGGCCTCATTCCACTCTCTCCGGGCCATTCTTCTCTCTGGCGTCGCTCACGAAAACACGCCCGAAGTCCGCAAAGGCCTGAGCCTGAGCCCTTGTTGCTCAATGAGTTACGCGCGGACGATTCAAGCGGTGTGCGTCCGTTGATCGGACCTTGTCCCGCCTGCTCAAGGCGGGAGCCATTGAGCGCGTGACGCGCGGTGTCTTTGTGCGGGCCGAAGTCAGCCGCTTTGTCGGCAAGGTGATGCCGGAACCGATCAAGGTAGCCGAGACAATCGCCAAGACCACGGGCTCCATCGCCCAGGTTCATGGCGTAGAAGCCGCTCGCCGACTCGAACTCACCACGCAGGTTCCGACCCAGTCCGTATTCTCGACCTCGGGGCCGTCCAAGCGCATTCGGGTCGGCAAGATGGAGATTCGCTTGCAGCACGTCTGTCAGCGCAAACCGACCTTGGCCGGTCGGCCTGCCGGTCTTCAAGCGAACTCGATCCGAAGTACGTGGATGTGATCGTGCGTCGCTGGCAGGACTTTTCCGGGGGGCGGGCTACCCGCCAGTCCGATGAGGTAGCCTGCGATGATGTATTGGTGGAGCACAATTGACGACGGGGACCGAAGTCCCCGCCGGCTTTTCTTTGGTTACAAGGCTAAAGCAGCCTCGGCAAAGGCCTTAAGCGGCGATTGCGAAACGCTCATCGTTGGCGTTTAGAGATTTGCTTCATTAACGTCGATCGCCTGACGAGTTGCCTGCTTTCCTTTGTTCACCCTGTCGAGACCAGTGCACCCCCACCTAAGAACACTCCGATGCTCTTAGGTGGAGGTGGCGGGAATCGAACCCGCGTCCAAGACGCCTCCAGATTGCCGGAATTACAACCATGAGCGAATTATGGGGCCGAAATATCCGATTTTCAAGGAGTTCGGTGAGTCTTTCTGGGATGCATGCCAGATGCTCGACCTTGGAACGCACACTGGACTTGCGTCGGTTGGTCTCCCTGTCGGCATCGGTCAGAGGAGCGTTCCGGTAGGCGCGCTTATTGGTCTGGTGCATCTCCGGGTCACGGGCCTTGTCCTGATTCTTGACCGGGGCGGAGCGACGATCAGCGTGGCATCGGGGACCCGCTCCCGCCCCAGGTTGATCCGGCAGAAGTCGCGGAATGCGGCCCACGGCATCAGCCCTTCCATCCGCGCCAGAAATTCCGCCTTGCGCGTCGATCACGCATGCTTCTCGAAACCCGCTCCCGTCGCCAGCGTCATCTGCTTCATCGTCTTGTCCCCTGTGGTTCGGTCTCTTCGTCTGACTCCATGGCGGAGAAATCGTTCACAGCGGTTGGTTCTTATTCGGTGTTTCCTAAAGTATTTGCTGTCATAGTCGTAATGACAAGAACGCCATCCAGGGGAAGCCTTATGAAATTCCGATCCGCGACGATTATTGCCGCCATAACCGCGACGCTTACGGCATCTCAGCCGGCGCTGGCCGCCAAGTGGGAGACCGTTGCAACCGCCAACGGCGACAAGATCGAGATCGACCGCGCGCGTATCGTGCAACAGGCCGGCGCTCGTGCCACCGCCTGGAGCCGCCTGGTGCGCGACGGCATCTACATCGACGAATACGGCATGCGCTACACGACGGTCGAGGCGTTCAATCGTTACGACTGCGGCCGCGGCAGTTTCACCACGCTGAAGCGCGTCTGGCGCCGCGATGGCCAGCTGGTGCGCGAGGAGCCGATAGCTCAGCCAGCCGAGCTATCGGTCGAGGCTGCCAGCACCGACGCGAAAATACTGGCCGAGGCTTGCCTCCAGCAGCCGGGCATCGTTGCCGCGCGCGAGGGCAAGCCGGGTGTGATGCATGCCGACATGCGCAGCGCTGGCGATGCCGCCAAGGCGAAGACCCTGCCCGTGGCCGATGTCGGCCATGGCGAGAAGCAGGTCACCGAGAAGCCAGCTTCGATGGCGGCTGCGCCAGCTGCCACGGGCGACAAACCGCGTTTCATCGAACTGCCCAAGATCGACAAGTCGCAGGTCGAGGATCCAAACAAGGCCTCCGCCGCCAAGGACACCAAGAGTCGCGCAGCCCCCGACATCAAGGAGGTGGCCAAGGCCGCCGGGGCGGCCGCTGCCGCTGAAAAACCCGCCGTCCACGCCCCGGTGCCGGCGGCCAGCCGCCAGGAACTCGAGCGCCAGTACGCCACGTCCGGCCCGCGCAAGGCGGTGAAGAAAAAGGCGCCGGCCAAGTCCGAAGCCGAGGCCATCGTCGAGCACCGGAACATCCACTGGAGCTACGAGGGCGAGGGTGCGCCGGGCAACTGGAGCAAGCTGGACCCGAAAAACGCGGCCTGCGGCGCTGGCCGCCGCCAGTCGCCCATCGACATCCGCGAGGGCGTCATCAAGGTCGATCTCGAGCCGATCAAGTTCGACTACAAGTGGACGCAGTTCCGTGTCGTCGACAACGGCCACACCATCCAGGTCAATGTCGGCGAGGGCAGTACCATCACCGTGATGGGCCGCGGCTACCAGCTGGTGCAGTTCCACTTCCACCGCCCGTCCGAGGAAAAGGTGCGCGGCAAGGCCTTCGACATGGTGGCGCACCTGGTGCACAAGGACGACGAGGGCCGGCTCGCGGTCGTCGCCGTGCTGATGGAGAAGGGCGCCGCCGAGCACCCGCTGATCCAGACGCTGTGGAACAACATGCCGCTGGAAGCGGGACAGGAACTGGCGCCGGCCACGGCCATCGATCTCAACCGCATCCTGCCCGAGGCGCGCGACTACTACACCTACATGGGCTCGCTGACCACGCCGCCGTGCACCGAGGACGTGCTGTGGATGGTGTTCAAGAAGCCGATCATCGTGACCGAGCAGCAGGTTGCGATCTTTGCCCGGCTCTACAAGAACAACGCGCGGCCGGTGCAGCCGGCCAACGACCGCCTGGTCAAGGAAACGCGCTGAGGATTTTCCTGATCGGCGCGGGCAGGGCTGCCCGCGCCAGTTCCGTTTTGGTCAGCCATTGATGGTCTGATTCGGCCGCGCGCGGCTGCGATTGCACTTCGCACAACAGCGGCCGGATGCGCAGGCGGAAATGGCTGAAGGTGTGCACAAAAGACGGAGCCGGCGTTACGGCGACCAAGCGGGCGCCGAGTTGCCGCTCGATGTGACTCGCGAGCTCGGCACCCGCGGGCAGCTCCGGCAACGACAGCAGTCCGCCCCAGATGCCCGCGGGCGGGCGTCGTTCGAGCAAGAACCTTTCCTTGTCGCGCAGCACCAGCAACGTCGCCTCGCGCTCGGGCAGTGCCTTCTTCGGGCGCGGCGTCGGCAGTTCGGCGACCCGGCCTTCGCGATGGGCGACGCAGATTTCCCGCAGCGGACAGGCCTCGCAGCGCGGCTTGCCGCGGGTGCAGATCGTCGCGCCCAAATCCATCTGCCCCTGGATGTAGGCGGATACTTTGTTGGCCGGCAGCAGCGATTCGGCGTCCCGCCAGAGCCGACTTTCCGTTGCTGTCGTGCCCGGAAAGCCCTCAATGCCGAAGCAGCGGCAGAGCACGCGCTTGACGTTGCCGTCGAGGATCGGTGCGTGCGCGCCAAAGCAGAACGTCGCAATCGCATTGGCGGTCGAGCGGCCGATGCCGGGCAGCGCGGCCAGTGCTTCCGGCGTGCGCGGAAACTCGCCGCCATGAGCCGTCATTACTTCGCGGGCGCAAGCGTGAAGGTTGCGGGCGCGAGCGTAGTAGCCGAGCCCGCTCCACGGTTCCATCACGGCCTCGACCGGCGCGGCGGCAAGATCGGCAAGGGTCGGGAAACGGACGAGGAAGCGGTCGTAATACGGAATGACGGTGGCGACCTGCGTCTGCTGCAGCATGATCTCCGACAGCCAGACGCGGTAGGGATCGCGGGTCTTCTGCCAGGGCAGGCCGTGGCGGCCGTGGCGCTGCTGCCAGCGGATCAGGCGATCCGAAAAGTCGCTCATCCCTTGACTGGTTTCACGCGCGAGGCGGCGAGCTTGGCGCGTGCCCGCGCTTCGTCCGTCGTGTCGGCATTGGCCACCGCCACGCCCATGCGCCGCTTGACGAAGCTCTCGGGCTTGCCGAACAGGCGCAGGTCGGATTCGGGCACGGCCAGTGCCCCGGCCACGCCGTCGAAGGCGATGCCTTTTTCCTCCATGCCGCCATGGATCACCGCCGACGCGCCGGGCCGGCGCAGGCTCACATCCACCGGCAGGCCGAGGATGGCGCGGGCGTGCAGTTCGAACTCCGACAGGCGCTGGGTGGCCAGCGTGACCAGACCGGTGTCGTGCGGGCGGGGGCTGACCTCGGAGAACCAGACGTCGTCGCCCTTGATGAACAACTCGACGCCGAAGATGCCGCGGCCGCCGAGATTGCCGGTGATCTTCGCCGCGATATCGCGCGACTTTCGCAGCACCACGGGCGACATCGCCATCGGCTGCCACGACTCGACGTAATCGCCATTGACCTGCACATGGCCGATCGGCTCGCAGAAAAAGGTTTCCACGGCGCCGCCCGCGCCGACGGCGCGCACGGTGAGCTGGGTGATCTCGTAGTCGAAGGCGATCACGCCCTCGACGATGACTCGGCCGTGGCCGCCGCGACCGCCGCTCTGCGCGTAGTCCCATGCCTTCTCGACATCGGTCGCCGCCTTCACCAGCGACTGGCCCTTGCCCGAGGACGACATCACCGGCTTGACGATGCAGGGATAGCCGATGCCGGAATCGATCGCGGCCTGCATCTCGGCCAGCGAGTCGGCGAACTGATAGGGCGAGGTTGGCAGGCCGAGCTCCTCGGCGGCGAGGCGGCGGATGCCTTCGCGGTTCATGGTCAGCCGCGCCGCGCGTGCCGTCGGAATCACTTCGGCGAGCCCGGCCTGCTCGATCTCCACCAGCATGTCGGTGGCGATGGCCTCGATCTCCGGCACCACCAGATGCGGCCTCTCTTTTTCGATCAGCGCGCGCAGCGCGGCGCCATCCGTCATGGCCATGACATGGCCGCGATGCGCCACCTGCATGCCGGGGGCATCGGCATAGCGGTCGACGGCGATCACCTCGCAGCCCAGTCGTTGCAGTGCGATAATGACCTCCTTGCCGAGTTCGCCGCTGCCGAGCAGCATGACGCGGGTGGCGGAAGGGGAAAGCGGCGTGCCGATGCGCATGGGAGAACTCCGTGGAGAAAACATTCCGCAAAGCGTTCGATTGTAGCCGCTGGCTGGCCCGCGTCGGATCGCTGGCGCCGGCCTGCGCGGTGCTCGCCGTGCTGGCCGGGCCGGCATCGGCGCAGATCAAGGTCGGCGTGGTCAGTTCCGCCACCGGCTCCACGGCCGTCGTCGGCATCCCGCAGAAGAACACCGTGGCGCTGCTGCCGCGCCGAATCGGCGATTTCACCGTCGACTACATTGCCTACGACGACGCCTCGGACTCGACGCAGACCGTCACCCTGTTCAAGAAGCTGATTTCCGAGCACAAGGTCGATGCCATCATCGGCCCGACCGGCTCGCCCAATGCCATGGCGGTGCTGCCCTTCGTCGCCGAGGCCGGCGTGCCCCTGCTGGCGCCGGTCGGCACCTCCGCCGTGGTGCTGCCGATGGACGAGAAGAAGCGCTGGGTGTTCAAGACCACGCAGAACGACGGCCTCATCGCCGAGGCGCTGATCGGCCACATGAAGAAGACCGGCATTCGCACGGTCGGCTTCATCGGCTACAACGATCCCTATGGCGAGGGCTGGCTCAAGGAGTTTTCGGCGCAGGCGCGGGAGGCCGGCATAACCCTGCCCGTGGTCGAGCGCTACCAGCGCACCGACCAGTCGGTCACCGGCCAGGTTCTCAAGCTGCTTGCCGCCCGGCCCGATGCCGTGCTGATCGCCGGCACCGGCGGCCCGGCCGTGCTGCCGCATGTGACGCTGATCGACCAGGGCTACAAGGGCGCGATCTATCAGACCCACGGCGCCGCCACGCCCGAGTTCATCCGCCTCGGCGGCAAGAAGGTCGAGGGTTCATTCATGGCGGCCAGCCTGATGCTGGCGCTGGTCGAAATCCCCGACGGAAATCCGTCGAAGCCGATCGCGCGGGGCTACATCGCCGCCTACGAAAAGCTGCACGGAGCCAAGGCGGCCACCTTCGGCGCCAACGTCTATGACGCCGGGCTGCTGCTCAAGCGCGCGATTCCGCTCGCGGCGCAGAAGGCCAAACCCGGTACCGCCGAGTTCCGCGCCGCGCTGCGCGATGCGCTCGAACAGACGCGGGAATTCGTGGCAACGCAGGGCGTGTACAACATGAGCGCCGAAGACCACTCCGGCTTCGACAAACGCGGCCGCGTGATGCTGACCATCCGCGATCACGGCTGGAGACTGGTCGGGGAATAAAGGCGAGAAATGCTATCCGGAAACCGCGCCAGTACTGGCGCTTCGGGCGCACAAGAAAAAGCCAGCGCGAGGCTGGCTTTAAGGTGGTGGTGCGCGTTTACCGAACCATTCGCTATTGCCAAGCATGCCACGGTTGATTGTGCGGGGTGCCACGAAAAGGTTAACTCCAGGGCGAGCGAAGATATATCGATTCCTCGCATCGAAAAGTGCCGCGAATGTCATGCCGGAGCCCATGGCGCAACAAGCAAGGTCAAGAGTAAGTGCGAAGGATGTCACCGATTTCATCGCAGCCCAAAATAAGCCACCCTGGGCGCGCGACTCCCAGCGGCTCGTTGGGCCAGGTTACGCCGCCGTGGCGACGCGAATGGCAGCCACAATTTGTGGGCCGCGTCACTCGACGCCCTGTGAATGCAGGTACTCGTCGTAGTTGCCGCGATAGTCGATGTAGCTGCCGTCCTGCTTGATTTCGAGAATGCGCGTCGCCAGCGTCGACACGAACTCGCGGTCGTGCGAGACGAAGACCAGCGTGCCCTCGAACTTTTCCAGCGCGGTGTTGAGCGACTCGATGGATTCCATGTCGAGGTGATTGGTCGGCTCGTCGAGCACCAGCACGTTGGAGTTCAGCAGCATCAGCTTGCCGAAGATCATGCGGCCCTGCTCGCCGCCGGAGATGACCCTGACCGGCTTCTTCACGTCGTCGCCGCCGAAGAGCAGGCGGCCGAGCGTCTGCCGCATCAGCGTCTCGACATCGGCGCCGTCATAGCCGCCGGCGCGCACATAGCCGGTGATCCATTCGGTCAGCGTCTGGTCCGAGGCGAACTCGGCGGCGTGGTCCTGGGCGTAGTAGCCGGGCTTGGCCTTCTCGGCCCATTTCAGCGCGCCGTGCTGGGCCTGAAGTTCGCCCATCAGCAGGCGCAGCAGGGTGGTCTTGCCGACGCCGTTCTCGCCGATCACGGCGAGGCGGTCGCCGGCATCGAGCGTCAGCGTGAGATTGTGGATGACCGGCAGTTGTGGGTCATGGCCGAATTGCAGTCGTTCGATTTCCAGCGCCTGGCGATGCAGCTTGTCCTTCTCGTCGAAGTCGAAGCGGATCCACGGGTACTGGCGGCTGGACGGCTTCACGTCCTCGATCTTGAGCTTGTCGATCTGCTTCATGCGGCTGGTGGCCTGGCGCGCCTTGGCCTTGTGGGCGCGGAAGCGGCGCACGAATTCCTCCAGATCGGCGATGCGATCCTTCGACTTGGCGTTCTGCGATGCCAGCCGCGCCCGCGCCGCCGTCGAGGCTTCCATGTAGTCGTCGTAGCTGCCGGGATAGACGCTGATGGTGCCGTAATCCAGGTCGGCCATGTGGGTGCAGACCTGGTTGAGGAAGTGGCGGTCGTGGGAGATGATCACCATGGTCGAGTTGCGGCCGTTCAAGACGGTTTCGAGCCAGCGGATGGTGTTGATGTCGAGGTTGTTTGTCGGCTCGTCGAGCAGCAGGATGTCCGGGTTGGCGAACAGCGCCTGTGCCAGCAGCACGCGCAGCTTCCAGCCCGGCGCCACCTCGCGCATCGGACCAAAGTGCTTGTCGATCGGGATGTCGACGCCAAGCAGAAGCTCACCGGCGCGCGCCTCGGCGGTGTAGCCGTCGTACTCGGCGAACTTCGCTTCGAGTTCGGCGGCGTGCATGTAGTCGTCTTCCGTCGCGTCCGGGTTGGCGTAGATCGCGTCCTTATCCTGCTGGCATTTCCACATGTCCTCGTGGCCCATCAACACCACGTCGAGCACGCGGATGTCCTCGAAGCCGAACTGATCCTGGCGCAGGTAGGCCATGCGCTCAAAGGTGTCCTTGGTGACGTTGCCGGCGGAGGGTTCGAGCTGGCGGCAGAGGATCTTCATGAAGGTCGACTTGCCGGAACCGTTGGCGCCGATCAGGCCATAGCGGTTGCCGTCGCCGAACTTGACGGAGACGTTCTCGAACAGGGGCTTGGCCCCGAACTGGATGGTGACGTTGGAAGCGACGAGCATGGCGGTGGGCGTGGAAGGCGCGGCGAACCGCGCATTTTAGCTGCCGCCGTCTCGCCAGCGCAGACTTTCTGGGGTTGCTTGAAAGACAGAGGCTCCAGGAGCGGAATTTGTTGCCACGACTACCCTTCCACGTCCTTCCACACAGTCCCAATGATACTCGGGTGGATGAAATACCCGGCCGGTAGCTTCTCCAAAACAGGTCGCGCAGCAGGAATCAATCCCTGTGCCTTGGCGAGACCAATCACCGCTGCAGTACCGATAATAGGGAGGCGTTGTGATTTGGATTCTGCCCGCCCGGCACGGTCGTCGATGATGAGCAAACATCCAGGCATCTGCAACGCAGCGGCAATCGCACTGCGTTCGCCAACGTCGAGACCCGGATTTATGGGTTGCCATGAGCTTCCAGGCAAGGACGGACAAACCAGCCACCCCGCTTCGAACGCCTGGGCGACAAGAGCCCTGCCCGGATGATCCGATGATGGCCACGCTTCGTCGCGGACTTCCGGGGTGACCCGGACTTGCCCGAACAATCCGCGAAGCAGATCGACCAACAACGCCTCGGGATGATCGCGGTTCATTACCGCCACCATATCGGCCTCTTTCGCGCTGCATGGCGCAGTCGACGGGTTGGTCTTGATCTGGCGGATATTAACGGTCCGCGTTGTGTTCTCCTTGCATGTGGGAGCATCCCAAGGGCCGGACAGCAAGATTTCAATCTGTTGCCATTCCGTGAGGGGACAAGATTTGTTACCGTTCCCGTTGGCAACAATACGCAGGTAACCAATTGATTATTGACGGAATTACTTAGGCCCCGATAACATGCGTTCAACGTAACGGGCGATGAGATCGACCTCGAGATTCACCTGCGCGCCGGCGCGCAGGCGCTTCAACGTGGTGACCTCGACGGTATGGGGAATCAGATTGATCGAAAAACCGCGGCCCTTGACCTTGTTGGTGGTCAGCGACACGCCATCGACGGTGATCGAGCCCTTGCGCGCAATGTACTTCGCCAGACCCTTGGGCGCCTTGATGACCAGTTCGTGCGACTCGCCCACCGGCTCGAACTTCAGCACTTCGCCGACACCGTCGACATGGCCGGAAACGAGATGGCCGCCGATGAAGTCCGACAGGCGCATGGCTTTTTCGAGATTCACCTCGCCGCCCTGCTGGTCGAGGCCGACCGTGCAGTCCAGCGTCTCGCGCGAGACATCGACCTGGTAGGAAGCCTTCTTCTTGGCGATGACCGTCAGGCACACCCCGTTATGGGCGATGGAGTCGCCGATGGCGACGTCGCCGAGCTTGAGGGCGGGTGCCTCGACGGTGAGGCGCAGGCCCTTCTCGAGCGGTTGAAGACGGGTGATCTTGCCGGTGGCGGCGACGATGCCGGTGAACATGGCGTATTCCTCAAAATGTGAAACAGTGCAGAAAGAGCGTGGTCATTGCTCGTGGGAGGGCTGATTGACCGCCCGCCACCCTACGCCCTCTTGGGTACGAATACCACTCCCGGCAGTTTCTCGAAGTGCGCATCGCAACTGAGCAATTCCGCACCACGCTCCAGCGCCGTTGCATAGACCACGGCGTCGGCGGTCGCCAGCTTGTACTGGCGATGCAGTTCGGCGGCGCGTAACGCGGTGCGCGTGTCCAGCGGCGCCACGATGCATTTCTGCGTGTAGGCGATCATCCGATCCGCCGCGTCCTCGCCGAGTTCACGGGTAAGCCATTTCGTCAGTTCCAACTGGACGATGGTCGGTACGACGCATTGAGTCCTGTCGGGAATTTCCTTTTTCAGCCGCTTGCGCAACGGACCGTCGATCAGCCATTCGATCCAGACGGAGGTGTCGACGACCCGCATCAGTAGCGGTCCCGACGGTCACGATAACCCTTGGTGTCGGCGCCATTGGCGAGTCCGGCGAGTTGTTCAAGGCTGGGCACGGGCATCATCAGCACCCCCGCGCCTTTGGGAATGAACACGAACTCCTGCCCCGCTTCCCAATGCTGTTCATCGCGGACGGTCTTGGGAATCGAAATTTGATATTTGCTTGATAGCGTTGCCGTCGCGGCCATTGTCTTACCTCGCTGGTATCGATTCGTTCATGGTAAGAATATCATGGGGCGGCGTCAAATCGCCGGCGGCACCTGTTCGGCCACCGCGCGCACTTCCCAATCGGCCTCGAACCGGGTTTCGATGTCCTCGAAACTCGTGAATTCGACGATGTCCAGTCGCTTGGTGGGACGCATCCATGGTGATATTGGACATGGGCGGCCAACTTCGTCCAGAAACATCGGGTGCGATGCTAACGGCGCATCACTTTCCGGCTGTTGCCCGATCGAGCGTCGGCAGAAACTGCTCCGCCGGCTGGTAGCCGACGACGCGCAGCTCGGTGCGCTCGGCACCCTTGGCGTCGAAGAAGATGATGCCGGGCGGGCCGAACAGGCCGAAGCGCTTGAGCAGCGCCTTGTCATCGTCATTGTTGGCGGTGACGTCGGCCTGTAGCAGCAGCATCTTGTTCATCTGTGCGGCGACCTTGGGGTCGGCGAAGGTGAATTTTTCCATTTCCTTGCAACTCACGCACCAGTCGGCGTAGAAGTCGAGCATCACCGGGCGGGCGGCGGATTTGAGGGCGGCATCCAGCTCGGCCACCGATTTCACGCGCTGAAAAGTCGGCGCTGGCGACACGGCGGTTGCAGTGCCGCCGCGCAGGAAAGACAGTGGCTGCAACGGGTCGCGGGCGCCGCCGAGCAAACCGACGAGGATGGCGCCGCCGGCGATCAGCAACACCACGCCGATGCCCTTCCACAGTCGCTGCCAGCCCGATGCATGCGTGGGCAGCGGGTCGAGCGCATGCATGTAGATGGCGGGCACGATCAACAGCGCCGCCCAACCCAGCATGGCGAGCCAGGCCGGCAGCACCGGCGACACCAGCCACAGCGCGGTGGCCAGCAGCAGCACGCCGAAGAAGCGGCTGACCGCGTTCATCCACGGTCCGGTCTTGGGCAGCAGCGAGCGCGAGAACACGCCGACGAGGATCAGCGGCGCGCCCATGCCAAGCGCCAGGGAGAACAGCGCCCAGCCGCCGAGCCAGGCGTCGCGTGTCTGGGCGATGTAGAGCAGCGCGCCGGCCAGCGGCGCGGCGACGCAGGGGCCGACGATCAGGGCCGAGAGCGCGCCCATCAGCGCGATGGCGCCGAGCGAGCCGCCCTGCTTGTTGGCCTTCTCCGACAGGCGCGACTGCAATCCCGAGGGCAACTGCAGCTCGTAGAAGCCGAACATCGACAGCGCCAAGGCCACGAACACCAGCGCGAATCCGCCAAGCACCCAGGCGTTTTGCAGCGCGGAGGACAGCAGGGTGCCGGAAAAACCCGCGGCCACGCCGACGGCGGCGTAGGTCAGCGCCATGCCCAGCACGTAGGCCAGCGAAAGCGTGAAGGCGCGGGCGTGGGTGACGGCATGGCCGTGATTGACGATGATGCCGGAGAGAATCGGCACCATGGGGAAGACGCAGGGGGTGAAGGACAGCAGCAGGCCGAAGCCGAAGAAGGTGGCGAGCGCGACCCAGAAGCTGGCGCCTTTCAGGATGCCGGCGATTTGCGATGTTTCATCACCGCCAGAGGAAGTCGTCGTCGGCACGGCGGTAGCCGGCGCTGGCGCTGCGCTGGCGGCGGCCAGCGTGACCTTGGCCTGCTGCGGCGTCGGCGGGTAGCACACGCCCTTGTCCCAGCAGCCCTGCGAGCTGACCTTGAGCGTTACCGTCTCGCCCGCGGCGCCCCCTTCGATGGGCAGCAGGATTTTCACTTCCTTGCGATAGGTCTCGACCTTGCCGAAGTTCTCGTCCTCATGCACCTCGCCCTTGGGGAAGACCGGCGTGCCGAGTCTCAAAGTGGCCGGCTCGGCGGAAAACCTGAACTTCTCGCGGTACATGTAATAGCCGCCGGTTATCTGCCAGCGAGCTTCGATGGTTCTGGCGTCGATGGCACGGACCGAGAACTTGAAAGCCTGCTCGGGTTCGAGCGGCTCCTCGGCGGCAAAGGCGGGGGCGGTCGTCCAGAAGAGCAGCAAGGTCAGGATGCGAATCAGCATGATATTGTCGTTTCGGGGTTGGGATTGGGGTTGGGGTTGGTCTCGGCCGCGACCCAGGCCAGGTAGCCGGGCAGGCCATGGCTGAATGGGACAGCGACGATCTCCGGAAGTTCGTAGGGATGGTACGCGCGGATGACAGCCTCAAGTTCGGCATAGCGCGCCGCCGTGGTCTTGATCAGCAGCGGCACTTCCTCGGCCTCCTCGACCTTGCCCTGCCAGCGATAGACCGAGCGGCAGGGCGCAAGGATGTTCACGCAGGCGGCGAGCCGCTGCCCGACCAGGTGGTCGGCAAGCGTGCGCGCAGCGCCGGCGTCAGGCAGATTGGTCAGCACGAGCAAGGTATCCATGGTGGAATTCTACCTTTTCGGCGCTTTGGCTCGCCGCCACACTCCATAGAATCAACGGCCATTGCAGCCAGACGCGGTAATAATCATATGAGCATGCTGATTCGCAACCTCAAGCAGGTGGAAGAGTCACGGCTTGCCCGGCAGAAGTCGCGGGACCGCGCGGCGCAGGACGCCGAGGCCGAGCAGGTTGCGCGCGAGCGCATCGGCGCCAACAGCAGCCGGTTGGACGAACTCAAAGCCAACGAACTGGCCGAGGCCGAGATACTTGCGCTGGCACGCATCCGCGCCCAGTCCGAGCGCACGCTGGTGGCGCAGGCCGAGGCTCTGCGCGATGCCGAGCGCAAGCTGGAACTAACCACCATCGATCGGCGCAGCACCGATCTCGAGGCGGCGCGGGAGGCGAACAATCGCGCGGCGGCAGACGTCGCCGCGCGCGAGGCGGCGGAAAAACGTGCCGATGCCGAGCGCGAGGCGGCGCAAGCCGCGCGGCAACGTGCAGAGGCCGCCGCCGAGGCCACGGCCGCCGCCGAGGCGCGGTATAAAGCCGAGGTCAAGCAGAAATCGGCGACGGCGGCACGCCGGCGCGCGCAGTGGGCGGCCTTCTGGGCCGGCGCGCGCTTCAAGCCGGTGGCCTCGGTCGGCGCCGTCATGCTGGCGCTGGGCGTGGGCGGCGGCGTCTGGCTGTCCGGGCACCTGCCCAGGCTTGCATGGGCTCCCGCCGAGTTGCCCGAGCCGCGCCTGCGCATTGACGACAGCGTCGAATCCGTCGCCCAGCGCGCCGCTGCGCTGCCCCCACCGCGCGAGATTCGTCCGCGCGGCCGCAACCGCTAGCCGGTAGACGAAAAAAACGCCGGGGGTCCAGCCCGGCGTTGAACGCGAGATCGGAGGATCGTCGCGGGGGGAGAAATCGGAAGGGTCAGAACGCGTAGGCGATGCCGGCGGTGATCTTGTTGTCCTGCTTCTGGTTGAAGCGGTTGATGCCGGTATGGATGGCCTGGATGTTCCAGGTCAGCCCCGTGCTGCCGATCGGCTGCGAGACGCCGACAGTCAGGTGACGGAAACCGCCGTCGATGAGCTTGCCGTCCGTATAGGCCGTGCCATCCGGATTCAGGGGCGCATAGCAGCCATTGACGAAGAAATACGTGCCCGCCGCGCAGGTGGTTCCGGTAAAGGCATCCTTGGAACCCAGGTACTTGCCTTCCTTGCCATACGTGTAGTAACCGAGGTTCGCGGTTAAGGTCAGGTCGTAGGGCAGTGCCTTGGTCCACGTGGCTGTCCAGTAGGTGTCCATCTTGTTGCCCCAGATAGTGTCCTCGAGCAGGGTCTGGGCGGACAGGCCGAATTCGCCGTAGGTCAGCGCGATCTTGGTTTCCGGTGCGTTGGAGTGCTTGCCGGGTGCGTAGACATAGTAGGTCAGGCCGATGTTGTAGCCGAGATCGCCGATTTTTCCGGTGTAACCGCCGTAAAGATCGTTTTCGATCGAGTTGTTCTTGTCGTAATAGCCATAGCCCGGGACGGCCGGAGCGCCACCGGTCTTGTACAGGTCGTAGGACTCGCCGACGCGCTCGTAGGAATAGGTGAGCTGCGAGGCCCAGTAGCCGACGTACCAGCCGCTCGAATGGGTGAAGTCGACGCCCCAGGACAGCGCGGGCTTGTCCGACTCGGGCGCGTCGCCCCAGCCGTTGCTGGTCTGGTTGACGGTGTTGCGGTTGTTCTTGTCGTACTTCTGCGGGCCATAGGTATTCGTTACGCCGCGCAGGTAGTACTTGCTGTTGAGATCGACGTGGCCGGTCCAGGTCCAGTCGGGAGCGGGGGCGGCGTCCTTCTTGGCTTCCTCGGCGGCGAAGGACGACGCGGCGAAGGCCAGGGGCAGTGCGGCGGCGAGGAGGCTGAGTTTGAGGTTCATGGCGGAGCTCCTGAAGGTTCTCGAATTGGGGAAAGGGCTTTGCTTAGTCCTAGCAATGGCTGTGCCAGCACTAAGCCCTTGATCCGCCATGGGGTCGAATGGAAAAGCGCCCCGGAATGGGGCGCGAGCCCCCCGGCCGCCCTATGGCGGTGCGTCAATCGGGGGATGCCTACATGAGCAAGCGACGGCGGGCGAGGATGACGGCGGCGACAAAGGCGATGGCGGCGATGCCGGCGAGCATTGCGACATGGCCGGCCATGCTGTCCGGCGCCTGTCCCAGCAGCAGCGGTCGCGCCAGCGCCACGGCGTGGGTCAGCGGCAGCGCCTGTGCCGCCAGCTGCATGGGGGCCGGCAGCTGTTCGAGCGGGAAGAACACGCCGGAGAGCAGGGTCATCGGCGTGACGAACAGGGTGAAGTAGTACATGAAGAAGTCGTAGGACGGCGCCACGGCGGTGACGCAGAGGCCGAGCGCGGCGAAGGTCAGCCCGGCGAGGAAGATCAGCGGCAGCACCCACAGCGCCAACGGCCCGCCGACGAAGCCGAGCAGCGCCATCACGACGAGGATGGCTGTTCCCGACAGCGTGGCCTTGGTCGCCGCCCACAGCAGTTCGCCGGCGACGACGTCGTCGAGCGAGACCGGCGCGTTCATGATCGCCTCCCAGGTCTTCTGCACGTGCATGCGCGAGAAGGCCGAATAGAGTGCCTCGAACGAGGCCGCATTCATGGTCGAGGCGCAGACCGTGCCGGCGGCGAGGAAGACGATGTAGCTGGTGCCGCCCACCTGCGGCAGCAGTCCGCCGAGGCCGTAGCCGAGGCCGAAGAGATAGATCATCGGGTCGGCGAGGTTGCCGAGGATCGAAGGCAGCGCGAGCTTCTTCCACACCAGGAAATTGCGGCGCCAGACGGCGAAGGCGCGCGGCGAGAGTTCGAGTCGCATGCCCATCAGTCCCTCAGGTCGCGGCCGGTGAGCTTGAGGAATACGTCCTCGAGATTCGCCGGGCGATGCAGGGTGGCGAGCCGCGGTCGCGCGGCGAGATGGTCGAGCAGCGGCACGGCATCGGCGACATAGCAGAAGGCGGTCTCGCCGCTGACCTCGCAGCGCTGAGCGAACGCACCGGCCTCGGCCTGCGCCCAGCTCGGCGCGTCCTCGCCATAGACCTCGACCACCTGCGGCTCGATCTGGCTCTTGATCAGCTCGCGCGGCGCGCCCTCGACCATGATGCGGCCGGCGTCCATGATGGCAAGGCGGCCGCAGAGGCGCTCGGCCTCGTCCATGAAATGGGTGGTGAGCAGGATGGTCTTGCCGGAGGCCGCAAGGCGCTTGAGGCGCTCCCAGATCAAATGCCGCGCCTGCGGGTCGAGGCCGGTGGTCGGCTCGTCGAGGATCAGCAGGTCGGGGTCGTTGACCAGCGCGCGGGCCAGCGTCAGGCGCCGCTTCATGCCGCCGGAGAGGGTGCGGATGCTGGTTTTCTCCTTGCCGCCGAGGCCGGCGAATTCGAGCAGCTGCGGGATGCGGGCGCGAATCGCCGCATCGCTCATGCCGAAGTAGCGGCCGTAGACCAGCAGGTTTTCGGCGCAGGAAAAGTCGGGGTCGAGGTTGTCGAACTGCGGCACCACGCCGACCCGCATGCGCGCCTCGCGCGCTCGCACCGGCACGGGCTCGCCGACCAGCGTGATCGCGCCCGAGTCCGGCGCGGCGAGACCGAGGCAGCAGCGCAGCGTGGTGGTCTTGCCGGCGCCGTTGGGGCCGAGCAGGCCGTAGCACTCGCCGCGCTTCAGCGCAAAGGAAATGCCGGCGACGACTTCATTGCCGCCGTAGGACTTGCGCAGGTCGGCTACGGTCAGGGGTGCCATGCGCGGTGAATGATGTCGCGAATGACGTGCAGCTTGCGATGGAAGAAGTGGTCAGCGCCGGGAATCACCGTCACCGGGAGTTCGAGCGGTTCGGCCCAGCGCAACACGTTGGCGAGCGGCACGGTCGTGTCGTCCGCACCATGGATGACGATGGTGTCGGACGCGACGGCCTCGGTCTCATATGTCCGCGCGCCTTCGACGAACCCTGATGCGGTGCCGACCAGCACGAGGCGTTGCGCCGGGTCGCCGGCCGCTGCGAGGCGCTTGGCCAGCCGCGTGACGACGTAGGCGCCGAAGGAGAAGCCGGCGAGATAGACCGGCAGCCCGGCGCCGAAGCGGCCACGCGCGTAGGCATGCACCGCCAGCAGGTCTTCGGTCTCGCTGAAACCGTGGTCGTGCTCGCCCTCCGAACCGCCGACGCCGCGGAAGCTCGGCCGCAGCGTGGCGCAGCCGAGTTCGCGAAAGGCCTTGGCCAGCGTGGTCACCACCTTGTTGTCGGCGGTGCCGCCGAACAGCGGATGGGGATGGGCGATCAGGGCGATGCCGGTCGCCGCCGCGTGCGGTTCGACAAAGACTTCGATCTTCCCGTCCGGCCCGTCGAGCAGGACGCGCTCGTGACGACTCATATTTTGAGACGCTCGACCGCTTTGCCACCGACGAGATGCGAGTCGATGATCTCGTCGATGTCCTCCTGGTCGACGTAGGTGTACCAGGTCGCCTCGGGATAGACCACGATCACCGGCCCCTTGTCGCAGCGGTCGAGACAGCCGGCGGTATTGACGCGCACCTTGTCGGGAATGGCGACGCCCAGTTCCTTGACGCGCTGCTTCATGTAGTCGCGCATCTCGCTCGCGCCGTGGTTGTTGCAGCAACTCTCGCCGCTTTCGCGCTGGTTGGTGCAGAAGAAGACGTGGTACTTGAAGTGGCTCATGACTCTCTCCGTGGGACGGGATATTTGACCGCGTTTCTTGCGATCTTATGTCGAGCGCGTGGGTGCCGTCTCGCCCGCGCGCCCCGCGGGAAGTACCCTTGGGGTGCCGACTTTCTCGCTTGGCACCCCTCTGCCTACCGGTAGTCCATGCGCTGATGCAGGAACCGCAAGATTTGGATGCGGCGCGATGTAATGCGATAGACCAGAGTGTGGCCCGTATGGGCTACCGGATATTCGCGGGTACCGGACCGACGTCCTGGCGTGCCGATTTCCGGCTGTGCGGCAAGCAACGATTCCGCACGCTCGACGCGCTGCATGACCAGCGTGGCATTACGCGCACCGCTTTCAGTAGCGATGAAGACAAGTGCCTGCAGGTATTCGCGCTCGGCGCGGCTGGTCCAATCAAGCCGCTTGCTTGCCGACATGGCGGGCGATGGCTTCGCGGGCTTTGCGCCGAACATCGTCCGATGCAACCAGTTTCCCGGCCTGGACGTCTTCGATGCCTTGATTCACTGCGTTGACAACATATTCACAGTAATCGAAGCCGTCGCGCAGTACATGCTTCAGCATGGCCTTGGACGTACGGCCAGCCGCTGCGGCGAGCCGTTCCAAGCGGCGTTGATCGGTCGAACTGAGAGCGGGGATGTCCATGTCGTACCTCGGGCGATGAACCGGGACGCGGGAATGGTATCACTTCTGGTCGTGGCGACAGTTTCGCGCTGACGACAGTAAATTTTCCCTTAGGGGGCCGGGTACTTCATTGCGTTTTTCGCGATCTTATCCCGCGCCGCCGCGATCAGGTCGATGCCCAGCGCGTCGGCCAGCTCGACCAGGTAGATCAGCGTGTCGGCGACTTCGTCGCGGACTTCGAGCAGCTTGTCGGGGGGCATGGCCAGGCTTTCCTCGGGCGTGGCCCACTGAAAGTGTTCGACCAGTTCGGCGGCCTCGACGATCATCGCCATCGCCAGGTTCTTGGGGGTGTGGAAGGGCCGCCAGTTGCGCGCCTCGGCGAATTCGCGCAGGGCGTCGCGCAG
>JAUYFI010000060.1 GCA_030691075.1 Sulfurisoma sp. | reverse complement strand
CGCCGGCGTGCAAGATTGCCGGCATCGACCTGCGCACCCTCCAGCGCTGGCAGGCCGCCGATGGCCTCGTCAGCGCCGATCGCCGGCCGCAGGCCGTGCGCCCGGTACCCGGCCATGCCCTGAGCGAAGCGGAGCGTGCGCACCTGCTGGCCGTGGCCAACGAGCCGCGCTTTGCCTCTGTGCCGCCGGCACGCATCGTGCCCATGCTCGCCGACGAGGGCGTCTACCTCGCCAGCGAATCCACTTTCAGTCGCGTGCTGAAGGCGCATGGGCAAACCGCTCACCGTGGGCGGGCCAAGGCGCCCAAGGCAGTCCGGCCGCCCACGACGCACATTGCCATCGCGCCGCGTCAGGTGTGGTGCTGGGACATGACGTATCTGCCGGCGCAGGTGCTGGGACGTTGGTTCCACCTTTATCTCATCCTGGATCTGTACAGCCGCAAGATCGTCGGCTGGGAAGTCCACGACAGCGACCACGCCGACCATGCTACGCACTTGGTGCGCCGTACCGCGCTGGCCGAGGGCATTGCCGCGATGGGTACCAAGCCGGTGCTGCACGGCGACAACGGTTCCACGCTCAAGGCCACGACAGTATTGGCGATGCTCAACTGGCTGGGCGTCAAGCCTTCGTATACACGACCGCGTGTCAGTGATGACAACGCCGACGCCGAGTCGTTGTTTCGCACGGCCAAGTACCGGCCCGAGGTCCCCGCAAAGGGCTTTGTCGACCTCGACCAGGCTCGCACCTGGGCGGCCGGCTTCGTGCGTTGGTACAACTTCGATCACCGCCACAGCGGCATTCGCTGCGTCAGCCCGGCTCAGCGCCATGCGGGCGACGACCACGCGATTCTGGCTGCACGACATGCCTTGTACCTCGGGGCGCGCGAACTCAATCCGGCACGCTGGTCTGCCAACACCCGGAACTGGTCGCCCATCGGCGCCGTGACGCTCAACCTCGAACGCGACGCCATCATAAAGACGCATTTGGCGGACAACCCTATTCAACCGTTGGCTGCATGACCGAGGCGACAACTACCTTGACGCGCGCCGTTCGCCAATCTTCATAGCTCATGCATTCGAGAAACTTTACCCGGCACGCCGCTCCATTGTGGTCACCAGAAGGGAGCAAGTTTCGACGAAATCCGTTGCATTTCCCCGCTCGATAATGGTTGCGAACAGCGTTTCCGCTACACCCTCAGTGGCGAAGTCGTTGCGCTGGACGATTCCGCTGAATACATGACGCAGTTGCTGGGATTGGATATCCAATTCCTTCGCAATCGCCGCGAAGATGTACTGAAGGGTGTATTCGACGACGACTTTCTGAATACGGCAACCCAACACGAATTGGTAACGATTCGCGACCACTACCGGCTGGCTGACAACGGCGCATTGCCGAGCTTCGGGCATATAGTGGCGCGTTACGCGGAGCAGTTGCTGTAGAGACCGACATGACCCGAGATGCCTGTGTGCCGACCCATCGCGATTACCGGCTGAACCGCGATATCCACATCCGCATTTTCGATAATCGTATCGAGGTGGAAAGCCCGGGTCTGCTGCTTGCCTGCCGAAATGATGGCGGAGTTGCGAGGTGTGTATGAGTCGCGTGAGGCGCAGATACGGCACTGAATCACGGTTGCATGTACAGACGGCAATGGTTAATCCCATTAGCATCAGGTTCATGGCCGGCTGCCGACCACCAGAGGCTCCGCTCAGTTCGCCCTGCATCGGGCATTCAGCACAAGAATTCGACGCCTAAGACCCGTCATTGCGGTTTCGCTTCACTTCCTCGTGCGGTCTGGCGGGTTCAATGACATCCGTCCCGACTCACTGACTAGGCGGCGGCACCCCAATGGGATTCGAAGTCAAAAGAAAGTTGTCGCTGATGCCTGATCGCCAACAGATGAATGTTCTCGTCTATCTGCACGTACAGCACCAAATAGTTGTCCATGATGTATTCGCGCAGCGCTTCCGCGTCGGGTGTGAGCGCCGACAACCTGGCTCGTAGCGCGTCAAGCGCATTGGCGACCTCGACCGAGCGAGCCGCCCTCGCCAGGAAAGGTCGCCCCATGCCGGGAAACCGTTCGAGGTTCCGAATCACCGTACCCAGCAGTTCATCGAGCAGGGCATCGTAAGCCCGGGGGGCTTCGATCTCGATCAGAAAGCGTTCGATGTCTTCGAGATTGCGCTCGAAGTTGGCGGTGAGTTTGACGACCCGCTTCTTCGTCACGGGTTACCCGTCACGCGTTTAGCGCGACGGCGCTCGATCGACTGGATCACGCTGCGGGCGTCCTTCACCCGACCGGCAGCTACATCGTCAAGCCCCTTGGTCGCGTCCACGATCAGCAACAGGTGGATGCGTTCGCGCTCCAGCCGGTGGTAGTAGTCCAGCCGGCTGGCGTCGATCAGTGCGATGTAGCTTTCACCGTTCTTGGTGATGATCTTCTCGGCGCCGCCTTTCACTTCCTCGGCCAGCTCGGAGAAATTGGCGCGCGCGTGCGAGAGCGGAATAACGTCGCTTGCTGAAATGCCCATGACAGCCTCCTGTGCTGCACAAGACGTGCAATATTCTGTACATGATACGCGCAGGCGCCAGGAAGATAAAGGGCCAGCCATGTCGGTGCGGTGATCCCGCAAGCACTATCAAGCACTATGGGGCGTCAGAACTCAGCGGGACGCCGTCGCGGTGCCAGCAAGGAGGGCCGCTCTTCCGTGTCGATCAGCGCTGCGCGCAATTTTCGATTGCTCCGGAGATGGCATAATCATTCCAGCGTACAGCCCGTCAGGATTCTTGGACCGGAGTTGTTTCCGCGCAGACTGATCACGCTACGACCCAGCCGACCTCCCCAATGCAACTCGACATCTTTGAGCACAGCCGCGACGTGGTTTTGCGCAACGCGGCCATAGATGCCTTGCGAGAGCGCGACACGGGTGCGTGCGCGCAAGCGGTGGCGATGCTTGCTGCTGAATACAGCAGCGATCCGCTGCTGCCGGCCTTTGGTCTCCTGTGTGAGAGGTTGCGTTCTCCGACGCCAAATCCGATTCCGCGCGAGGCCGCCATCGCGATCTTGCAGGAAACCGGAGGCGCGATTGCGGCAGCGGCCCATGGGGTGTTCGGCAGAGCGGCGCAGGAGTGGCTTTCGCCGCTTTGGGCCGAGTTGGCGGCGGCTATTGCCAAGGTCCCTTTCGATTCCGGCAACGAGTCGCTGCACGCTGCGCCACTGCTACTCCGTGCCGGGCGCTGGGCGGATGCTGCTGTGTGCATCGAGAGCATCGAGTCGTGGCGGCGGCAGCCGGCGCCGCTGGCCTGGATGATCGAAGCGCGATGCCGGCTCGACGGATTCGATGCGATCTGGCCGTTGCTGGCCGAACTTGCGTGGATGGCGCCGCTGCGCGCACAAGCACTCGTGCCACTGCTTGAACTACCTGCGCTTGACCGGCTCGTGCGAGGCTTCGACGCCGAGTTTGAGGGAGAGGGCGCGGCGGAAGACTTCGCCTGGTTTCCGGCCTGGGCGCTCATCGCCGATGGCCGGCTGGCGGAGGGGCTGCGGCTGGCCCAGGACGGCGCGAACACGCGACCGGAATACTGCGCCCGCGTCGTCCTTGGCCTGCTTGCGCTCGAACGCCAGGGGCGGCATGAAGAGCTGGTCGAGAACCGCAGAAAATTGCGTGAGGCACATCCCGTGCTGTTCGCGCGCTACATGCAAGACAGATAGGAGACTTTATGGACTGGCAAAACATTCGCACCGCCCTCTCGCGCATGGCGCACCCTTTTCCACTGGCCGCCGCGGAGGAAGCCCGTGCGCGCTGGGATGAACTGGCTCCGCTCTTCATCGTGGAACTTGAGCGCGTTGCCGACGGCGGCTCGACGCTGCTGGACGAAAATACATGGGAATGCGACGGCCTGTTTTCCTTTGCCGTGTATCTGGCGGCGGAGAAACGCGATGCGCGGGCCTACGGGCCGCTGGTGAGAATCTGCCACTGTTCCACCGAGCGTGCCCACGAGCTGTTCGGCGACGACGTCGGCACCCAGCTCGGGCGCATGCTGGCCTCGGTGTGCGACGGCGATGTCGGTCCGCTCAAGGCGCTGGCCGAGGATAGTGCCGCCGACATGTGGTGCCGTTATGCGGCGCTGCGCGCGTTGGTGGTGCGGGTGATCGAAGGGGAGGGTGATCGCGACGAAGTGCTGGCCTATATCCAGCCATTGGCCGAACGGGAGGCGGATGTCCTGCGGCACGTCAAACCCGATAACGAAACCGATAACGAAATTGAGCCCGACGACTTTCTGACCTGGGCGATCGATGCCGCCAGCGAACTCGGGCCGGCGCCGCTGATGGAAAGAATCCGTGGTTGGTTCGGCGAGGGCCTGATCAATCCAGGCGTCACTGGTCTCAAGTGGTTCGAGAAAAAAGCCGCCATGCCTGCGGCTGACTGCATTGCCGAGGCCGCGACGAAAGAAGAGAACCGCTTTATCCGCGATGGCCTCGATGAAATGACGGGCTGGATTTGCTACCACCCGCCCAAACCAAAGCTCGCCCGCCGCCCGCAGGCGCCGGTCTGGCCTGCGTACGACCCGCACAGCGGTGGCACGCCGATCCGCAACCTGTCCAAGGTCGGTCGCAACGATCCTTGTCCCTGCGGTTCCGGCAAGAAGTTCAAGAAGTGCTGCGGCAAGGAAAGCAGCGAGGCCGTTGTCGAGGAAAGCAAGGACGGTGGCGTCGGCCGGGCGATCGAATGGCTGACCAGTCGCCACGGCAAGGCGGTGAAGACCGCCGTCCAGAACATGCTGAACGATGATCTGGACAACGAAGAACAAGCGGCGTTGCAAAAGATCGGCGACGACGATTGGCAAGGGGTACAGATCAACGCGATGGAGTGGCTGCTGGCCGAGGGCAGCATTGGCGTCAAAGGGGCGCAACGTAAGGTGACGGAGCTTTTGCTCGCGCCGGGCGGGCCGGCATTCGGGCCGGGCCAGCGGTCCTGGATCGAGCAGTTGCGCCGTCAGCCGCTGCGGCTTTACGACATTACCGAGGTCCTGCCCGGTGTCGGCATGCGTCTATGCGATGCGTTGGACACCGAAGCGGCGCCGCTGATGGTGCAAGAAAGGTCGGGCAGCGCGCATGCGCGGATCGGCAACCTGATCGGCGTGCGGATCATGGAGGTCGACGGCCATCTGGAAATTTCCGGCGCGGCCTACCCGTTCTCGCGGCTGATGAATGCCGCCCTTCTGGCCGAATTGCATGCGGCAGTGGATGAGTCCGCCACTCACGGCGACCATTTGCCGCAGGTGTTGAGCGAGATTATCCGCCGCAACTGGATCGCGCAGTACGCACGACCCTTGCCGCTGCCGACGGTCATCGATTCCCATTCGGGTGACCCGATCCTGTTGATCACCGACCACTACCGTGTAAAAAACCGGGATGCCCTGGCGGCGGTGCTGGCGACCCAGCCCGACATCGAGGGCGATAGCGCCTCCGGCTGGGCGCGACTCATTGACTGCGCGGATGGACAGACACGCCAGACACTTGCGATCAACCCCGGCAAGAGCGCAGAGAAGATAGAGGTTTTCTACAAGACGCAGAATTATGCCGATCAGGGCAGGCTCTGGTTCGAGGCACAGGCTGGGGAGTCGGTCGAATTCGCGGGCCGGGTACTGTCCGACCCCAAAGGCGTCATGCAGAACATGGCGACCGGCAAGGCCGCGCCGCCCGCAACGGCCGCCCCGGATCTGCCTCCCGAAGTGCTGGCCGAAGCCATCGAAAAAGTACTGCGTCGCTCATACGCCAACTGGAGCGACGAACCGATTCAGGCCTTGGGCGGCAAGACCCCGCGCCAGGCGATCAAGACCCCGGCCGGGCTCGAGCGCGTGAAAGGCTTGCTCAGAAGTTACGAGGAGGGCGAAAAGGATCAGGCCGTACAGCAAGGCCGCCGCGAGATTTCGTATGATTTTCTCTGGGAGTCAATCGGACTGGGGCGACCAGAATAAGTAGCTGATTGAGGCTCGTTCGGCAGACCGCTAACCGAGTTTTTTCGCCAGATCTTCGGCGCGCGGGTGGTAGTACCTTGCGACCATTTTCGTGCTCTTGTGGCCTAGCACTTTCATCAGTTCGTGAATCTGCAACTTCTCGGCCAGTCGCGTCGTTGCCTCGTGCCGCAAATCATGAAAATGAAGATCGACCAGAAGCGGGTCGTCGGCCAATGCGGCGGTGATCTTTAGAGTTTCCGTTCGCGGCGGAGTGGGTTTGGCCGGTTTGCGGCCGCCCAGGACAAGCACTTTTCTCGTTTCTGTTTTTGCTTCCTTCTCCAAAAGGCCGCGGGCGACGAGGCGGGAAAGCAGTGTCTCTTGCTCGTACGTCAGACGGGCGCGTCTCACGGCGCGCTGCCAGGATTGTTTGAACGCTTCTGCCGTTACCGGGAAGACTGGTCCGCGCAATGTTTTAGGCAGAGCATCAAGCACCTTTACCGCCCTCGACGACAGTGGGACGTCGCGGAAGGTGTCCTTGTTTTTCAACTCCCGCCCATCGGCGCCGCGCAATCGAGCGATACGCTTTTTCAGATCGACGTCCTTCCAGGTCATCGACAAGAGTTCGCTCTGACGTGCCGCGGTTTCGATGGCCAGAATGACGATTGGCTTGACCCACGGGTTTTCTCCCTGATCGATGGCAGCCAGCAGCCGGACCTCCTCATCGGCAACAAGTCTTCGTGTCCTTGCATTGCTGACCGCTGGCTTGCGAACCAGGTTCGTCGGAACGCTTGCCAGCGGTGCGCATTTCGCTGATTGTGAACACCTGTTTCGGACGAACGTGAACGGTCGTCGAGGTGGGATTGCGCGGGGAGCAAATTGTAGCCTGGGTGTTCACGATCATGTCGGATTGGCACGGCGGAAGAGTTATCCACGGCCGCC
>JAUYFI010000057.1 GCA_030691075.1 Sulfurisoma sp. | reverse complement strand
GGTCGACGCCCTCGATACCCGCTTTGACCAACTGCGCCTGTGGACCGATCTCAACCAGGACGGCATCAGCCAGGGCGACGAACTGTTTACCCTCGAACAAAAGGGCATCGCCGCTCTCCTCGTCGCCAAAACCGAGAACACCGTCGTCCTTGCCAACGGCAACCAGATCGCCGACCTTGGCGGCTACCTCCGCAGCGACGGCAGCGGCGGCACGCTGGGCGCGGCCGAACAACTCGCCGACGTCGACCTCGCCAGCAATCCCTTCTACAGCGAATTCACCGACAGCATTCCGCTCACCGCCGCGGCACTGGCCCTGCCCGACATGAAGGGCGCCGGGCAAGTCAGAAGCCTGCAGCAGGCCGCCAGCCTCGCCACGCCCGCCGGCGCGGCGCTGGCAACCCAGCTCGCCGCCTATGCCGCCGAGACCACCCGCAGCGGCCAGATGGCCCGGCTCGACGGCCTGCTCAAGGCCTGGGCGGATACCTCCGCCATGGCCACCACGGCCAGCGGGGCCTTTGCCGGCGTCGATCTCAGTGTCAGCTTTGCCGGAGTCGGCGCTGGCACAGCGGCGTATCAGGCCTGGCTGAACAAGCTCACCATCCTCGAACGCTTCAACGGTCAGACATTTCTGCCCATACCCACGGCGGGGACGACGCTGACGATGGATTTCCATGCCGACCGGTGCATGACTGCAAAAAGTCGGCGCTGGTTTGAATCCGTTTCTGGACGAGACGGTGCACGAAATGGTTTTGGCATGGCGGCGAACGATGCGGCGTTTGAGATGAGGAGAACGAGATGAAAAGCATGTCGATGTTGACTCGTTTGGCCCCGACGCCGAGCGAGGACAACGCAAGACTGAGGGCGCCGGCGGACAGCACCAATGACGTGATCTGGAGGGTGGCAGCGTGACGGAAAACAAATCGGTACGAAAAATCTTGATGGTTGCCGGAGGACTGCTCCTGACTTTGGCGATGGCCTATCTGCTGCAGCTTCTTTCAACCATTGGCGAAAAAGGCCAAGGGCCGATGGGCGAGGCATTCGAGACCATCGGTCATCACGCCATGCGAAAGCAATACGACGGATTGCCGCAGATGCGGGTCGTTCGCGCATACGCCGAATCCAATCAGTGTTCGTTCTGGAACTTCGAAGAGACCTGGGGACAGTGCGTGGTGGTTGCCCTGGTTGTCCGCGACTACCGGCCCGAACACCAGCCTATCGTCGAAGCTCAAGTTCGGCGCTTGGCGGAGCAGATTCGCAAGCCCTGTGCCTTGCTGTCGGCATTGGGGCTGCCCAACGAACAGGAACTTGTTCGCGATCTAGTCACTAACAAGTTCAGTCTTGACAGATGATGCGAAGAATTCAGGATACGGTCGCCATAGCGGGAACGATGTTGAAGCGCGTCAGCGAGCAGGCAGCGGCGATGGCAGCGCGCCCCATGCGTGTGAGGTAATAGCGATAGGTATGAGCCACTTTTTTGATCAGTCCGAGCACGCGAAGCCGCTTGAGTTGGCGCGACATTGCCCATGGCGTGATGTGCAAGTACGCCAACAGATCGGCGCGACGCCAACCATGGATATTGAACTCGCCGTGCTGCATGGTTCGCAGCAGGGTTTGCTCGGTGACGTCGAAGAAGTTCAAGCCCTTGACGCTTGGATCGGTGCCGACGCGCGGTTGACTCAGTCGTTGCAAATCGCGTTCACCGGCACTGGGGTCGTCGAGACTGGACAGGAACGCCAGGTAGCGCTGGTTGCAGCCCAGCAGGATTTCGCGCAGATCGATCAGACTGTAGATCGTCTTCTTCAGTGGTGCCAGTTCCCGGGTGGTGTGTCGGTCCCGGTGTTCCACCTTGCGGTGGTGCTTGAAAAAGCTCAGGTCATTGACCGTGGTTTCCACGCGCAGCACGCGGGAGAACTTGTCATACACTTTCACGCCGACGGCGCCCATGTAATGCTTGATGCAGCGGCCCTCGATGCGGGTGGACAATCGCGAACCGATCTCCTGGGCCAACTGCGGCGTGACCTTCTTTCCCAGGAAGCCGGAGACTCGATCCGCATTGGCCGCGAGCACGGCTTGGCGCGAGATTGCATCATAGAGTGGTACGAGAATTTGCTCGCTACGGAACATCAGGTCGGTGGAGTATTCGGCCTGCCGGATGCTCCAGTGGTAAGCCTGTCCGAACACGTCAAGAACGGGGCACAACCACTGTGCGTAGCGATCCAGTCGCCGATGCAATACATCCGGGCTGAACGCATCGGCCAGCGCCTGCGCCCGCTCGATGTCGGTAATGCGAAGGAAGGCGTTGTCAGCCTGCACATACTCGATGCCCTCGCGCTTCAGCGCCATCGCCAAGGCGCTATGACCATTGCAGTAGAACTGCAAGCCGAACGGCGCCCAGGTGGGCACGCGCAGGTGGCACAACCCCAGTTTCTCGTCGATGAAATAGAAGTAGTAGTGCAGGCACTTGCCCTGATCCGCACGCAGATACGTCTTGCCGCTGGTCTTGTTGTGCCAGGGTTTGTAGCTCGGGCATGCCTCCATGGCCGACAGGACATGCACCAATCCCGGCGCATCACCGCGTGCGGCAAGCACCCGCGCCACCAACGCTTCTTTGCGAATAGTGCTCTTGCGCACGTGCTCGACCTCAATGCCCGCCGCCGCGCATACTTCCTGCGCCCGCTCCCGAATGCGATCCCGCAGCGGCTCCGCAAATCGCGGGTAGTCAAAGATACGGATGTCGTGCGCGTACAGAAAACTCGTCATTCCGTCGGCGTAGCAGGCACCGGGCAGCGTGCCCGTGATGATGATTCGATCAAAACAGGACAACACACCATGCAGATTCGCCGCATATCGTTCCGTCAATGCCACCGCAGCCATGGTCGTTCTCCCCATCATCGCTCAGGCGCTTATCGTAGCCCCTGTTTGGTTCCGGCTCGTCCGGCTTAGGATGATGAATCAGGCCAATTCGGACACCGCCGTTAACAACACCCGGCAATGATCTGCGGCGGTTGCCTTCTAAAGCATGAAGTTGGGCTTGCCCCGCAAGCCAGAGTTGTCCCTCGTCTTTCCCATCAAAGCTGGTCCAAGCAGAATTTAGTCCGAGAATCGAAACTACAAGCCCATTGATATCGAATGAAACATGGAATGTCGCGTTCTCGTCTATAGGAATGTGCGGGTAGTTGTCATGTACGAATTGCCGGTATTGCGCCAAGCGTTTCATGGCCTCCAATATCTCTAGATTCCCATCGGAGAACATTTGGTTTACGCCTTCGCAGTTACGGCTCGCATTGCGAAAGTACTCCGTTGTCGAATCACGTACCTTGCTTCGATCAATGTCGTGATTGCCAGGCACAAGGAACAAGCGATCTGAAGGCAGATCGCAGACCTTGAGCACGCTATCCAAGAATTCCTTGGCTGCCGCGTACTGACTCGAAAGGGACTCCGAATCGGTTTTGCCAAACCCGATATCGCCAGTGCAAAGAACGAGGTCAATATGTAGGCCGTCCTTCCTACAATCAGCGATGTCATCTTGCAGTTTTCGCAACACGGCGCTATCCCGCCAGTTGCTGGCGCTAAGAAAGTGCAGATCCGAGAGGTGCAACCATCCAAGAGATTTCGCCATTCTCATATCGCCGGAACAAGTGTTGTCAAATTGTATGCGGAATCCTGTCGGGTTACATCCCGCCGACATTATCGGTTGAGGGCTATTCAGCCCTGTGTCGCCGTTTTCTAGAAATGACTGGTCAGGATCGAAAGATCCGATGTAATCCTCGTGAATCGGTTGTTCACCGGTGGTGGTGAGCGCTGTAGTTACAGACTGTTGCGGCTTGCGACTTGCCGCTTCGACCTATGGAAAGTCATCGAGGCAGCGTCGCCGAATGTCTCTACTGAAACGTTGAGCCGACGCTCAGCGGCGGATTTTTCGAGTACCGGCAATGACGGCTTGTGGCCGATCTGAGACACATGATTGAGCTAAGCCGCCTTGAAGCAGCGCACGGCGTGCGTTGCGCCGAACAGGGTCTCGGCCGGATAGCTGCGGCGGCAAGCTTCGTCGGCCAGCGGGCAGCGCGGATGGAAATGACAGCCGGGCGGAGGATGGGCCGGCGATGGCATGTCGCCGACCAGCTTCGGCACCTCGCTGCGGGTGCCATCGACGCGCGGCACGGCAGCCAGCAAAGCCTTCGTGTAGGGATGCCGCGGCTGGCGCAACACCTCGTCCGCACTGCCGCGCTCCACCACCCGTCCGAGATACATCACGGCCACGTCGTGGGCCAGGTAATCCACCACCGCGATGTTGTGCGTGATGAACAGGTAGGCCAGCTTCAGATCGCGCTGCAGGTCGGACAGCAGATTGAGGATCTGCGCCTGCACCGAGACATCCAGCGCCGAGGTCGGCTCGTCGCAGATCAGCAATTGCGGATTGACGGCCAGGGCACGGGCGATCGCGATGCGCTGCCGCTGCCCGCCGGAAAATTCGTGCGGATAACGGCTCACCATGTCGGGGCGCAAGCCCACCTGCTCGAGCAAGCCGCCGACGCGCGTTGCCGCGTCGCCGCCGGCCTTGGCACCGGCGCCCAGGGCCTGCATGCCTTCGGCGATGATGTCGCCGATGCGCAGACGCGGGTTGAGCGAGGCGAAGGGGTCCTGGAATACCATCTGCATCCTGGCGCGCAGCGGTCGCAACTCCCCTGCCGAACGGGTGGTCAGTTCCACGCCCTCGAGCCGGACGCTGCCGGCCGTCGGCCGCAGCAACTGCAACATGGCCTTGCCCGCGGTGGTCTTGCCGCAGCCCGACTCGCCGACCAGCGCCAGGGTGCGCCCCGGCATGAGTTGCAGCGACATGCCATCGACCGCACGCACGGCGCCCACGGCGCGCTGCAGGATGCCGCGCCGGATCGGAAAGTGCACCTGCAGGTCGGTGACCTCGAGCAGCGGCCGGGACTCGACGGCAAGCGCCGCGACATCGCCGGCGGCGCCTGCGGCAGGCTTCGGTGCTGCGCCGGGCAGGAAGCAACGCACGCGCTGGGCTGCATCCACCTCGCGCCATGGCGGCAGTGTGCTGCGGCACACCGGCATGACTTCACTGCAGCGATCGACGAAGCGGCAGCCGCCATGGCGGGCGTCCGCCGCCGGCACACTGCCGGGAATGGTCGCCAGCCGGCCGCCGCGCCGCCGCGCATCGGGCAACGCGGCGAACAGCCGCACCGAATAGGGGTGCGCGGCCTGGGCGAAGAATTGCCGGCGCGGCGCTTCCTCCACCAGTTGTCCGGCATACATGACGCCGACCCGATCCGCCATGCGCGCCACCACGCCCAGATCATGCGTGATCAGCAGCAGCGCCATGCCCTGGCTGCGCCGCAGATCGTCGAGCAGGTCGAGCACCTGCGCCTGAATCGTCACATCCAGCGCCGTGGTCGGCTCGTCGGCGATCAGCAGGCGCGGCTCGCCGGCCAGCGCGATGGCAATCATCACCCGCTGGCGCAGGCCGCCCGAAAGCTGAAACGGATAGGCGTCGAGCCGCCGCCGCGGATCGGGAATGCCGACCTGGTCGAGCAGTTCGGCGGCCCTGGCGCTTGCTGCCGCGCCTTGCAGCCCGGCGTGCAGTTGCAGCGCCTCGACAATCTGGCGGCCGACGGTCAATACCGGGTTGAGGCTGGTTGCCGGCTCCTGAAAAATCATGCCGATGCCGCCGCCGCGCACCTCGCGCATGCCCGACTCGGGCAGCGCCAGCAGGTCGCCGCCCTCGAAGGCAACCGTGCCGCCCGTCACCCGGGCAGCGACCGGCAGCAGCCGCATGATGCCAAGCGCCGTCATCGACTTGCCGCAGCCGGATTCGCCGAGCAGTGCATAACACTCGCCGGCCGCGATGTCGAAGGAGATGCCATCCACCGGGCGCGCGGCGCCGATATGAATGGACAGGTCCTTCACGCCAAGAAGGCTCATGGCAGATTCTTCGCGTGAAACACATGAATCGGAGTCCCCTGTAATAAACGCGCGCAGCGCGCTAACCAGTAACCCCCCGCGAGGGGGGAAGGGGGGCGGGCGAATAATTGGCTTTTCGCGGGTTTCATCTGCAGCGGGTGGCGCTTGGCGCGATGAGCGTTAGACATCATGCCGACGACCTCGGATCGAAGGCGTCGCGCACCGCGTCGGCGAACAGGTTGGCCGCCAGCACCAGCGCAAACATGAAGCTGAAGGCGGCCAGCAGCGACCACCACACCATGGGTTCGCGCGCCAGTTCCATGCGCGCGGTGTTGATCATGGTGCCGAAGGAAATCGTGGTCGGATCGACACCGACGCCGACGTAGGACAGCACCGCCTCGGCCAGCACCAGGCCGGAAAAATCCATCACCAGCGAGATCAGCACGATGTGCATCAGATTGGGCAGGATATGGCGGCGCATGATGGCGAAACGACCGACGCCGAAGGCCTGCGCCGCCTGGACGAACTCCAGCTCGCGCAGCTTCAGCGTCTCGCCGCGCAACAGGCGCGCGACGCCGGTCCAGCTGGTCATGCCGAGGATCAGGCAGAGCGCCAGCAGGCGCGCGTCGGCCCGCTCGGCGGAGGTGGCGAACCAGTCCGGATGGGTGTCGATCACCACCTGCATCATCAGCACCGCCGCGGCGATCAGCAGCACGCCTGGAATCGAGCTCAGCGTGGTGTAGAGATACTGGATCACATCATCGACCCAGCCGCCGACATAACCGGCCAGAATGCCCAGCAGCACCGCCGCCGGCAGCATCACCAGCGTGGTCAGGGTGCCGATCAGGAGGCCGGTGCGGATGGCTTTCAGCGACAGGTAGAGCACGTCCTGCCCCACCTTGTCGGTGCCGAAGACGTGGTAGCCGCCGCCCAGCGAGATCGCGACGCCGAGCAGCAGCAGGATCGGCAACAGGGTCACGAGCACCGCACCGGTCGCGGCGCCGGACTCTGTCTGCCGGGGATTCCGCTTCGCGGGCCGGCACGCGCCGACTTTCATGACCGCCTTCAAATCCAGACCGTTGACCCGGCACACCAGTGCCACCAGCAGCAGCCAGACCACCAGTCCGCCGCCCAGTCCGCGCGACACGCGCACGGCGATGTCGAGTTCATGGCCGGACAGGTTCTCGCCCAGATGCGCGCCGCCATGCTTGAGCCGCGGAAACTCGCGCTGGGCGGAATTCTCCAGCGCTTCCCTGGCGAACAGGTGGGTTGCCAGCGGCGCCGAATAGGTCTTCTCGGCCCGCAGGCGCAGGTCCGAGAGCAACGCATCGAGCGCCGAATTCACTTCGACCGCGTACCTTTCCGCAGCACCGGGTTGCGCCTCCAGACGCGCCCGATAGTGCAGCGAATCGAGCAGGCCGATCAGCACGAAGACCGCCAGTACCGTGGCTGCCGCCATCGCCACGCCGTTCCTGGCCACACGCGTCCAGGCCGCGCGCAGAGCCTCCTGGCGCCGCGCCCAGAGCGTCAGCGCGCCGATCACGGCGATCAGCACGAACAGCAGCGCGTCCGACCACAGCAGTACCGGCTGGATGACCATGCCGCTCATGCCGAAAACCTCTTTGGGCCACAGAGGACACAGAGAAAAACCGTCAAGCTTTTCTCTGTGCTCTCTGTGGCCTCTGTGGCCTCTGTGGCTAATGATTCAGTTTCTGTCATTGCAGCCGCACCCGCGGATCGGCCAGCGTGTAGGACAGATCGGTCAGCAGCAGGCCGACGATGTACAGCACCGAACCGATGAACACCATCGAACGCACCACGGCGAAATCCTGCGCGTTGATGGCGTCGATGGTGTAACTGCCCAGCCCCGGAATGCCGAAGAAGGATTCGGTCAGCAGGCTGCCCATGAACAGCGTGGGAATCACCACCACGACGCCGGTGAGGATCGGAATCATTGCATTGCGCAGCACATGCCGGAACAGCACCACGCGCTCGGGCAGGCCCTTGGCGCGCGCGGTGCGCACGTAGTCGCGGGTGATCTCCTCGAGAAAGATGGTGCGATACCAGCGCGCCGAACTGCCGATGCCGCCGACCACGCCGATGATCACCGGCAGGATCAGGAACTTGCTTGCATCGAGGCCCCCGCTGTAGCCGGAGATCGGCACCAGGTGCCAGACCTTGGACACCAGCCACTGGCCGCCGATGATGTAGAACAGACCCGAGATCGACATCATCGCCACGCACAGCACCACGCCGGCGAAATCGAGTGTCGTGGCGCGGAAGAACACCAGCAGCAGGG
The DNA here is from genome assembly GCA_030691075.1 of Sulfurisoma sp. Classification (GTDB taxonomy): domain Bacteria; phylum Pseudomonadota; class Gammaproteobacteria; order Burkholderiales; family Rhodocyclaceae; genus Sulfurisoma. The sequence goes on along the minus strand of JAUYFI010000057.1, from coordinate 13,723 downwards.
CAAACGAAATCGCCACGAACAGGCCCAGCACGAAGGTCGGCAGCGCAATCGCCAGACTCGGCCCCATGCGCGCGCCGATCTCGCGCGCAATGTCGCGGCCGTCGTCGGCATGGCCGAAATCGCCGGCGAACATGCGCACCGACTTGCTGAAGAAGATCGTGTCGGTCAGCTTTGCTCCGCCCGCCGCGGCCGCGTTCCACACCAGCGGCTTGTCGTAGCCGCGCTCGGCCTTCCACTTCTGGATCGCTTCCGGCGTGACGCGCTTGACGCCGAGCTGCATGCGCGCCATGTCATCCGGCGTATTCACCACGAAGAACAGGGCGAAGGTAAACAGATTCACGCCGATCAGGATCGGGATCGCATACAGCAGGCGGCGGATTATGTAGGCCAGCATCGGGGATTCAGGCTATCGCACGACGGAAGTATCGCGGCCCAGCAGCATAGCGAAAAAGTCGCGTCGCATTGCGGGCGAGAAGTCGTGACGGCTGACAAAATCCGTCGCCGTTCCCGCGCCGCGCCATTCGATGCCCCAGATCGGGGCGATGGCGGTCGGCTGCATGGCGTAGCGCGCATCGCCGACGAAGCCGGAATGCGCCGGGTCGAGCACCACAAAGCCGTCGGAAAAGGCGCGGAAGCGTTCGATGTCCTGCAGGCGTCGCGCATCGCCTGCCGCCGCCCGCTGCGCCCCGGCGGCATCGAGCAGCGCCGCCGATTCGCCGGGATAGTGGCGCAGCTTCAAGCCCAGATGAAAGGCGTCGACCTGTACCCGTCCGTCATGCACATACAGCCCGCGCCAAAGCACCAGGTTGGCCATCGAAGGCTTGACCGAAACCTGGCTTGCCTGGTGCCCGCGCGTCTGCGCCAGCGCCAGAAGCCCGGCCTCCGCCCGCTGCTGCTGAAAAAAGCCGAATCCAAAATAGGCCAGCCCCAGGGCCAGGCCCCAGCGCAGCGCCTGCGAATCGGGCCGGCGCAGAAAGAGGAACAGTGGCGCCGCGAGCAGCAGCGTAAATAGCGGATCGAACACGGCGATCAGGTTCCAGGCTTCCCGGCGCTGCGAAAACGGCAGCCACAAGTGCGTGCCGTAGCTGGTGCAGGCATCCAGCAGCGGATGCGCCAGGTAGGCCGCGAAGCTGCAGGCGTAGAGCGCGGCGAAGCCGATCCGTCGCTTCAGGAAGGGCCACAGCAGCAGCGCGGCGACCAGCGCACCGATCGGCACGAAAGCCAGGGCATGGGTGAAGTGGCGGTGGTAGTCGAGCACCAGCAGCGCGTCGCCGCCGCTCTGGATCAGGGCGTCGGCGTCGGGCAGCAGGCCGGCGACGGCGCCGATGCCGGCCGCGCGCCGACGACTCGCCAGTGCGCTTGCATCGCCACCGGCGGGCGAGGGCGCCAGAGACACGACAGCCGCCGCGAGGGAGGCGCCCATCACGGCGTGGGTCAGAATATCCATGCCGCGAATAGTAGAGCCAAATTCATTTCCGATCATCCCCGATCAACGGCAGGCGATGGCTTTCTGCCGGTCCCCGCCCTACAATCGCGCCTTCAAAACCCGCCACACCCATGAGGGGAAATCCTTGAAACAGCTTGCACCCCTGATCCTCGTCCTGAGCCTGTCCGCATCGCTGCCCGCCTTCGGCGAAGATGCCGAAGCCGGTCTCGCCGCAGTCAAGCAGCTCGGCGCCCTCAACGGACAGGCCCTGGCCTGCGCCGACAAGGACGCCGCCGCCCACGCCAGGCTGCTGATGCTTACCCATGCACCGAAGACGCAACGATTCGGCGCGGCCTATGAAGAAACCACGCAGGAAGGCTACCTCGCCCAGACCCGTGCATCCGGCGCCTGCCCCGAGGCGAAAACCCTGGCCGGCAGGATAGCCGAGGTCGCGCAACGGCTGCGGACGGCACTGCCGGCCGCCCAGCCGGCGTCGAACTAGCCGAGCAGCCATGCGGTCCTTGCTCGCCTCCGCCCTGTGCCTGGCGTTTTGCTGCGCAGTTCCGGCCTTCGGCCAAACCGTCGCCGCCGTGCCCAAGCATACGGAGCAGCCGGCGGAAACCCCGGACCTGGCTCCGCGCTACCTGTTGCAGGATCATCGCGGCCGGGCGGTGACGCAAGAAGATTTTCGCGGCCGCTTCCAGCTCGTCATCTTCGGCTTCATCTCCTGCCCGGATGTCTGCCCGACCGCCCTGCTCGGCTTCAGGAATATCCTGGAGGCCCTGGGTGACAAGGCCGAGCGCCTGCAGCCGATCTTCATTTCGGTCGACCCGGAGCGCGATACCGGCCCCGTGCTGCGCGAATACACCACGGCCTTCGACCCGCGCATCCTCGGCTTGACCGGCGCCCCCGAACTGATCCGGCGGGCGGCGGACACATTCAGGGTGCGTTACGAGAAGGTGCGGGAGCCCGGCGCTCCACCGGAGGTTTACACCATGGACCATTCAACCGGCATGTATCTGCTGGACCCCGACGGACGCTTCCTCGTCAAGTTCGCCAGCAACGCTCCGGCGCAGGGAGTGGCCGCGCGCATCCGCAGCCTGATGGACGCCGACCGCTCGCAGCCACCCGCAAGCCGTCGCAGCAACGCGCCGTTGCGCTGAAGCCGGCATACAGGGCAGGCTGACGGCGATTCCATACCGCGCGAACGCCGCTTGCCAAAATGCCGAATAAATCGTCTAATCCATTTTGGGTAGCCCATCCGATGCGCAGGCTACATGCCGGAGCCACATCCTGCCCCTCGCCCGGCCCACCCGCAGGTCGCCACGGCAGACTCGACAAGCGCCGGTAGCGGTCCTGACTATGAACGTTGGGCCTCACAGTTGAAGCCGTGGCACACTTTCACTTTTGGAACTTGAAATGACAGATTACGTCTGGACCCCAATTGAGCCATTGTCCGACAAAGACCGGGCAATGGACCCAGTAGCAATGCGTCCGCTCTATGACTCATGGCGCGCATCGAAAGCTCGCCTCCAACAATCCAGCGAAGTTAACCTCCGCGAATTTATCCAGCGACTTGTTCGTAGGTTGAGTGTAGAGACAGGTATTCTCGAAAGACTCTACGACCTCGACCGAGGAACCACGGAAGCATTGGTAGCTGCCGGATTTGTCGAAGATATCGTTTCTCGGTCAAGCACAGACATTGAGCCATCGAGATTGATCGACATTCTCCGTGACCAGGAGGCGGCAATTCAACTGGTCATGGATTGTGTTGCCAACAGCCGCCCATTCACAAAGTCGGTAATTCACGAATTACATGCGATTCTGACGCGTCACCAAGACACGACAACCGCAATCGACCAATTTGGGAATCGGCTAGAAATTTCTCTGTTGAAGGGAAAATTTAAAGAGCATCCTAATAATCCCAGGCGAGGCGATGGTGCCATCCACGAATACTGTCCACCCGTCCACGTCGACTCGGAAATTGACAACCTTCTGACTTGGCTTGCCGAATACAAAGCAGAAGACCCCATCATAGTTGCCGCATGGTTTCACCATCGGTTCACTCAAATCCACCCATACCAGGATGGAAATGGCCGTCTAGCCAGGGCACTGACGACTCTGATCTTGTTGGGCGCAGAGCTCTTGCCGTTGGTTGTGGATCGCGATCTACGTGTTGAATACATTACAGCGCTGGAACTTGCTGACACAAAAGATCTTTCGCCTTTGGCCTCTCTTTTCGGTCGTCTGGAACGTTCTGCGATCTTGCAGGCACTGAGCGTGGATGCGGACAAGGAGATATCCGAACAGCGGAATCTCACAACCGCCGTCATTGCCGGACTGGCGGATAAGTTTGGGAAGCGTCGCCTCGAGCGTTTTGCCGAGCTTAGAGGCGTTAACGCTGTTGCAATGGAACTTCGGTCAAGAGCACATGCTGGCCTTACAGTCGCATTCAACCAATTGCGAATCGCTGTCTCCGCGGTAGCAGAACCTGAAATTCGCATTTTGGACGGCGGTCAAGATCACAACACTTCGCACTGGTACAAGTACGAAGTTGTGGCATCCGCGAAAGAAGCAGGAAAGTTTGCGAATTTTTCTGAAGACCATTATTTCGTAAAGGCATCAATGCGGGCTGAGCGAGAGCGGCTCGTGTTCGTCACCTCTTTTCATCACGTCGGCCGAGAGTTGTCCGGAATCATGGAAGCCACGGCGTTCGCGACTTTGGAATCATTCGAGGATTCCGAGGATAGGCAGTCCGCCTCAGAAAACTTCTTCGTCTGCTCACTCGAACCATTGGTATTCACCTACAACACCAACATTCAAGACATTGAGGCCGCGTTTGCTCGATGGCTGGATGCTGCACTTGCCATTGCCGTTAGAGAATATGGTGATCGCTTGTGAGTTCTGTTGCCATGTGAGGCCCACCATCCATCAACACGGACGCTGCGCGATGATGGCAAGACGCTTCCCGTTCCGGCCCGCCGTCCTATCAAACCAATCTACGTCAGAAAGTTCTTGGAACTCGTTGAAGGAGCATGAACCATGGGGAAACGAATTGACTACCCGTTTGAGATTCGCCCGCTTTCGGCCGAGGAAGGCGGCGGTTTCCTGATTTCTTGCCCTGACTTCTCCGAGTGCCTCTCTGATGGCGAAACAGTCGAGGAGGCGCTCACGAATGGGAAGGACGCTTTGAAGTCCACGATCGCCGCACTCAAGGCCAAAGAGCTGCCAATTCCTGCACCAAATAGCGGTGGCAGGCATGCCGCATAGTCGCGCAAGAGGAGATATCAATGGCTACTGAAGAAGAGCCCCGAACCGCCGAAATCAATGCCGCCTTGTGGGGGGCCCGCGCCGAGGATTGGGCGGAAGTGCAAGAGCAAATGTGCCGGTCCGTTTTCGTAGCTGCCTTTGAACGGGCAAGGCTACGGCCGGGTGCGCACGTCCTGATCATGACCTGGGGCACGCCAGAAGGAATGGAGGCGGCGTCATTGCTTGCGGCCTTGCGACCGTTGCTTCCTTCACCTCCACCAGGGACCCCGGGCCCGTTCGCCCTCTCCGGCGAAGGGGCGATTCGCGTGTTCGCCGAGGGAGCAGGCCTCAAACCCATTGAGGTATTCGACGTTGATTCTCCGTGGCGATACCCTGATCTTCAGACTGCGCTGCGTGGGCTCCGCTCGTCGGGCGTTGCAGTTCGCGCCATCGAGAACTCAACCGAGGAAGAGGTCAACGACGCGCACGCGAGGGCCCTGGTGCCGTTCCGTCAAACTGACGGCAGCTACCGGGTCGGGGCGACGTTCCGCTGCTTGCTGGCCGCGGCATAGCAGCAATGGCCCCTGACCAGACGCTCGAGCCGCCCAACTCCAGCGGACTTCGCCCGCCTCCGTTGACGGATCAGCGTCATCGTTCGGCCCTCACGAACAGCCCTCGTGCCAAGGGCCCAACTCGCATCCAGGCCCTTGCATACTCGCAAGCCAGCACAGTCGTTCCACACCCGAGGGAGTCGGTCATGTCTTCTCCAACAGTTCTTGCACTAACCGGGAGGCTGTCACGGACGGACTGGCTCTCGTACTTCTGGCAGTTCGCATCCTTCAATCGACCGTCCATCTGGCTTCGCTTTCCGTCGCCGCCGTGACCGTTCGATTCCTTGCCTTTGCCGTGCAAATGGGCATAGCGGTGTATTGGTCGTGGCGCCTGCTGCTTGAGTAGCTATGGGGGTCAGCATGAGGCAGACCGGCAAGCGGGATTCGTCGGCAGCGCGGCATGGCCGCCGGAAGCCGTTTTGGTTGCGGTCTGTCCCGACCGGGATAAAGCGCAGCGCCCGGCACGACGCCGCGGCGGTAACCCCCTACTTGAACTTGTAGTAGGTCTGGTTCAGCCAGGCCGCGACGTGGGCCTCGTCTTCGGCAAACCAGCCGGCATTGGTCTGCGCGCTGCAGACGGCGACGCGCTGTCCCAGCGCAACGGCATTGTTGATCAGGCGCGGCTTGCGCGTGTACATGGCGGAGCCGTCGCCGCCCAGCAGCTTGACGTGGCAGGCGACGCACTGCTTGTCATGCAGCGGCTTGCCCAGTTTTGGATCGGCCGCGGCCTGCGCCGGCAGCGACAGCAGCAGACACAACAGTGGCATAACTATACGCATGGCATTGCTCCCGGGATGAGTTGCTGCATTGATCACTGGAGGTAGGTGATCTCCATTTTCGAGTCGAGCCCGGTCACCATGTCGAGAATATCGTCGGTGAACTTCTCGTCTTCGTCGCTCCAGGTTGCGTCCGGCGCGGTGGATTTGGTGACCAGCGGCGTGATGTCGAAATCGACAAAGCGGTCGCCGATCTTGAGCACAAAGATGCCGGAAGAATGCTCGACCAGTTCCCAATCATCCGGAATTTCAAGCTCTGCATGCAGTTCAAGCGACAGTTTTTTCATGGGGTTCTCCGCCAGACAGGTTTCCAGATGCGCATCCTAATGCATCCGGCGCCGGCGCGGTAGGATGGCGGGCCCAGTCGATCCCCGATCCCCGCCATGATCCGCCCCCCAATCGCAAACGTTGCATGCGACCTTCCCCTGCTGCTGGACAACGACGCCGTGCGCCGGCATCTCTCGCTCGACGCCTTGCTGCCGGCCATCGAACAGGCACTGATCGATCTTTCCGCCGGCCGCGTGGTGCAGCCGCTGCGCACCGTGATGGAACTGCCCGGCCCCGGCAGCCTGCTCTTCGTCAAGCCGGCAGCGGCCGGCAGCGCGCTGGCGACCAAGCTGATCACCCAGATCCCGGGCAACGCCGCGCGCGGACTGCCGACCATGATCGCCACGCTGCTGCTGCTCGATCCGGTCACCGGCGTCCCGCTGGCGGTGATGGACGCCACCTGGCTGACCGAACTGCGCACCGCCGCCGTCTCGGCCGTGGCTACCCGGGTGCTGCGCGACAGCCAGCCCAAACGCCTCGCCATACTCGGCTCCGGCGCCCTGGCCCGCAGCCACGCGCTGGCCCTGAGCGCCGTGGTGCCCCTCAGCGATATCCGCGTCTGGAGCCCGACCCGCGCCAATGCCGAACGCTGCGCCGCCGACATCGACGGCAGCGCCAGCCCCGACGCGGAAAGCGCGGTGCGCGATGCCGACATCGTGGTGACGGTCACCAATGCCAGCAGCCCGGTGCTGATGGGCCGCTGGCTCAAGCCCGGCGCCCTGGTTCATGCGGTGGGCGCCCCGCGCCCCGGATGGCGCGAACTGGACGATGCGGCGATGACCAACTACCTGATCGTCGACCACCGCCTCGCGGCCGAGACCGAGTCGGGCGACGTGATCCTCTCCGGCGCCCGCGTGCAGTGCGAAATCGGCGAGGTGCTGGCAGGCAAGGTAAAGGTTCCGGCCGGGGTCACGGTCATCTTCAAGGCGCTCGGTCAGGCCGTCGAAGATGCCGTCGCGGCGCGCCTGGTGTATGACGCGGTCACCAATCAGGGCGACGCGTGATGGCTTGGTTATGGGAATCAATGCGAACCCGGCCCCTGATCGCCGTGGTCCGTCGCCTAATTTGCTGCTTTTCGCAGGTCCTTGATCAGCAGGTAAAGATGATAGGAATCAGTGGGACTGGGATCAAAATTAAAATGCTCGTAGAAACGCCGGGCATCGTCGTCCTTGGCATGGACGATTACGGCACGGATGCCGGCGATATCCGCCGCCTGGAGGGTTCTGGCAAGCGCGTCATGAAGTAGGGCGGCGCCCAGGCCTTTGCCCTTGACCGCGTTGTCGACAGCAAGTCTGGCCAGCAGCATTACGGGTATGGGATGGCGGGCCAATCCCTTGACGATACGGGGTGGCGCTTCCGCGTGCGCCACAGCGCCCACCGCCAGACTGTAATAGCCGACGACTCTTTCGGCGGTGACCGCCACGTAGGTTTGAGCGCTGCCGGCCGACTGGTTGGTTAGCGCAAAACGAGCAATGTAGCGATTGATGGCTTCGTGTCCACAGTCGAAAGACTCGACTCCATCGGATCGATCGAGCTTCCGAACAAGCCAATCGCCTTTTTTCGTCGCCACGAACTGCTACTTGCCGGTTTTCATCAAGCGGGCGAGGCGTGGTCGTGCGCGAGGTGGAGCGTTCAGCGCGGCCTCGAATTCCGCCCACAGGGCATCATCCAGAATGAACAAGCGACGGTCAGCCAGCGTCTCGGCAGCAGAGGCCAAGCCGCTGTCGAGCAAAAATTCGCTGACCGTCTTGTCTTGCGCTTGGGCCGCAGCCTGAATCATCTGCTTGGCGGCAGGAGAGATGCGTAAATCGACACGCTGGGTCTTGGAGGAAGCGAGCATGATGTCACCTCGAAAATTTGGCGGATTTCAGTATAGCGTGTGTTCAATCCCCGTACAACTATTCGATAGGGAACTCAACCCGTCTGTGACTTCTTGGAGTGAGAACGGACGCCCGGACGCGGCAGGAAGACTGCGGCGACTATAATCCGCGGCACCGGAGGACTTCTTGACCATTCACCACTTTCAACTTCGGGGCGAGTTCATCGAACTGAACTTGCTCCTCAAACTGCTGGGCCTGGCGTCTTCGGGTGGCGCTGCCAAGGCGCTGGTGGCCGCTGGCGCCGTGGCGGTGGACGGCGAAATCGAAACCCGCACCCGGCGCAAACTGCGACCGGGCCAGATCGTGCGCCTCGCGGATGAAGAAATCCGCATCGTCGCCGTCGACGCGCCGAACTGACTCCTCCCGCTTGCAAAATATTCCATGACCATACAGTGGTTCCCCGGCCATATGACCTCGGCCCGCAGACAGGCCGCCGAGACCATGGCGCTGACCGACGTGGTGATCGAGGTATGCGACGCACGCCTGCCCGAGGCGAGCAGCAACCCGATGATTCGCGAGTTGCGCCTGCACCGCCAGCGCCCCTGCCTCAAACTGCTGAACAAGGCCGATCTGGCCGACCCGGTAGTGACCGAGGCCTGGCTGGATTTCTACAACAGCCAGCCGGGGGTCAAGGCGGTGGCCATATCGAGCAAGAAACCGGGCGAGGCGGCGCGCGTGCCCGGCCTGTGCAAAGGCCTGGCGCCCCACCGCAACGACGGCATCAAGCCGCTGCGCATGCTGATCATGGGCATCCCCAACGTCGGCAAATCGACCCTGATGAATGCGCTGCTCAAGCGCCGGGTGGCCGCCGTCGGCGACGAGCCGGCGGTGACCAAGTCGCAGATGTGCATCGACCTCGGCCCGACGATGAGCATTACCGACACGCCGGGCCTGATGTGGCCCAAGATCAGGCACGACAGCGACGGCTTCATGCTGGCCGCGAGCCATGCCATCGGCCGCAATGCCGTGATCGATTCGGAAGTGGCGACCTTTCTCGCCGGGCTGCTGCTGCAACGCTACCCGGCCATGCTCGCCGAACGTTATGGCCTCGTCATCGACGGCATGGACGGCATCGGCGTCGTCGAGGCGGTAGCGAAGAAGCGCGGTTGCATCGTCAAGGGCCGTCGCGGCGGCGAGCTGGATCTGGAAAAGGCCGCGATGGTTCTGCTCACCGATTATCGCAACGGCAAACTCGGCCGCATCAGCCTGGAAAGCCCGCAGAGCCGAGTAGCGATGCTGGCAGCGGAAGCGTCGGATGGTGGCGAAGCAGCGGTCGGCTAAAGCGACTGACCTGAAATAGTCGTTTACAGCCCTTTGCGCTGTTTGTATCATCGCCTGCCAAATACAGAACGGTGTTCTGCTTAGCGGAATTCCATATAGCCACCGTGTTTCGCCGCCCGCGCCGACAGGCGGCCTTCACTTCCGGGTCGACCGGGTCAGGAGCAAGCATGAGCAGCGCCAACTATGAAATGCACGGCAGCACCGCCGTCATCACCCTCGACAACCCGCCGGTCAATGGACTCGGCTACGACCTGCGCTGCGGCATCGTTGCCGGTATCGACAAGGCTGCGGCCGATCCCGCCGTCAAGGCCGTGGTCCTGATCGGTTCCGACCGGGCCTTCTCGGGCGGCGCCGATATCCGCGAATTCGGCTCGCCGAAGTCCTACGCCGAACCCAACCTGCTGACCGTGATCCGCATCGTCGAAGCCTGTCCCAAGCCGGTCGTGGCGGCGGTCGGCGGCGTCTGCATGGGAGGCGGTCTCGAACTCGCGCTGGGCGCCCACTTCCGCGTCGCCGTGGCCAATGCTTCGATCGCCCTGCCGGAAATCAAGCTGGGGCTTCTGCCCGGCGCCGGCGGTACCCAGCGCATGCCGCGCATTATCGGCGTCGAGGCCGCGCTGAACCTGATCCTTTCCGGCAACCCGGTTCCTGCCGAAAAGTTCAAGGGTACGCCGCTGTTCGACGAGTTCATCGAGGGCGAGCTGCTCGCCGGTGCGCTGGCCTTCGCCGGCAAGGTGGTCGCTGAAAAGCGGCTGCTGAAGCGCATCCGCGACATCAAGATCGACACCCCGAACCAGGAAGCCTTCTTCCAGTTCTCGCGCAACATGGTCAAGGGCGTCGCCGGTCCCTTCCCCGCTCCCTTCAAGTGCATCGACGCCGTGCAGGCGGCGCTGACCAAGCCCTTCGACGAAGGCATGAAGATCGAGCGCAGCTACTTCATCGAACTGATGGGCACGCCGGAATCGCGGGCGCTGCGCCACGCCTTCACCGGCGAACGCGCCGCATCGAAGATTCCCGATGTGCCCGACGGTACGCCGACACGCAAGATCGGCCGCGTCGGCGTGATCGGCGCCGGCACCATGGGCGGCGGCATCGCCATGAACTTCCTCAATGCGGGCATCCCGGTCACCCTGCTCGAAATGAAGCAGGAAGCGCTGGACAAGGGCATCGCCACGATCCGCAGAAACTACGAGAACTCCATGAAGAAGGGCAAGCTGAGCCAGGAAAAACTCGACCAGCGCATGGGCATGCTGAGCGGCACGCTGTCCTATGACGATTTCAGGGATGCCGACCTGATCATCGAGGCCGTGTTCGAGGAAATCGGGGTCAAGGAAGCCGTGTTCAGGAAGCTTGATGAGATCGCCAAGCCCGGCGCGATCCTCGCCTCCAACACCTCGACGCTCGACGTGAACAAGATCGCGAATTTCACCAGGCGCCCGCAGGACGTGGTCGGCATGCACTTCTTCAGCCCGGCCAACGTCATGAAGCTGCTCGAAGTGGTGCGCGGCGCGGCGACGGCCAAGGACGTCATGGCCACCGTGATGCAGGTGGCGAAGAAGATCAGGAAGACCGCCGTGGTGTCGGGCGTCTGCGACGGCTTCATCGGCAACCGCATGATCGAGCATTACGGCCGCGTCGCCGGCTTCCTGCTCGAGGAAGGCGCCACGCCCTGGCAGGTGGACCAGGCCATGGAAAAATGGGGCATGGCCATGGGGCCCTTCCGCATGGGCGACCTGGCCGGCAACGACATCGGCTGGGCGATCCGCAAGCGCCGCTATGTCGAGAAGCCCTCCATCCGCTACGCCAGGTTCGCCGACCGCCTCTGCGAGCAGGGCCGCTACGGCCAGAAGACCGGCAAGGGCTGGTACCTCTACCAGGCCGGCTCTCGCCTCGCGATTCCCGATCCCGAAGTCGAAAAGATGCTGGAGGAGTACCGCAGGGAACTGGGCCTCACGCCGCGCAAGATCTCCGATGCCGAAATCGTGGCACGCTGCATCTACGCGCTGGTGAACGAAGGAGCGCGCATCCTCGAGGACGGCATCGCCGCCCGCGCTTCCGACATCGACATGATCTATCTGACCGGTTACGGCTTCCCGCTGCATCGCGGCGGCCCGATGCTGTATGCCGATGAGGTGGGCCTCTACAACGTCGCGCGGAGCATGCAGGAGTTCGCCGCCAGCTCCGGCGACAGCTTCTGGGAGCCGGCGCCGCTGATCGCCAGGCGTGTCGCCGAAGGAAAGTCTCTTACCCAGGCCTGAAGCAGCCGAACCGAATTCTGGAGAATCACATGACTGATGCCGTTATCGTATCCACCGCCCGCACCGGACTCGCCAAGTCCTGGAAGGGCGCCTTCAACATGACCCATGGCGCCACCCTCGGCGGCCATTCCGTGAAGCATGCCGTGGCCCGCGCCGGGCTCGACCCGGCCGAGGTCGAGGATGTACTGATGGGCTGCGCCACACCGGAAGGAGCCACCGGCGCCAACATCGCGCGCCAGATCGCACTGGCCGCCGGCCTGCCGGTGACCGTGCCGGGCGCCACCATCAACCGCTTCTGCTCCTCGGGCCTGCAGACCATCGCCATGGCGGCCCAGCGCATCATCGCCGGCGAGGGCGACATTTTTGTGGCCGGCGGCGTCGAGAACATTTCCTGCGTGCAGCAGGAAATGAACCGCCACATGATCGCCGATCCGGCCATGCTCAAGCTCAAGCCGGAGGTCTACTGGAGCATGCTGCAGACCGCCGAACAGGTCGCCAAGCGCTACAAGGTCGGCAAGGATCGCCAGGACGAGTACGGCGTGAACAGCCAGTTGCGCGCGGCGGCGGGTCAGGCCGCGGGCAAGTTCAACGACGAGATCGTGCCGATGACCGTCACCATGGGCGTCGCCGACAAGGCCACCGGCGCGCTGACGACGCGCGAAGTCACCATCGCCGCCGACGAGGGCATCCGCCCCGACACGACGCTGGAAGGCGTTTCGAAGATTCGTTCCGCGATGCCCGGCGGCGTCATCACCGCCGGCAACGCCAGCCAGTTCTCGGATGGCTCCTCGGCCGCGGTGGTGATGAACGCCAAAGTCGCTGAACAAAAAGGTCTCCAGCCGCTGGGCATTTTCCGCGGCTTTGCGGTGGCCGGTTGCGAGCCCGACGAGATGGGCATCGGCCCGGTGTTCGCCGTACCCAAGCTGCTGAAGAAGGCCGGCCTGACGGTGGCGGACATCGACCTCTGGGAACTCAACGAGGCCTTCGCCGTGCAGGTGCTCTACTGCGCCGACACGCTGGGTATCCCGCTGGATCGACTCAACGTCAATGGCGGCGCGATTGCCGTGGGTCACCCCTACGGCGTTTCCGGCGCCCGCCTGGTCGGCCATGCGCTGATCGAGGGCAAGCGGCGCAAGGCGAAGCTGGTCGTCGTCACCATGTGCATCGGCGGTGGCCAGGGCGCCGCCGGCCTGTTCGAGGTGGTGTGAACAAAACCGCTTTCAACGCAGAGGGCGCAGAGGCGCAGAGAAAATCTGGAGAGTTACTTTGCCGCCAACATACTCTGCGTCCTCTGCGTCTCTGCGTCCTCTGTGTCGAAAGAGTTTGAATTCGTTTTCCAAGTAAAGGAGCTTGCTTCATGAGCGTCAAACAGTTATTCGATCTGACCGGCAAGGTCGCCATCATCACCGGCGGCTCGCGCGGCCTGGGCCTGCAGATGGCCGAGGCGCTCGGCGAAATGGGCGCGAAACTCGCGATCACGGCGCGCAAGGCCGACGAACTGGCCGAAGCAAAAACTCACCTCGAAAAGCAGGGCATCGAGGTGCTCGCCGTCGCCAGCGACCTGTCGAAGTTCGACCAGATCCCCAGCCTCGTCGACAAGGTGCTGGAGCACTACGGCAGGATCGACATCCTGCTGAACAACGCCGGCGCCACCTGGGGCGCGCCGGCCGAGGACTATCCCGCCGATGCATGGATGAAGGTCATCAACCTCAACGTCAATGGCATGTTCTTCCTGACCCAGGAGGTCGGCAAGCGCGCCTTCATTCCACAGCGCTCGGGCAAGGTCATCGTCACCGCCTCGATCGCCGGCCTGCGCGGCAACCCGCCCGAGATGGGCACCATTGCCTACAACGCCAGCAAGGGCGCCGACGTGAATTTCGTGCGCGCGCTCGCCGCCGAATGGGGCAAGTACAAC
>JAUYFI010000056.1 GCA_030691075.1 Sulfurisoma sp. | reverse complement strand
TCTGACTTCCATGCCCGGGTGGTGCAGCACGAATGCGATCATCTGAATGGCATCCTCTACCCGATGCGCATTGCCGACATGCGGCAGTTCGGCTTTGCCGAAGTGCTGTTCCCGAATCAGGCGTCAATGGAAGAATAGCCGTCCGCTGTCTCCGCACGACGAGCCCTTTGTAGGTCGGACTTCAGTCCGATATCCAGCACGGCTGTTGTCGGGATGAATCCCGACCTACGGGAAATGCCACTTGTATGCGTGAACTGTTAAATTAAGCAAGATAAATTAAAAACCCATCAGCAAAGCCTACCCATGCCCTCCTCCCCCGAAATTTTCATCGCCCGCTGGAACGGCATCTCCGGCAGCGAGCGCTCCAACTACCAGCTGTTCATCATCGAGCTGTGCGAACTGCTCGATCTGCCGCGTCCCGAGCCGGCGGGACAGACGCATGGCGACAACAGCTACGTTTTCGAGCGCCATCTGAAAGAGCACGACCCCGACGCCCGTGCAGCCAACCGCTTCATCGACTGCTACCGGCGCGGCAGCTTCGTGCTGGAAGCCAAGAGCGTGCAGATCAACCGCGCCAGCCAGGGCGCCAAGATCGCCCTGCGCGGCGCCCACGGCCAGGCGCTGAACTACGCCCGCAACTTGGCCGTAGAAGAAAGCCGCCCGCCGTTCCTCATCGTCGTCGATGTGGGTGATGTCATCGAGCTGTACAGCGAATTCAGCCGCACCGGCGGCGCCTATCTGCCGTACCCCGACCCCGGCAGCCATCGCATACGCATCACCGATCTGGCAGACCCTGCGATCCGCGAACGGCTGCACCAAGTCTGGCTCGACCCGATGGCGCTCGACCCCACCCGCATCTCCGCCAGGGTCACGCGCGCCATTTCCGCCGATCTCGCCGTGCTCGCCAAATCGCTCGAACAGGCCGGGCACGACACCCACGCCGTGGCCGGTTTCCTCACCCGCAGCCTGTTCACCCTGTTTGCCGAGGATGTCGCCCTGCTGCCGCGGCACGACGGCAAGGGCAGCTTCACCGCGCTGCTGGAAACGCTGGCTGATACCCCGGAACAGTTCGAGGGCATGGTGGGCGAACTGTGGCAGAAGATGGACAGCGGCGGTTTCTCGGTTGCCCTGCGCGCCAAGCTGCTGCGCTTCAACGGCAAATTCTTCAAGGACCCGGTAGTCCTGCCTCTCACCCGCGAACAAATCGCGCTGCTGTTGCGCGCCGCGCATGCCGACTGGACCCTGGTGGAGCCGGCCATATTCGGCACTCTGCTGGAACGCGCCCTTGACCCCAGCGAGCGTCACAGCCTCGGCGCGCACTACACCCCGCGCGCTTATGTCGAGCGGCTGGTGCTGCCCACCGTGATGGACCCGCTGCGCGCCGACTGGGCCAACGTGCAGGCCGCCGCCCTGCTGCTCGACCGTGAAGGCAAGCATAACGAAGCGCAGCAGGCGGTGCGCGCCTTCCACTATCGGTTGTGCTCCACCCGCGTGCTCGATCCCGCCTGCGGCTCGGGCAACTTTTTATACGTCACCATGGAACACATGAAGCGGCTGGAAGGCGAAGTGCTCGACCTGCTGCAAGACCTCGGCGCTTCCGGCAGCCTCGACGCCGAAGGGCTGACGGTCGATCCGCACCAGTTTCTTGGCCTGGAGCTCAACCCCCGCGCCGCCGCCATCGCCGAACTGGTGCTATGGATCGGCCACCTGCAATGGCATTTTCGCACCAGGGGGGCCAGCCTGCCGTCCGAACCGGTGCTGCGCGATTTTCACAACATCGAATGCCGCGATGCCGTGCTCGACTGGGATGAACGCACGCCCGCGCTGGACGACGCCGGGCAGGCGCTTTCGCGCTGGGACGGCGTGAGCCGCAAGCCCCACCCGGTCACTGGCGAGCAGGTGCCGGATGAAGCCGCTCGCGTGCCCTTATGGCGCTACGCCAATCCCCGCCAAGCCATCTGGCCGGAGGCCGAATTCATCGTCGGCAACCCGCCCTTCATCGGCACCGCGCGCATGCGCGACGCATTGGGCGACGGCTACACCGAAGCCCTGCGCCGCGCCTGGCCAGACGTGCCGGAAAGCGCCGACCTGGTGATGTACTGGTGGCAGCATGCGGCGGACCAGGTCAGGCAGGGCAGGGCGCAGCAGTTCGGCCTGATCACCACCAACAGCCTGCGCCAGACCTTCAACCGCCGCGTGGTGCAAGCCGCGCTCGACGGTGGCCTGGCGTTGGCCTTCGCCATCCCCGACCATCCCTGGGTGGAAAACAGCGACGGCGCGGCGGTGCGCATCGCCATGACGGTCGGCTTTCTCCCCTCCCCCGCAAGCGGGGGAGGGGCCGGGGGTGAGGGTTCGAGAGGCAGCCTGATTACTGTCAGCGACGAACGCGATGGCGGCGGCGAAGGGCTGGAAGTGACATTACGCGAGCAGCGCGGACTGCTGCACGCGGATTTGCGCATCGGGGCGAATGTCGCGGGGGCGGTGGCGTTGCGGGCCAACTGCGGCATCAGCTCACCCGGTTTCAAGCTGCATGGAGCCGGTTTCATCGTCACCCCGGAAGAAGCCGCCCGCCTTGAACCCGATGCCCCGGTCAAGCCCTACCGCAATGGCCGCGAC
>JAUYFI010000075.1 GCA_030691075.1 Sulfurisoma sp. | reverse complement strand
ACAACGATTTCGCATGCCGCGCAATACACCCGAATGATAAAGCCCTCGATGGGCATGGCCGTCTCCCCCGTGGCGTGGATTCCAGACAAACCCACACCGCGGCGACGGCCTTGCCCGCCTTCCTTCCAACACGGCGGCTTTCACTCTCGAAAGTCGCACATCGCGTTAAACAACGATATTGGTATCAGCGAAGACCACGGTCGTATAGCTCGTCGCGGGTCCAGGTGACGCCGGCGCAGATATTGCCCCGTACCTCATCCATCAGCGCCAGATCAGGCGCTTTGACGGGATCGGTCATCAGGTCGTGGGCATGGCATTGCAGTTTGTCCCAATCGGCAGCCGCATCGTTGGATGCCGCCAGCACGGGAATACCGTGCCGGGTTTTCAGGAAACCCACGAAGTCGAGTACCTCCCGCATCTCAAACTCGGGCAGGGTGCGCACTTCTTCAAATAACTTTCCAGCCATGTTCATGGCGGGAGTCTCCTGCAAATTTCGTAATGACGCCTGCACTCTATCATCAAGCGCAATGCAAAACTATCGGGCAGCACTGGCCTGCCGAGCACACCGCTTGATCGGTGTCACCTCGGCGGGTTTCTTGATGCCGGCAGCGGTAAGCATGGCAGACGTGGCCGAGGCTCTTGCCGATCACGGCCAGGGATGTGCCGCCTGCCAACTGCCGAGGTGCGCCGCGGATCGTGTGGCGAAGTCTGCCTTTGCCGGTCTACGGCAATGTAGCGCTGGCTGGTGTGGCTTGTGTGTGGCGGGCCATGCCGGCCTCCGAAAACGCAATATCCCTTGGGATAGACTTGACCCCCACCATGTTGGTCATGTAAGATGACCAACATGAGCCAGTTCAACATTGCCGACGCCAAGGCCCATTTCTCCGAACTCGTGCGCCGCGCGCTGATGGGCGAGGAAGTGGTGATCGCCCGCGACAACAAGCCCCTGCTGAAATTGGTGCCCATCCAGCCGCCATTGACCGAGCGCAAGCCGGGATCGGCGGCGGGGCAGATTCTCTACATCGCGCCGGACTTCGACGCCATTCCGGAAGGCTTCGGGGACTACCCGTGAAGGCGGCGCTGCTGGACACCGATGCCTTCCTGTTCTGGATCGCGGGCGGCACCGACCTGTCGCCGGCGGCGCGGTCCTTCATCCGCAAGCCCGGCAACGAAATCTGGGTCAGTCTGGTCACCGCCTGGGAACTCGCCATCAAATCGAAGCAGGGCAAGATCAAGCTGGCCAGCCCGGTCGCCCGCTTCATGAACCAGCACGTCGAGTCCAACGGCTTTCGCCTGATGAGCATCGAACTGGACGATGTCGCCGGCGTCGAGACACTGCCGCTGCATCACAGCGATCCCTTCGACCGCCTGCTGATCACCCAGGCCGCCAACAGGAAGCTACCCATCGTGACATCCGACGACGGCATCGAAGCCTATTCCATCAAACGCATCTGGTAAGCCCTTCATGCAACAAACCGAAAATCTCAATATCGAAGCCTTCGCGCCGATGCCGACGCCGGAGGATATCCACGCCCGTCTGCCCATGACCGAGAAGGCGGCGCGGACGGTGATCGAGGGCCGCCGCGCGCTGGCCCGCATCCTCGACCGCGAAGACCCGCGCCTGTTCATCGTCATCGGCCCCTGCTCGATCCACGATCCGGTCGCCGGCCTCGACTATGCGCGCCGCCTGAAGGCCCTGTCGGACGAAGTCGGCGACACACTGCTGCTGGTGATGAGCGTCTATTTCGAGAAGCCGCGCACCGCGACGGGCTGGAAGGGCTTCATCAACGATCCGCGCATGGACGACTCCTTCCACATCGAGGAGGGCCTGTCGAAGGCGCGCGAGTTCCTGCTGGCGATCAACGAGCTCGGCCTGCCCTGCGGCACTGAAGCTCTTGATCCAATTGCGCCGCAGTATGTCGGCGACCTGATCAGTTGGACCGCCATCGGCGCCCGCACCTCCGAGTCGCAGACCCATCGCGAGATGTCGTCGGGTTTGTCGACGCCGGTCGGCTTCAAGAACGGCACCGACGGCTCGCTCGACGCCGCCATCAATGCCATCGTCTCGGCCGGGAGCCCGCACAGCTTTCTCGGCATCAACATGCAGGGCAGATCGGCGGTGGTGCGCACGCGCGGCAACCGCCATGGCCACCTAGTGCTGCGCGGCGGCGGCGGTCGGCCCAACTACGACACGGTCTCCGTCGCCATCGCCGAAAAGGCGCTGGCCAAGGCCAAGCTGGCGCAGAACATGGTCATCGACTGCTCGCACGCCAACAGCTACAAGAATCCGGAACTGCAGCCGTTGGTGATGACCGATTGCGTGAACCAGATCCGCCTCGGCAACCGCTCCATCGTCGGCCTGATGGTCGAGAGCTTCATCGAGTCCGGCAACCAGCCGATTCCCGCCGATCTGTCGCAATTGAAATACGGCTGCTCGGTGACCGATGCCTGCGTCGACTGGCCGACCACCGAAAAAATGATCCGCGATGCGCGCGAGGCGCTGCGCGGCCCGCTGAGCGGCCGCGCCACGGAATAAGCTCATGTCATTTATCAAGCCCTTTCGCGGATTGCGCCCGGCCCCGGGGCACGCCGCCGACGTCGCCGCCCCGCCCTACGACGTACTGTCCACCGACGAGGCCCGTACCCGCGCGGCGGGCAAGCCGTGGAGCTTCCTGCACATCTCAAAGCCCGAGATCGACCTGCCGGCGGCGACCGACCCCCACGCGCCCGAGGTCTATGCCAAGGCCGCCGCCAACCTCAAGACCATGCTCGATGCCGGCGTTCTCAAGCGTGACGACACCGACTGCTACTACGCCTATCGCCTGACCATGGGATCGCACGAGCAGACCGGCCTGGTCGCCGCCGCCTCGGTCGCGGCCTACAACAGCAACCGCATCCGCAAGCACGAATTCACGCGCCCCGACAAGGAAGACGACCGTGTGCGCCAGATTGACGCCCTCAACGCTCAGACCGGCCCGGTGCTGCTGGCCTACCCGTCCGACCCGGTGGTCGATGCGCTGCTGGACCAGACCCACCGGGGCACGGCGGATGCCGACGTCACCGCCGATGACGGCATCCGCCACCAGATATGGGCGGTGCGCGACCCGGCCCTGATCGCCAGGATCACCGCCGCCTTCGACGCCATGCCCGCGCTCTACATCGCCGACGGCCATCACCGCTCGGCGGCGGCCTCGCGCATCGCGGCGGCCCGTCGTGCCGCTGGCAGCGGCGGCGAGAAGAGCAGCGACTACTTCCTGGCGGTGATTTTCCCCCACCGCGAGATGCGCATCCTCGACTACAACCGCGTGGTCAAGGATCTCAACGGCCTGGAAAAGTCGGCGCTGGCGACACGGCTCGCCACGGCCTTCGCGGTCGAGCCGGTCGCCGCGCGCGTGCAACCCTCGCGACCCGGTGAATTCGGCATGTATCTCGCGGGGCAGTGGCACAAGCTCACCATCAAGCCCGAGCTGATTCCGACCGACCCGGTGGCGCGGCTCGATGTCAGCCTGCTTTCCGACCATCTGCTCGGCCCGATCCTCGGCATCACGGACCTGCGCCGCGACAAGCGCATCGACTTCGTCGGTGGCATCCGCGGCCTGGCGGAACTCGAGCACCGCGTCGACTCGGGCGAGATGGCCGTCGCCTTCGCCCTCCACCCGACCAGCCTCGAAGATCTGATGGCGGTGGCCGACGCCGGCGAGGTGATGCCACCGAAGTCAACCTGGTTCGAGCCCAAGCTCGCCGACGGCCTGGTCTCGCACATGCTCGATTGAGCGGGGAGCCGCACGGAAAAAACGGCGCCGCTGAGGCGCCGTTTTCTTGTGCGCCCGGCACGGGCGCACTCTCAGCCCAGCGCCTTCAGCGCCGCATCGTAGTTCGGCTCGTTGGCGATCTCGCCCACCATCTCGGCGTGCAGCACCTGGTCGTTCTCGTCGAGCACCACCACGGCGCGCGCGGTGACGCCAGCCAGCGGGCCGTCGGCGATGGCCACGCCCCAGGCCTTCATGAACTCGGGATGGCGGAAGGTCGACAGGTGGCTGACGTTCTTGAGGCCTTCGGTGCTGCAGAAGCGGCCGGCGGCGAACGGCAGATCGGCGGAGACCACCAGCACGACGGTGTTGGCGAGCCCGGCGGCCGCCTCGTTGAACTTGCGGGTGGAGATGGCGCAGGTCGGCGTATCGAGGCTCGGAACGATGTTCAGCACCTTGCGCTTGCCGGCGAAGTTCTTCAGCGAGACATCGGCGAGTTCGCCGTTGGTCAGGCTGAAGTCGGGGGCGCGGCCACCCGTGGCCGGCAGGTCGCCATCGACGCGAACGGGGTTGCCTTTGAGGGTGACGGTCGTGCTCATCTTGTTTTTCTCCTTGGTGGGTTGGGGTAAAAAGGTCTCAATGCGGCAGGCGTGGCAGCACACGGCAGGCGTTGCGCGCCGTGAAGGCGGCGACATCATCCACCGCCACGCCACGCAGCGCGGCGAGTTCGCCGGCGATGCGCGATAGTTGCTCCGGCGCGTTGCGGCCGCCGGCGTGCCATGCCGGAGGAATGTCGGGCGCGTCGGTTTCGAGCACGATAGCCTCGGCCGGCAGCGTGGCGGCCAGTTCGCGGATACGCAAGGCGCGCGGGTAGGTCATGGCGCCGCCGAAGCCGAGCGCGAAGCCGAGCTTGATGAGCTCGTCGGCCTGCTGGCGGCTGCCGTTGAAGGCATGGGCGATGCCGCCGGCCACCTTGATGCGCCGCAACTGCTTGAGTATCGGGTCGATGGCGCGGCGTACATGCAGGATCACCGGCAGATCGAAGTCGCGCGCGATCCTGAGTTGCTCGACGAAAAAGAATTCCTGCCGCGCGTCATCGCGCGGCTCGACGTAGCGGTCGAGGCCGATTTCGCCGACGGCGACGGCCGGCTCGCGCGCGAGCGTCGCGCGCAAGGCATCGAGATCGGCCTCGACGGCGCGCTCGACGACCATGGGGTGGATGCCGTAGGCCGCCATGCAACCAGCGAATTCGCGGCAGACGCTGGCGACGGCGCCGAAGTTGGCGCGCTCGACGGCGGGAACGACCATCACCGTGACGCCGGCGCTGGCCGCCGCCCTAACTACTGCTTCCCGATCGACATCGAACTCGGCGGCATCCAGGTGGCAATGAGTGTCGATCAGCGCGGCTGCGCTCACTTCCGCGGCACCGGCACGGTCGTCAGGCCCAGGCTCTTCCACGACTGCATGCCGCCGCGATACCACTTGAGCTTGTGCGCCCGATGCGGAAGGGTTTGCCCTCGTGGCTGACGTCGACATGCGGCAGGGTGGCCGTGATGCCGACCGGCTGGTCGGCCCCCACCGCCGTCGTCGCGGTGACCGCGGCGACGATTGCGAGAATGCCGGGCCAGGCGCGCATGCTTACCCCGCTTCGTCCATCCAAGCCATCTGGATGGCTTCGAGTTTCTTCTCGCCGCAGTGGTGTTCGTCTTCCTCGAAGCCCGGCAGAGCCATCACCAGGCGCATGAGGTCGACGAAATTCACCGCCCTGGGATCGACCTCGGGATGGCGTTCGGCGAGTTCGATGGCAATGTCGAAGGTGTCGGTCCACTTCATTTTTTCGTCGCCTCCGCAGGGCCGCCCCAAGGGGGCGACAAGTCAGCAAACGGGAGCGGGCAAGGCCCGCGAACATCCGTCACCCCCTTCCCGTGGAAGGGGGGCGGGGGGAAGGCAGTCATCTCTTTCCTTCCTTGGCCATGTTGATGGTGTATTTCGGAATCTCGATCACCAGCGGCGTGCCCGTGACCAGGGCCTGGCAGGACAGCCGCGATGTCGGCTCCAGGCCCCAGGCCTTGTCGAGCAGATCTTCCTCGATTTCTTCCGCCGCGTCGAGCGAATTGAAGCCCTCGCGGATCACGACATGGCAGGTGGTGCAGGCGCAGGACTTCTCGCAGGCGTGCTCGATGTCGATGTCGTTGTCGAGCAGGACGTCGCAGATCGACTGGCCGACCGACGCTTCGATGACGGCGCCTTCAGGGCAGAGTTCGACATGGGGCAGGACAATGATTTGAGTCATAGCTCGGAAACTTTCTTGCCGGAAAGCGCGCGCTGCACGCCCTGGTTCATGCGGCGGGCGGCGAATTCGCCCGTGCCCTTGTTGAGCGCGTCCATGGCATCGTCGATGGCGCGGCGGTCGTCGCCGATCATGACGCCCTGCAGACGCGCCACCAGATTCTCGACGTGCGCCGCCTCCAGCGTCGACAGCAGGTGGGCGTCTTCCTTCAGCGCCGATTGCACCGCCTCGAGCAGGCGCTGTGCCTCGACCTGCGCCTCGCGCAGCGCGCGACGGAAGGCATCGTCGGAGGCATGATTGAAGCTGTCCCTGAGCATCGAGGTGATTTCGTCGTCGCCGAGACCGTAGGACGGCTTCACCTCGACATGGGCCTCGTGCCCGGTGGTCTGCTCGCGCGCATTCACCGACAGCAGGCCGTCGGCATCGACCTGGAAGGTGACGCGGATGCGGGCGGCGCCCGCCACCATCGGCGGAATGCCGCGCAGTTCGAAGCGGGCCAGGCTGCGGCAGTCCGACACCAGTTCGCGCTCGCCCTGCACCACGTGCAGGACCATCGCCGTCTGGCCGTCCTTGAAGGTGGTGAATTCCTGGGCGCGCGCGGCGGGAATCGTGGAATTGCGCGGAATGACTTTCTCGACCAGGCCGCCCATGGTTTCCAGCCCGAGCGAGAGCGGAATCACGTCGAGCAGCAGCCAGTCGTCACCGGTGGCGCGGTTGCCGGCCAGCAGGTTGGCCTGGATCGCGGCGCCGAGCGCCACCACCTTGTCGGGATCGAGATTGTTAAGCGGCTCGCGGCCGAAATACTCGGCCACGGCGCGCTGGATCTGCGGCATGCGCGTGGAACCACCGACCATGACCACGCCCTTGATGTCCTCGGGCACCAGGCCGGCATCGCGCAACGCCTTGCGCGTCGGGGTCAGCGTCTTCCGCACCAGGGTCTTGCTGATCTCGCTGAAGACCGCCGTGGTCAGCTTGACATCGACATATTCGCTGCCGCCCAGCTTGACGGTGATCGGCGCTTCGCCGTGCGAGGTCAGATACTCCTTGGCTTCGCGCGCATGAGTCAGCAGCAGGCGCGCGTCCTGGTGCGACAGCGGCGCCAGCTTGGCCTGCTCGATGATCCAGCAGAACACGCGCTGATCGAAGTCGTCGCCGCCCAGAGCCGAATCGCCGCCGGTGGCCAGCACCTGGAACACGCCCTTGGACAGTTGGAGGATGGAGATGTCGAAGGTGCCGCCGCCGAGGTCATAGACGGCGAAAATGCCCTCGGAGGCATTATCGAGGCCGTAGGCAATGGCCGCCGCCGTCGGCTCGTTGAGCAGGCGCAGGACATTGAGACCGGCCAGCCGCGCCGCGTCCTTGGTGGCCTGGCGCTGGGCATCGTCGAAATAGGCCGGCACGGTGATCACGGCGCCGGTGAGCTGGCCTCCAAGCGAGCCCTCGGCGCGATCCCGCAACGCCTTGAGGATGTCGGCCGAGATCTCGACCGGGCTCTTGACGCCGGCGGCGGTACGCAGTTTGACCATGCCCTCGGCTTCCACGAAGTCGTAGGGCATGGACTCGACATGGGCGATGTCCTTGAGACCGCGCCCCATGAAGCGCTTGACCGAGACGATGGTGTTCTTGGGGTCGAGCGACTGGCGCGCCTGCGCTTCGAAGCCGACCACCACCGCGCCGTCGTAATGGACGACGGAGGGCAGCAGCGGGCGGCCCTGATCGTCACTGAGGACGACGGCCATGCCGCTCCTGACGGTGGCAACCAGCGAATTGGTGGTGCCGAGGTCGATGCCAACGGCGAGACGGTGTTCGTGAGGAGCCGCGGATTCGCCGGGCTCGGCAATCTGAAGTAGTGCCATCGTATTTAAGCTTCGACCGCTTCGAGCGCGTCGTCGATTTCGTGGAGCAGTTTTTCCTGGAACATCAGCTGGCGCACCAGCTCGGCGGCGCGCGCAAAGTCAGGCGCGACATCGAGCGCCTGGTGCAGCGTGTCGTACTGCGCCGAGACTTCCTTGCGCATGCGGTGGTGCAGATGGCCGAGCTCGGCGACATCGGCCACGTCGCGCGCCTCGGCCACGGCCTCGCGCCATTCCATCTGCTCGACCAGGAAGTCGGTCGGCATGGCGGTGTTGCGCTCGATCTGCGCATCGTGGCCCGCCAAATGCATCAGGTACTGGGCGCGCTTGAGCGGCGACTTGAGCGTCAGATAGGCCTCGTTGGCCTGCGTCGCCCACTGCATGGCCAGCCGTTTGTCGGCATCGCCGGCATGGGCGAACTTGTCCGGATGCACGCGCCCCTGCAACTCGTGATACAGCCGTTCCAGTTCGGCCGTGTCGACGACGAAGCGGCGCGGCAGACCGAACAGCGCGAAATGATCCTGGCTCAAATCCATCAGACGTTGAAGCTCTCGCCGCAGCCGCAGGCATCCTTGACGTTGGGGTTGTTGAACTTGAACCCTTCGCTGAGGCCTTCCTTGGTGTAGTCGAGCTCGGTGCCGGCCAGATAGGGCAGGCTCTTCGGATCGACCAGCACCTTGACGCCGTGGCTGACGAACTCGATGTCCTCGGGATTGGGCGCGTCGGCGAACTCGAGCTTGTAGGCCATGCCCGAGCAACCCGAGGTGCGCACGCCGAGGCGGATGCCGATGCCCTTGCCGCGCTTGGCGATGAATTTGGCGATGTGGTTGGCGGCCGCTTCGGAGAGCGTCACCGGCAACGAACGCTCGACGCCCTGCCAGCCGGCCGGTGCGGCCTGGGCCTTGGCGGCGGCTTCGGGGGAGGTGGTGGAACAGGCAGCCATCGGTTTACTCCCCGTGCTTTTTCTTGTAGTCGGCGACGGCCGCCTTGATGGCGTCCTCGGCCAGGATCGAGCAGTGGATCTTGACTGGCGGCAGCGCCAGTTCTTCGGCGATCTGGGTGTTCTTGATGTCGAGCGCCTGATCCAGCGTCTTGCCCTTGACCCATTCGGTGACCAGCGAGCTGGAGGCGATGGCCGAACCGCAGCCATAGGTCTTGAACTTGGCGTCCTCGATGATGCCGTCCTTGCCGACCTTGAGTTGCAGCTTCATCACGTCGCCGCAAGCCGGGGCGCCGACCATGCCGGTGGCGACACTGGGGTCGTCCTTGGCGAAGGAGCCGACGTTGCGCGGGTTCTCGTAGTGGTCGATGACCTTGGTGCTGTAAGACATGATTCACCTCTGGTTAGTCGCCCCAGCCCGCTGGGCGGGGGATGGGGGGTGGGTCGTTAATTTTGCCCGAAGGGCTGCGCATTGAGACGACTTGTCGGCTCAATGCGCAGCCCATTGGACGGAGTTGAGGTCGATGCCGTCCTTGTACATTTCCCACAGCGGCGACAGCTCGCGCAGCTTGCCCAGCTTGTCGTGCAGCAGCTTGATGGTGTAGTCGATCTCTTCCTCGGTGGTGAAGCGGCCGATGGAGAAGCGGATCGAGCTGTGCGCCAGCTCGTCGGAGCGGCCCAGCGCGCGCAGCACGTAGGACGGTTCGAGCGAGGCCGAGGTGCAGGCGGAGCCGGAGGACACCGCGATGTCCTTGACCGCCATCACCAGCGATTCGCCTTCGACGTAGTTGAAGCTGATGTTCAAATTATGCGGCACGCGCTGCTCGATGTCGCCATTGACGTAGGTTTCCTCGATGTCCTGCACGCCCTTGAGCAGGCGGTCGCGCAGCATGCGGATGCGCTCGTTCTCGGTGGCCATTTCCTCGCGGGCGAGGCGGAACGACTCGCCCATGCCGACGATCTGGTGCGTGGGCAGCGTGCCGGAACGCATGCCGCGCTCGTGGCCGCCGCCGTGCATCTGCGCTTCCAGGCGGATGCGCGGCTTGCGCCGGACGTAGAGCGCGCCGATGCCCTTCGGGCCGTAGGTCTTGTGCGCGCAGAAGGACATCAGGTCGACCTTCAGTTTGGAAAGATCGAGCGGCATCTTGCCGGTGGCTTGGGCGGCGTCGACGTGGAAGATCACGCCGGCTTCGCGGCAGATCTCGCCGAGCTCGGCGATGGGCTGGATCACGCCGATCTCGTTGTTAACCGCCATCACCGAGGCGAGCACGGTGTCCTTGCGCAGCGCGGCCTTGAACTGTTCGAGCGTGATCAGGCCGTTGGCCCGCGGCTCCAGATAGGTCGCCTCGAAGCCCTGGCGCTCGAGTTCCTTGAAGGTGTCGAGCACGGCCTTGTGCTCGGTGGCGACGGTGACGATGTGCTTGCCGCGAGTACCGGCGTAGAAGTGCGCGGCGCCCTTGATGGCGAGGTTGTTCGATTCGGTCGCGCCCGAGGTCCAGATGATTTCCTTGGGGTCGGCATTGACCAGCTTCGCCACTTCCTCGCGCGCGTCCTCGACGGCCTTCTCGGCCTCCCAGCCGAAGGCATGGGAACGCGAGGCCGGGTTGCCGAAATGCTCGGTCAGCCAGGGAATCATCCTGGCGGCGACGCGCGGATCGACCGGCGTGGTGGCGGAATAGTCGAGGTAGATGGGCAGCTTGAGCATCGGGGTGTCTCCGTTATCAATAGCGCAGCTGGCCTAGTGCGCCAGCGCGGACATTCGATTCAGTTGTTGAGCAGTCGCGGCCAGCGCGGCGAGGAAGTCGCGCATCTCGCTGGCCGTGCTGTCGGAGCCGAGGCTGACGCGCACCGCGCCGCGCGCCAGCGACGCATCCACGCCCATCGCCAGCAACACGTGCGAGGCTTCGGGGTTGGCCGAGGAGCAGGCGGCGCCGCTGGCCACCGCATAGCCGGCGCGGTCGAGTCTGGCGACCAGCGTCTCGCCGTCGATGTCGGGCAGCGCGAAATAAACGGTGTTGGGCAGGCGCGGGGCGGCCGCGCCGAAGATGGTGGCGCCGAGTTCGGTGAGATCGCGCTCCAGCGCATCGCGCAGCGTGCCGACGCGGGCCGCCTTCCCGGCGAGGCTCAGAGTGGCCAGTTCGCAGGCCAGGCCGAAGCCGACGATGGCCGGCACGTTCTCGGTTCCCGAGCGCAGGCCGCGCTCGTGGCCGCCGCCGGCGATCAGGGGCTGCAACTCGATACGCTTGTCGAGGATCAGCGCGCCGGCGCCCTTGGGGCCGCCGATCTTGTGCGCCGACAGCGTCATGGCATGAACGCCGTGGCCGTTGAGTTCGCGAAAATTCAGCGGCAGCTTGCCGAAGGCCTGCACGGCGTCGGTGTGGAACCAGGAATGAGTCGACCGCGCCTGCCCGGCAAAAGCGGCGACGTCCTGCACCACGCCGGTTTCATTGTTGGCCAGCATCACCGAAATCAGCTCCGGCCGCTCGGCCAGCGCGGCGGAAAAGTCGGCGCTGGCGACACGGCAATCGGCATCGACCGCGATCTCGCGCAGCCGCCAGCCAGCACGCGCGAGCTGCTTCGCCGGTTCGCGCACGCAGGGATGCTCGATGGCCGAAACGGCGACGGTGCCAGGCTTCATGGCAGCGGCCGCGCCCTTGATGAACAGGTTGTTCGCTTCCGAACCGCCGCTGGTGAACACCACCTCGGTCGGGTGGGCGCCGGCGGCAAAAGCCACGCGGCTACGCGCCTCGTCGATCGCCCGCCGCGCCGCGCGGCCGTATTCGTGCCGGCTCGAGGCGTTGCCGTGCAGCCGCGAGAAATACGGCAGCATGGCCTCGAGCACGGCCGGATGCACCGGCGTCGTGGCGTTGTGATCGAGATAGGTCGGCTGGAACATGGCGGCTTGGAGGCCGATCAGAAGGCGGTGGCCACCACGGTCATGCGGCGCGGCCGACGCGCGGTGTGCGGCGCGGCCGCCATGGCACACTCGGGCCGGTTGCGCTGCTCGTCCACCAGCTGCGCCAGATGCACCGAGCTCAGGTAGTCGTACATGCGCTGGTTGAGGCTGGTCCACAGGTTGTGCGTCATGCATGGCTGGTCGTCGCCATGGCAGTCGCCCTTGCCGCCGCAATTGGTGGCATCGAGCGGTTCGTCGACGGCGCGGATGATGTCGGCGACCGACACGCTCTCCATGCCCTTGGCCAGGCAGTAGCCGCCGCCGGGGCCGCGCACGCTGGTCACCAGCTGGTGGCGGCGCAGTTTGCCGAACAGCTGCTCGAGGTAGGACAGCGATATCTTCTGGCGCAGGGCGATGCCGGCCAGCGTAACCGGGCCTTCGTGGTGGCGCAGAGCCAGATCGATCATCGCCGTCACGGCAAAACGTCCCTTGGTCGTCAGTCTCATTTTTCAGTCCTTTCCAGTTACACCTTCACTTGGGGTCGGCGCTGCGGCAATCAATACCTGAGCGTTTTTATCGACTTTAATGATTCCGACGAAATCAGTCAACTATTTTCGAGAGATAGTTGGGATCGAACTGGTCGGCCGTCGCCATCTCGTCGGCGAGCGGCACGCCGCAGCGCTCGAGATGAGCGAGCAATACCGCGATGCGGCGGTCGGTCTCGACCGCGTGATCGAGCAGGCCGTGGATCGCCAGGGCCAGGGGATCGCCCTCGTCCTTGGTCACCGCATAGGCCGAGAAACCGAGGTTCTCGGCCTTCTCCTGCCGCGCCGCATCGTCGCCGGCATCGACGATGCGCGCCGGGATGCCCACTGCCGTGGCGCCGGCCGGCACCTCGCGCACCACCACGGCGTTGGAGCCGACCTTGGCACCCGTGCGCAGAATGATGGGACCGAGCACCTTGGCGCCGGCGCCGATCACCACGCCGCGCTCGAGCGTCGGGTGGCGCTTGCCCCGGTTCCATGAAGTGCCGCCCAGCGTGACGCCGTGATACAGCGTGCAATCGTCGCCGATCTCGGCGGTCTCGCCGATGACCACGCCCATGCCATGGTCGATGAAGACGCGGCGGCCGATGGTGGCACCCGGATGAATTTCGATGCCGGTAAACCAGCGCGTGAAATGCGAGGCGAGCCGCGCCAGCCAGCGCAGCCGATGCCCCCACAGCCAGTGGGCAAAGCGATGCAGCGTCAGCGCATGCAGGCCGGGGTAGCAGGTCAGCACCTCCCACTGAGTGCGCGCCGCGGGATCGCGCTGGAAAACGCAGGCGATGTCTTCACGCAGACGGTCGAACATGGAGGCGGCCCGGGAACGAAAATGGAAGGCGCCGATTATATCCGACGGCGCCGGTCAACTTTCAGCCGCTGCCAGACCAACAAACAGCGTCATTTGTGCCACTGTCGGCAAATGCTTACCTCGTGACCAGCTTGCCAGCCACCCGAGCCGCCTGAATCACCCGCTGATTAGCGGTGAATATCGTCAAACCCTGAACCGTTGCGTAGTCGCCATCGTCAGTCACGATCTGGGTGACGCCAGCTTTCAGTGCCGCTTCGGCCATGAACAAGTCATAGCCATCGAGGCCAACCGAGGGGAACAGGGTCAGTGCCGACCGCATGAACTCGTTATCCATGTCGAGGTCCAGCATCGCGCTCACACTGAGCACGTCGGCCCAGGTGTCGGAGATAAGGGATACCAGCTTGCGGCGCTGGTTGGGGTAATCGTGGCGGAAGGGCTTGGGGTAGACGTCCTTGCCTACCTGCGCCTCATAAATTTCTCGCTCGGCTTTTTCGATGTTGTGGGCCAGTTCCGCGAAGGTGAGGCCGTAGCAATGCAGCGAGGCTTGCGCGCCGATGGCGGCTTTCAGGAACGCGGGATAGTCGGCGAGCTGGTATGCCTGTGGGCCGTTGGGGGTTTGCGACGCCCGCGAGTAAAACAGCCAATACCAGGCATTAGTATCGACGAGAAAAACATCGGAAACTTTCGGGGTGTCCGCCCGTATATCGACAATCTGGGCGCGGACAACCAGCGGCATCAGGCGGCGACGGCGTTGTCGTGCACGATGCGATCAATCGCGCGCTGCTGCTCGGCGGGGGCCGCGTAGTAGTCCTTGGCATTCTCGATAACGCGGCGCAGAACGCGGGCGCCGAAGTCCGACAGATGGTCGAACTTCAGACGGGCGTTGAGGGCATCCGTCGTCATCTCGCCCAGCAGGCGGCCGATGCCAGCGTTGAAAAAGGGCGAAGCGAATACCTGCACGCCGTCGAAATCGAGTTCCACCGTCTCGCCTTGGGTCAGCGGATCGTGGATGCGCGCGTAGATGGCATCGCCGTCGTCCAGCGTCATGGCATTTTCGCCGACCAGCTCTTTGACATTGATGTGCATGGTGTCTCCCTCGTCAGAAAAAAGGTGCTGCGCTTTTTGCGGCTGCTTCGTTGGACAGCATGTAGTGCTTATCGTCACACAATAGCCGAATCTGAACCAGAGTGCCCTCGAAAAAGGGCTGTGAATTTTCGTATGTTTCGCCCCGATGGTCAATGCGAGCGCGGCCATCGTGACTGAATACCTGCATGACGCCGTTGGCTTTTTGCACAAACTGCTTCAGAAAATCGAGGCCCAACTCTCTGGGAAACGTCTGCCGGGGCTGGGTTGTGTGCCCCCCGGCAAAGGCCCAGCGCATGGCGTCGCACGCCGGCATATCCGGGTGGCCAAGGTAAATGCGAACGTTCGAGGGGATGCCGACGCCAAAATCGGCGACGGCCAGCAGCAATTCCTTGCGTTGCGGCAGGTATTGGCCGCAGCTATAAACGTGAAACGTGGAACTAACCGTGAAGCATGCCGGCAACCTTGGCCGGGCAACGGTTGTCGGGGGATAAACAAGGGGAGGGTCTCCACTTGTTCGCATGAAGGCTTTTGCGGCGGCGGGCAAAACGAACGACGTTTCATTATCGGGGGCGGCGAGCCGGGGTTGCGAGAGTGGGGAGCCAATCACTTCGGCGACCGGGAATTGCGGCTATCCAGCAGGCTGGCGATCAGTCCGCGCAGGATGTTGACCTCCACCTTCTCCAGCGCGGCGCGGGCGAACAGCCGCCGCAGGCGGTGCATCAGCCGCTTGGGCGAGGCGGGGTCGAGAAAGCCGGCAGCCGTCGCCGCGCTTTCGAGGTGACCGATGAGGCCCGCGATCTCGTCCAGGGTCGCCCGGTCGCTGGCATCGGCCACCAGCGGCGTGTCGCCAGCGCCGACTTTTGCCAGGCGCAGTTCGTAGCAGGCGATCTGCACCGCCGCCGCCAGGTTGAGCGATGTCCATTCGGGATTGCAGGGAATCATCGCCCAGCGCGGGCACAGCGCCAGTTCGTCATTGGATAGGCCGGAAGTCTCGTTGCCGAAGACGATGGCCACTTCACCGCTCGCATCCCGCGCCAACTGTGCCGCCGTCTCGGCCATCGCCTCGCGCACCCACAGCGGCTCGGTCGCCAGCTCGCGCCGGCGCGCCGTCATGGCGGTGGCGAAGACGGTGCCGGCCAGCGCTTCTTCCAGCGTGGCGCAGACCCGCGCCGATTCGAGCACGTCGGTCGCGCCGGCGGCCATGGCCTCGGCCCGCGGATCGGGAAAGTATCTGGGCGCCACCAGCACGAGCCTTGAGAGGCCCATGGTTTTCATCGCCCGCGCGGCGGCGCCGATGTTGCCCGGATGGCTGGTGCGCGAGAGAACGACGCGGATGCGGGAGAGCGCCGAAGCAAGCGGCTGGGGAGTGTTCATATTAGAATCGCGGCCTTCGCAGCCGTGCAGTTCGGACCCTCATGCATCCCACGCTCAATATCGCCATCAAGGCCGCGCGCCGCGCCGGCCAGATCATCAACCGCGCCAGCCTCGACGTCGAGCGGCTGACGGTCGGCGTCAAGCAGCAGAGCGACTACGTCACCGAAGTGGACCGCGCCGCCGAGGCCGCGATCATCGACACCATCCGCGAAGCTTACCCGAAGCACGCGATCCTGGCAGAGGAAACCGGCAGCTCGGGCGAGGAGAACGGCAGCGAGTACCAGTGGATCATCGACCCGCTCGACGGCACCACCAACTTCATCCACGGCTTTCCCCAATATGCCGTTTCCATCGGCCTCGCCCACAAGGGCGTGATGAACCAGGCCGTGGTCTATGACCCGACGCGCAACGAGCTGTTCACCGCGAGCAAGGGCGGCGGCGCCTACCTCAACGACAAGCGCATCCGCGTCTCCAAGCGGCCGAAACTGGCCGAGTCGCTGATCGGCACCGGCTTCCCCTACCGCATGTTCGACCATGCCGACGCCTATCTCGCCATCTTCCGCGAGCTGACGCAGAAGACCGCCGGCCTGCGCCGCCCCGGCGCCGCCTCGATCGACCTCGCCTACGTCGCCTGCGGCCGCACCGACGGCTTCTGGGAATTCGGCCTCAGCCCGTGGGACATGGCGGCCGGCTCGCTGCTGATCACCGAGGCCGGCGGCCTCGTCGGCGACCTCGCCGGCGAGACAAACTACCTCGTCACCGGCAACATCATCGCCGGCAACCCGAAAATATTTTCCCAGTTGTTGCAGGTCATCCAGCCGCACCGGACACCGAAACTGACCAGTTGAACGGAGTTCTGCGCGTTTAAAATTGACCAGGGTGTTCATGAACATGCCCCTTCCGTGGTGCCCGAGATCACCTCTGCACAAAAACTTCTCGATCAAGTCCGCGCTCGCATCGGGGTAAAGCATTGCAGCATTCGCACCGAAGCGCAGTATGTAAATTGGATCAAGCGCTTCATTTTTTCCACGGCAAGCGTCACCCGCGTGACATGGGGGCGCCGGAGGCCGAGGCGTTTCTGGGCGATCTGGCTGTTGCCGGCGGGGTTGCCTCCTCGACGCGGAATTTCGGGAGCTTCGAATGGACACTGCCCGTATTTTTCAGTCGGGTCGCAGTCAGGCGGTTCGTCTACCCAGGGAGTTTCGTTTTTCCGGAACCGAGGTCGGTGTCAGGCATTTCGGCAATGGCGTTCTGCTTCTGCCGGTCGACGATCCGTGGGCGACGCTGGAGGCGGCACTTTTGTCTTTCGAACCTGATTTCGTAATGACTCGGGATCAACCGGAGCCGCAAGTCCGTGCCGAGATTTCGGCATGATCCTGCTCGATACCAATATCTGCATTTACATCATGAACGCCAAGCCTCCACGGGTGTTGGCCCACTTTCATCGGTTTCGTCCGGGAGAAGAAAGGGCCGTCTGGATGCATGGAGAACTTCGCGCCGATCTCGAACGCCGCAGCGAGTCCATCGGTTCTTTGGACACCATGATTGCCGCCCATGCGCTGGGCTTGAATTTGGTGCTGATCACCAACAACACGCGAGAGTTTTCCAGGGTTCAGGGGTTGCGACTGGAAAACTGGGTGGAGCCGGAATAGTGCTGGCCTACATCGTCCGCCGCCTGCTCTATGCCATCCCGATACTGATCGGGGTGAATCTCATCACCTTCGCGCTGTTCTTCGTGGTCAATTCGCCCGACGACATGGCGCGCATGCAGCTCGGGGTCAAGCGCGTGACGCCCGAGGCGATCGATAAGTGGAAGATGGAACGCGGCTACGACAAGCCGCTGCTGTGGAACGCGAAGGCGGCCGGCATTGACCAGGCCACCGAAACCATCTTTTTCCGCAAGTCGGCGCGGATGTTCGCCTTCGATTTCGGTCGCGCCGACGACGGCCGCGACATCGCGCGCGAGATCCGCGGCCGCATGGCGCCGTCGCTGGCGGTGGCGCTGCCGGTGTTCGCGCTCGGGCTGTTCGCGGCGGTGTCGTTCGCGCTGCTGCTGGTGTATTTCCGCGCCAGTTATCTCGACTTCGCCGGCGTGGTGCTGTGCGTGGCGATGATGTCGGTGTCGGGGCTGTTCTACATCATCGGCGGGCAGTGGCTGGTGTCGAAGATATGGCATCTGGTGCCGATCTCGGGCTACGCCGGCGGGCTGGATACCGCCAAGTTCATCGTGCTGCCGGTGATCATCAGCGTCGTCGGCGGCATCGGGTCCAGCACGCGCTGGTACCGCACGCTGTTCCTCGAAGAGATTTCCAAGGACTATGTGCGCACCGCGCGGGCCAAGGGCCTGTCGGAGCGCGCGGTGTTGTTCGGCCACGTGCTGAGGAACGCGCTGATTCCCATCCTCACCGGCGTGGTGGTGCTGATTCCGCTGCTGTTCATGGGCAGCCTCTTGATCGAGTCCTTCTTCGGCATCCCCGGCCTGGGCAGCTATACCATCGACGCCATCAACGCGCAGGATTTCGCCGTGGTGCGGGCGATGGTGTTCATCGGCTCGCTGCTCTACATCGTCGGCCTGCTGCTGACCGACATTTCCTACACGCTGGTCGACCCCAGGGTGCGACTCCAGTGAAGCCGGTCCTTCTCTGGTCCGACGCGCTGCTGTTTCTGCTGCTGGCGCTGGTGTTCGCCGGCGGCTGGTGGTCGCGCAGGCAGGCGCACCTGCGCGACGCCTGGCAAAAAGTCGGCGCTGGCGGGACGGCGATGGCGGCGGCGACGGTGCTGGCGGCCTTCCTCGTGGTCGGGGTGCTCGATTCGGTGCACTACCGCGAGCGTCTGCCTGACGCTGGCAATGAGCCCGGCAAGGGGCCGGTCGCTTATTCGAACGAGGTGCTGTCGGCGCTCGACGCGTTGCTGCTGCCGCTGAAGACGCGCACCGAGAAGACCTACTCGGCGCCGCTGGCGACGCATCTCTTCGCCAAGGAATCGCTCGATGGCGAGGGTCGCGACTTTCCGCGCCTCAAGCATGGCGGTGCCCATCTCGGCGCGGCGCTCGATGGTCACGACGGCGATGTCGCGGCGCGCGTGGTGATCGGCTTCGGCATCGGCGTTGCCCTGTGGCTGCCGCTGTGGCTTTTTGCTCGATGGAGGAAATTCGGTGGTAGCGGCACGGCGATTCGTGCCGTTCTCGGCACTGCGCTCGTGCTTCTGCTGATCGCCGGGCCCGTCGCTTCGCTCGCCGCCGGCTACCATGTGCTCGGCACCGACAAGGTCGGCCAGGACGTGCTCTACCTCACGCTCAAGAGCATCCGCACCGGCCTCTTGATCGGCACGCTGACCACGCTCATCATGCTGCCGGCGGCGGTGCTGCTGGGCATTCTCGCCGGCTACGTCGGCGGCTGGGTGGATGACCTGATCCAGTATCTCTACACCGTGCTCAACTCGATTCCCGGCGTGCTGCTGATCGCGGCGGCGGTGCTGATGATGCAGGTCATCATCGACACTCACCCGGACTGGTTCGCCACCGCGGCGGCGCGCGCCGACGCGCGGCTGCTGGCGCTGTGCCTGATCCTCGGCGTGACGAGCTGGACGGGGCTGGCGCGGTTGCTGCGCGGCGAGACGCTGAAGCTGCGCGAGATGGATTACGTGCAGGCGGCGCGAGCTTTCGGCGTCGGCCGGCTTGCGATCATGCTGCGCCACATCCTGCCCAACCTCATGCACATCGTGCTGATCGCGCTGGTGATGGATTTTTCCGGCCTGGTGCTGGCCGAGGCGGTGCTGTCGTATGTGGGCATCGGCGTCGATCCCAACACCATCAGCTTCGGCGCCATGATTAATGCCGCGCGCATGGAGCTGGCGCGCGAGCCCATGGTCTGGTGGTCGCTGGCGGCGGCCTTCGCCTTCATGTTTGCCCTTGTTCTCGCGGCGAATCTCTTCGCCGACGCCGTGCGCGACGCCTTCGATCCGCGGGCGGTGAAATAATGACCCGCCCCCTCCCAGCCTCCCCCTCTCGGGGGAGGAGACTTGCGGCTCGCTGCGCTCGACTGTTATGGGGCGCCTTGTGGGGACGTTTGCGCGGATTGCGCCTCCGGCGCGTGCCGTCCCGGCTCGGGGCGGCCCAGCGCCGGGACTGCGTAGCGGTGGTGCCATGAGCAGCCTGCTGACTGTCCGGGATTTATCGGTGGCCATCGGCGCGGCGAATCCCGTCGACGGCGTGAGCTTCGACATCGCGGCGGGCGAGACCTTTTCGCTGCTCGGCGAATCCGGCTGCGGCAAGTCGATGACGGCGCTGGCGCTGATGCGGCTGCTGCCGGCGGCGGCGCGCACCGCCGGCGGCGAGGTGGCGTTCGGCGGACGCTCGCTCATGGCGCTGCCCGAGTCCGAGATGCGGACCTTGCGTGGCGGCGGCATGGCGATGATTTTCCAGGAGCCGGGCACCAGCCTCAACCCGGTGATGACGGTGGGCAAGCAGATCGGGGAGGCCATCGCGCTGCACGGCGGCAAAGTCAGCGCGGTCGATCTGCTCGACGCCGTCGGCATTCCCGATGCCGCGCGGCGCGCCAGCGAGTATCCCTTCCAGCTCTCTGGCGGCATGAAGCAGCGCGCGATGATCGCCATGGCGCTGGCCGGCGCGCCCGAGCTGCTGATCGCCGACGAGCCGACCACGGCGCTCGACGTGACCATCCAGGCCCAGGTGCTCGATCTCCTGCGCGAGCTGCAACGCAGCCGCGGCATGGCCATGCTGCTGATCAGCCACGATCTCGGCGTGGTGTCGCGCATGGCCGACCACGTCGGCGTGATGTACGCGGGCCAGTTGGTCGAGGTCGCGCCGCGCGACAGATTTTTCGCCGAGGCGGCGCATCCGTATTCGCGGGCGCTGTTCGCGGCGCTGCCCGACGCGGCGCGGCGCGGCGGGGAGCTGGCGAGCATTCCCGGCAGCGTGCCGCCGCTCGATACCCGCTTCACCGGCTGCCGCTTCGCCGACCGCTGCGCCGAGGTCGTGCCGGCCTGCCGCGAGGCGCCGCCGCCATGGCGGGAACTGGGCGAAGGTCATCGGGCGCGCTGCATACGCATCGGTGAGGAAAAGTCGGCGCTGGCGACACGGCAAGAAAAACCGGAAAAACCGGGGACAGACCACGTTTCTTCCGCCTTCGCGCCATTGCTCTCCGTCACCGACCTCGCCGTGCATTTCCCCATCCGCCGCGGCGTGCTGCAGCGCGTGGTCGGCCATGTGCGCGCCGTCGATGGCGTCTCGCTGGAACTTGCGGCCGGTCGCACGCTGGCGCTGGTCGGCGAGTCCGGCTGCGGCAAGACGACGGCGGGCAAGGCGATCCTGCATCTCATTCCGCCCACGGCCGGCAGCGTGCGGCTCGATGGGCGGCCACTCGCGGGGCTGGCGGCGCGCGACATGCAGATGGTGTTCCAGGACCCGTTCGGCTCGCTCAATCCGCGGCTGCGCATCGGCGACATCATCGCCGAGGGCATGCGCGCGCTGGCCATTGCCGGCAACCATGCCGCGCGCATCGGCGAACTGCTCGGCCAGGTCGGCCTCGCGGCGGAGATGGCCGGGCGCTGGCCGCACGAGTTTTCCGGCGGGCAGCGCCAGCGCATCGCCGTCGCCCGTGCCCTCGCCGTCAATCCGCGCCTGCTGGTGCTCGACGAGCCGACCAGCGCGCTCGACGTGTCGGTGCAGGCGCAGATTCTCAATCTCCTGCGCGAGCTACAGGGCCGGCTGGGGCTGGCCTATCTCTTCATCACCCACAACATCGCGGTGGTCGATTACCTCGCGCACGAGGTGGCGGTGATGTATCTCGGTCGCATCGTCGAACGGGGCACGGCGGCGGACGTGCTGCGCGCGCCGCGCCATCCGTACACGCAGGCGCTGCTCTCGGCGGTACCGCGCATCGAGGCCGACGGCACCGAGCGCGTGGTGCTCGCCGGCGACATGCCCTCGCCGGCCAATCCGCCGTCAGGCTGCCATTTCCATCCGCGCTGTCCGCATGCCGCAGAGGCATGCCGCCTGGACTATCCGCGCGAGGTCGCGGTATCGCCGACGCACCGGGTGCGCTGTGTCCTGGTCGCGGCGGTCGCGACAGGCGGGCCCGACTAGCCGCGCAGCGCCTGCAGTTCGGCGATGGTCACGCGCAGCCGCGCCGACAGGGTGTGGGCGACATTGCCGAAGATCGCGATGCCCAGATCGCTGTGCTCGACGGCGAGGAATTCGAAGCGTTCGCGCTCGAGCATGTACACCTCGGTGTCGGTCAGCGCCTGCGCATCGACGGCATGGCTGCCGGCCTCGATGAAGCCCATGCCGCCGATGATTTCGCCCGGCCCGCAGGTGGCGAGATGATAGGTTTCCTTCTTGCGCAGCGGCACGGTCAGGCGGACGCTGCCGCGGCGGATCAGGAACAGTTCATTGCTGTCGTCGCCGGCCTTGAATACCTTCTTGCCGACGCCGACCTGACGCAGTTGCACGGCGCCCCCCAGCGCAGCCAGCGTCTGTTCCGAACAGCCTGCGAACACCGGGAAATCGCGCAGGTCGAGCGCGATTTCGTCGTCGCCGGCCGTGCCTTCCAGTTCAATGACCTCGACCCATGCCAGCGCATCGTCGAGCTGATCGAAGGCAAAGGCCTTGTTGGTCGGCAACACCACGCCCGTGTCCTTGAGAAAGCGCTTCATCTTCAGGCCGCTGGGCAGGCCCTTGGGGATGTCGCAAAAAATCAGGGAGCCGTTGTTTTCTTCCAGGCGATCCTTGATCTGTTCGAGCACATGGGTCGCCGTGATGTCGAGCGACTGTACCCGGCGCATGCTGAGGATTACATACTTGCGGGTGGCGGCTTCCGCTTCCAGGGCGTTCTGGAGCTGGCTGGCGGTGCCGAAGAAGAGGGCGCCCTGCAGTTCGAGCACCACCGTGTCGTCGCCGACGCACTCGATCTGGTCGAGGTTTTTCAGATTCCGTGCGCGTTTCGAGAAGAGGTCGCGGCCTTCGATGCGGTTGCGCACGATGGAGCTGTGCGTCTGCTCGCGAATGAACAGCAGGATGGCGAGCGCGACGCCGACGCCCGAGGCGGCGATCAGATTGACGAAAATGGCCACCAGGATCACCGACAGGATCACCAGGAAATCGAGTCGCGTGGTCGGGGTGAAGAAGAAGGACAGGCTGTGCCGGTCGATCATGCGGAAGCCGATGACGATGAGGATGGCGGCCAGCGCCGCGACGGGAACCCAGGCGATGGCCGGCGCCAGCAACAGGAAGGCGGCGAGGGAAAAGCCACCCGCCATCATCCCCGATGTCCGCGTCCTGCCGCCGCTGCTGATATTGATCATCGATGCGCCCATCGTGCCCGCGCCGGGAATGCCGCCGATCAGCGACGAGGCGATGTTGCCCAGGCCCTGGCCGACCAGTTCGCGATTCGAGTCATGACGCGAGCGGGTCATCGCGTCGATGACCAGGCAGGTCTTCAGGGTGTCGATGGAAAGCAGTACCGACAGCGTCAGCGCCGGAACGAAGACCTGAACCACGATGTCCATGCCGAGGCCGCGCAGGGACCGCACGTGCTGGCTGATGGCGTCGGACAGGCTGCCGCCGTGGCTGGACAGCGGGCCGATCAGCAGCGGGTTGTTCGCCGTGTGCAACAGTTGCGGGTCCATCAGGCCCAGCGCCAGGTAGGTCGCGACTCCGGCCAGCAGCGCGAGGATGGCGCCCGGCACCCGCCGGATCAGGCGCGGCATCAGCACCATGGCGGCGATCACCACGCCGCCCACGGCGATGCTTTGCCAGGCCCATGCCGACGGCATCATCAGGGCATCGACCAGCTTCGTGCCCGTGGGCGTGCCAAGCAGTTTCGGGATCTGGCTGCCGATGATGATGAGGCCGACACCGCTGAGATAGCCGCTCACCACCGGGTAGGGAATGAACCTGATCAGGCGCCCGATGCCGGCGAGGCCGAGGGCGATCTGCAGTCCGCCCGCGAGCAGGCCGATGAGGGCGAGCAGCAGCACCACGGTTGCGGCCGGCACGCCCTGTTGCGCGAAGCCGAGCGCGAGGGCGGCGAGCACCGCGGCCGCCGGCGCGCAGGGCGCGGTGATGAGGCGGTTGGTGCCGCCGAAGGCGGGAGCGACGAGGCCGAGCGCCGTGGCGCCGAGAATGCCGGCCAGCGCGCCCTGTGCCGCCAGCGAACCGCCGAGCGGCGCGAAAATGGTTACGCCGAAGGCGATGGCCGAGGGCAACGCGACCAGCATCGCGGCCAGTCCGCCCCAGGCGTCGCCAGCGAGGTCGCTACGGCGGGTTGCGAGTTCGTTCGACATCGTTCCTGTCAGGCGTAAAGGAAGAATAGATGCCGGAGTATCGTCCGCGTCGCCGGCGGGGTCAAATCGCGGGTAATGCCGACCCGCGCGGCGGGTGGCGAGCCCATGCCGCTTGCGGTGAGCGCGGCTAGCGTTTCTTGCCTTTGGTTGCGGGGCGCGGCTTGCCGGCGGGTTTGGCCTTGGCCCCCGCCATTTTCTTCTTCGGCGGCTTGGCGCCCCTCTTGCTTCGGACCGCTTTCGGCACATCCGGCATCGCCCGCGGCAGCTTGCCGGCGACGGCGTCCGCGGCGGCCTGAGCGCCCTTGCCCGGCACCAGCAGGTTGAAGCCGGGGCCGACCTTGACGCGCGGGGTGATGCCGTTGAGTTGCTTGAGCTTCGCCAGCGTCAGGCCGTTACGGGCAGCGACGGCGTCGAGCTTCTCGCCCTTTTTGAGCGTATAGGTTTGCCAGGAGGAGAGCGGCTTGTCCTCCGCCTCGTGGCGCTCGAGGTTGCGGCGGAAGGCGTCCACCTTGTCGACCGGGATGACCAGCGGACTCAGGTTGGCGCCGGATACCACGGGCCGGTGGTAGGCGGGGTTGAGCGCGATGAATTCCTCGATCGGCGTCTCGGCCAGCCTGGCGGCGAGCGAGATGTCCATGTCGGCGTCGATGCCGACCGTGCCGAAATACGGCTTGTTGGGAATGGCGTCGAGGCGGAAGCCGAAAAGCTCGGGTTGGGCGACGATGTTCTTGATGGCTTGCAGCTTGGGCACGTAGTAGCGCGTCTCGCCGGGCATGGTCAGGCTCGAATAGTCGGTCGGCAATCCCCTGGCCTGGTTTTTGGCGACGGCACGGGCGACGGCGTTTTCCCCCCAGTTGTAGGAGGCCAGCGCCAGGTGCCAGTCCCCGTGCATTTCGTAAATATTCTGCAGATAGTCGAGCGCGGCACTGGTGGAAGCGATGATGTCGCGACGCTGGTCCACCCAGTA
Organism: Sulfurisoma sp.; assembly: GCA_030691075.1. GTDB lineage: Bacteria > Pseudomonadota > Gammaproteobacteria > Burkholderiales > Rhodocyclaceae > Sulfurisoma. The sequence continues at coordinate 21,421 of JAUYFI010000075.1, read as the reverse complement.
GTTCTGCTTGAGGTTGTAGTTCCTGCCGGTCGAGGGGATGAACTGCCACATGCCCAGCGCGCGGGCGCGCGAGTAGGCGAGCGGGTTGAACGAGCTCTCGACGATGGGCAGCAGCGCGAGTTCGGTGGGCATGCCGCGCTTTTCCAGTTCGGCGACGATGTGGTGCAGGTACTTGCGGCTGCGCTCGAAGACACGCTTCAGGAGATCGGGGCGGTTGAGATACCAGGCCTGGCGGTCGGCCACCAGCGGGCTGTGCAGGTCGGTCATGCCGAAGCCGTTGCGCAGGCGCTGCCACAGGTCGTCGGGCGGCGTGGTGAGGTCGATGGTCGGGATTGGCGGCAGCTCGTCCGTCACTTCCAGCGAGGGATCGCGGGTGAAGGTCAGCGTGGTGGCGGATGTCTCGGCGGGCCTTGACAGCTCCGGCGAGAGTTGCAGCACCGACTCGCGCGAGGCCGCGACTTCGGCTTGCGCCGGGAGCGCGAGCAGACAAAAGAGGGCCGTCAGGACGAGGCGAAGAGGCATCGGAGAAGCCGGGGCGGGTGAGGGGCCGCGAATGGTAACAAATTCGGCAACTGCTCAGGTGGCCTTGGGCAAGGCGCAAGCAGGAGGGCGGATTTCAGCCGCTGGTTTCGAGCGAGTAGGCGGCTGCCTCATCCAGGCCAAGCAAACCGACCAGCGTAGGCATCGCCTCGGCCAGTGTTCCCACCAGCGTCCACGGTGGATTGACGATGAACAGGCCGCTGCCGTGCATGCCGAAGCCGTCGGGTGAGGGCGCCTGCACGGTCAGGCTGACGTCGAGCCACTTGTCGGCGAGTTTGCGCAGTTTCTCCGGCAGCTGGTGCGCGGTGCCGAGCTGGATTTTCGGGTACCAGACCATGAACATGCCGGTGGCGAAACGGCTGATGCCTTCCTTGAGCGCGCCGATGACGCGCACGTAGTCCTGCTTGTCCTCGTAGGAGGGGTCGATCAGCGTGAGGCCCCGGCGCGGCTGGGGCGGCAGCACCGACTTGAGCTCCATGAAGCCGTCGGCCTGGCGGATGGCGACGCGGCGGGCGGCATCACGAAAGTTCTGTTCGAGCAGTTGGACGTCGGTGCCGTGCAACTCGAAGAGGCGCAGGTGGTCGTCGGGGCGCGCCAGGTTGAGCGCGATCAGCGGCGATCCCGGGTAATGCCTGAGCTTGCCGCCGGGATTGAGCAGCTTCACCTGGGCCACATAATCGGCCAGCGGCGCCGACAAATCGGCGTCCCGCCAGAGCCGACTTATTCCACCCTCGAACTCGGCGTTCTTCTTCGCGTACTCGGAATCGAGCTTGTAGGCGCCCGCGCCGGCGTGGGTGTCGATGAACCACCAGGGCTTGTCCTTCTGGTTGAGATGGCGCAGCAACTGGACGAGCACGAAATGCTTGAGCACGTCGGCATGGTTGCCGGCATGGAAGGCGTGGCGGTAGCTGAGCATGGCGGGGCGGTAGAATCCGGAGCCATGAATGATACCTCTGCCCCGCCGCCGACCCGCCCCAAGATTCGGGTGGTGCGCAAGGCGACTGCCCCGATCAGCACGCCGGCGCAGCCCGCGCCGGCATCCGACGCACGCGGTGAGCGAGTGTCGAAACTCATGGCCGAGCGCGGCCTCTGTTCGCGCCGCGAGGCCGACGCCTACATCGAGCGCGGCCTGGTGTTCGTCGACGGCGAGCGGGTGACGCAGCTCGGCACCCGCGCCGCGCCCGACGCGGTGATCACGCTGGCGGGGGAGGCCAAGGCCCAGCAGGCACGGCAGGCCACCCTCCTGTTGCACAAGCCGATCGGCTACGTCTCGGGCCAGGCCGAGGATGGCCACCAGCCGGCTGTGGTGCTGGTCGGGCCGCGCACGCAGATGGAAGGCGACCCGCAACGCTTCCAGCCGGGCTGCCTCAAGGGGCTGGCGCCGGCGGGTCGGCTCGACATCGATTCGACGGGGCTATTGATACTGACCCAGGATGGGCGCGTCGCGCGGCAGCTGATCGGCGAGGACTCGGGCATCGAGAAGGAATATCTCGTCCGCGTCGAAGGCAGCCTCGATGCCAAGGGATTGGCGCTGCTGAATCACGGCCTCGAACTCGACGGCAAGGCGCTGCGGCCGGCCCAGGTGGGCTGGCAGAACGAGGACCAGCTGCGCTTCATCCTCAAGGAAGGCAAGAAGCGCCAGATCCGCCGCATGTGCGAGCTGGTCGGCCTGCGCGTGACGGGCCTCAAGCGCGTGCGCATCGGCCGCGTCATGCTCGGCGACCTGCCGGTCGGGCAGTGGCGTTATCTGGGGCCGGACGAGGGATTCTAGCGGCGGCGCGGTGCATCTCGGCACGCTCGCCACCGAAATCCGTGCCGATCACGGTGTCGTGGCGCTGGCAAAGGATATCGTCATCGAACTCGATGGGTTGGCCGTGCGGCTGGTGTTTGCCAGTCCAACATGAACGCCGTCCCGCCAGCGCCGACTTTTAAGATTTTCTTAAGTTTTCCATCGCAGAATGAATTTGTAATTGCTACATTTCGGAATATTCTTTCTTCGCCATTACAACCATCGAGGTAAACCATGAACTTACTGCGTACCGCTGTACTTATCGCCGGCATGACCCTGGCCGTATCGGTACAGGCTCAATCGGCCGCTGCCGGGCTGTCCTCGTACAACGTCAATTGCCAGTCCTGTCACGGTACACCGCCCAACCTGCGCGATGGCGCCGAACTGGGCGCGGGGAATGCAGCGCTTATTCGCACCGCAATCACTCGCGACAGGGGGGGGATGGGCTACCTGTCCGCCATGACCGATACCGAGTTGCTCGACATCGCGACCTATCTGGCCAATCCTGCCGCCGCCAGCACACCGGTGTCGACAGTGTCCAGCGCCGATCGTATTCTCAACTGGGTCGAAAGTCTGTATGCCGCGCTGCTACAGAGCAACCAGACGAGTGCAGTGGCCGGCCCCTATACCTATCGTTGCTATGCTGCCGCCAGCTTGTGTATCGGCATGGATACCAGCCAGGTCTATCTCTACGAGTTGAATAATCCGGCCAGGGGTGTCTATTCCATCGGCGCGCTCGGCGATTACCTTGTCATGGCGCAGAGCTATGGATTCTAGGCAGCGGGGGCTGGCCCTGCTCATTGCCGGCCTGCTGGTTTGGGGGGCGGCAATTGCGGAGCCCTCGCCGCTGGCCGATCCCCAACTGGTCCTGACGCCGCTGGGGGGCGCGCGGACGGCCATCGAGGCGCGGCAGTTGCAGGGCAAGGTCGTCTATGTGGATTTCTGGGCGTCTTGGTGCGTTCCCTGCCGGGCATCCTTTCCCTGGCTCGAAGAGTTGCATCGCAAACATCAGGCACGGGGATTGGTGATTCTTGGCATCAACAAGGATCAGGAGCCGGGCGGCGCCGACAAATTTCTCGCCCGCTACCCGGTTTCCTTCCCTTTGCTGCAAGATCCGGGCGATAAACTGGCCAAGGGGTTTGCCGTGCGTGGCATGCCGAGTGCCTATCTGATCGACCGCCGCGGCAACATTCGCCATACTCATGTGGGTTTCCGGCAGGAATCGACCGCCGAACTTGAACGGATGCTGGTGGAACTTCTCAAGGAAAACGCGACATGAAATTTTCTTTTCCCCGTACCGCCTGGCTGCTGCCGGTCATGCTGGCGATGTTGGCCGGTTGCAGCAATGTACAACCCTGGGAACGCGGCTATCTCGCCCGGCCGGAAATGGCGCTCGACCCCGATCCCCAGGAGGCGCGGCTGATGCGGCATACCTACCAGAGCAAGGAGGCAGCATCCGGTGGCTACGGTGTCGGCGGTGGTGGCTGTGGCTGCAACTGATCCGCAGTCTCAGCCAGGTGTGGCGCTTGGCGCATTGCTGGCGGCGTGCGCGGGCATGCAATTCGCCGCTACGCCCGTCGTGGCGGGCCAGATCGAGGAAATGAGCGCGGGCGTCAAGTACTACCAGTTCAAGGAAGACAACGGCCGCATGTCCGTCGATGCCCCTCTGGCCTGGTTCAAGGGCAGCGTGGCGGAGAACTGGGATGTCGAAGCCAGCAGCATGGTCGATTCCCTTTCCGGCGCATCGGTGCAATATGTGACCAATCGTGGCGGACAAATCGTGCATGCCCTGTCGTCGGCCTCGATTCGTGAGCTTCGCCACGAACAGGCGCTCAAGCTGACGCGCTGGTTCGGCGACGACAACATCGGCGTGGGCTGGAGTCTTTCCGATGAGCACGACTATCGTTCCGAGACGTTCTCGCTCGATACCCGGCTCGAACGCCTCGACAAGAACGTCACCCTGGTCTTTGGCGTTTCCAGTAGCCGCGATATGATCGGTGCGACCGACAAGCCCGACCTGCGCGGAACGCGTCGTACCTACGGCGGGTTCGCCGGCATCACCCAGATCATCAGTCCGACCGCGCTCGTTCAGGGCAACCTTGAAGTCATCGACGGCGAGGGTTACTACGACGATCCCTACAAGTACACCATGACGTTTCTGGGGGTACGCCCGGTCATCCAGTACGATCACCGGCCGCATGATCGCCGCGGCACGGCCCTGATGCTGCGCTACCGACAATTTCTCCCCAGCCTGGATGCGGCGCTGGCGGTCGACTTCCGCGACTATCGCGACACTTGGGGCATTCGCTCGCAGATGTTCGATGTTTCGTGGCACCAGAATTTCGACAATGGCTGGTCGTTGCGGCCCTCGCTGCGTTTCTACGAGCAAAGCGCGGCGGACTTCTACGCGTCGACCTTCAATGCGGCCGTGCCGGTTGGCTCGTCCGATGCGCGCCTGGGTGCATTCGGCGCCTGGTCGACTGGTGTCAAGCTGAACAAGCAGTTCGATAACGGTCATAGCCTGGATGTGTCCGCGGGCGTCTATCAACAGAAAGCGGCCTGGCGACTGACCGGGTCGGGCAGTCCGGATCTGCCGGATTACTCGGCGCGATTCTTCATGGCCGGTTGGCAGATGCTGTTCTAGCGGCTGGTCCATGGCGCCATATCGCCATGCCGTCACGGCGATGTCTTGCCGCAATGAGTTTCAGATCCATGCCGAGACTGAAGGAATTGCGCGTGAGGCATTCGCCATGGCCGAGGCCGAGCTCGGGCGCATCGAGGCTTTGTGGTCGCGCTATCGCGACGACAGCATTGTCAGTCGCATCAATGCGGCCGCCGGTCGGCATGGCGTTGACGTCGATGCGGAAACGGCCTTGCTGATCGACTATGCCGCGGTGGCTTGGCAAACCTCCGCGGGGCTGTTCGACATTACCTCTGGCGCGCTGCGGCGCGTGTGGCGTTTCACCGGCACGGGTGCGCCCACGGCGGAAGCGATCACCGCCTGCCTGCCCAGCATCGGTTGGGGCAGGGCGCACTGGATCAAGCCGGAACTGTTCCTGCCCCAGAGCGGCATGGAAATCGACTTGGGCGGTCTTGGCAAGGAATACGCCGCCGACCGTATCGCCACCCTGTGGCGCGAATGCGGTTTCGCCGGCCTGATCAATCTGGGCGGCGATATCGTCGCCACCGGCACCGCCGGGCAGGAAGCCTGGCGCATCGGCATCCAGCATCCGCGTCGTCCCGGCGAACTGGCGGCGGTGCTGCCGCTCACGACCGGGGCGCTGGCGACCAGCGGCGATTACGAACGTTGCCTGGTAATCGACGGCCGGCGTTATTGCCATGTGCTGAATCCATTCACGGGCTGGCCGGCAGGTGAACTTGCCTCCGTCACGGTACTGGCGCCGACCTGCCTGGTGGCGGGTACGCTGGCCACTACTGCCATGCTGAAAGGAAAAGCCGGCGCGGCATGGCTGGCCGAACTCGGCGTGCAGCACATGGTGATACCCGATGCACCGGATACGGCTCGGATCGTGCCGGCTTGCTGAAATTGGCAGGTCTTGGGCTGAAGGCGTGCAGAACCATGACGTTGGCCTGGATGCCGCAATTACCAAGGCACAGTGTGTCCGCCATGAACGAATGCAACACTGCGCTAGGCTGCGGACAGCAGCGCCAGCACCAGCGGCGCGGTGAAGGCCGAGAGCAGCGTCGATAGCACCAGGCCCGCCGCCACCGGCCCCTGCATGGTGCGGAACTTCTGCGACATCATGTAAACATTGACGCCCATCGCCAGCGAGGCGAGCAGCGTCACCACCTGCGTTTCCAGCGGCGGCAGGCCCAGCGCCCGCGCCAGCAGCCAGACGACGAGCGGTTGGACCCCAAGCTTGATGGTGGTGATGGTCAGGCTTTGGGCGAGGCCGTCGCGGATGCGGTATTCGGCGAGACTCATGCCGAGCGCGACCAGCGAGAGCGGCACGGCGGCATGGCCGAGCATGGCCAGTGGCGCATCCATGAGCGCCGGCAGCGGCAGGCCGGCGAAGCCCCAGGCCGTGCCGGCCAGTATCGAGGCGACGATGGGATTGGTGAGCACGCCGCGCGCTGTCTTGCCGAAGCCGCGCAGCGAGAACTCGCCGTGCCGCGCCCATTCGACCGAGAGCGTGACGAGGGTCCACAGGATCAGGGCGTTGAAAACGATGACCAGCGATACCGTGGGCAGGGCGGCGTCGCCGAGCGTGGTCTTGGTGATCGCCACGCCGAGCATGACGTTGTTGGAGAATACGCCGCCGAGCGCGAACACTGACTGCGAAACGCCGTCGAGCCGGAACACGGTCGCCGCGACGAGGCGGCCGATGACGAAGACGATCAGGCAGCCGCCGAAGAAGGCCAGCAGCAGGCGGATGTCGACCGGCGGCATTTTCGAGAAGTCGCTCATCATGCGGAACAGCATGGCCGGCATGGCCACCGCGTAGGCGAAGCGCGACAGCGCGTCCGAGACGGACAGCGGCCAGCGGCCCGAGCGCGCCACGCCATAGCCGATCAGCACGAGCAGGAACAGCGGGCTGGCGAGCGAGAAGTGGTGGAGAAAACCGGACACGGCGGTGCTATCGGGGACGGAGCCGACATTCTACGGGCGCTTGAGCCGCGACAAGACAATGCGGCAGGGCGCGGCCTACACCGGATTTCCTGGCGCGCGCGCCCATCGCCCCGAAGCCTTCGCCGACGAGCCGCCGCAGCTGGCAACCGTGGCCGGCACGCTCAACACCCTGCCAATTCACGCCGGTTTCAGGGTTTTGGCGACAATGAAGCGGGAGTGATGTACGACTACTCGCCGAGCCTGGATTCCTGATCGGTGCCGGTAGTCGAGTCCGGGAGGCGCGGCTTGAGAATTGCGTAGAGCTCGGTATGGCCGCCCTTGAGCGCGAGCTCGGCGGCCGTCAGCCCGGCGGTATTGGCCAGGCTGGCGTCGGCGCCATGGCGCAGCAGCAACTCGACCATCGCCTTGTCGCCGAGTTCCGCGGCTCGGGTCAGCGGCGTGTGGCCGCTGGCGTGTCGCATGTCGAGTTCGATATTCATGCCCAATATCTTGCCGGCATTGGAGATGTGGCCTTTTTCCACGGCGGTCATCAGCGCCTTGAGTCCCTGCCCGCTGCGGGTGCGGCCGTTGCTGCCGGTTACTTCCACTCCGGTGGGCAGCAGCTTCATCTTGTAGTTGAGCAGCGACATCGCCACCATCATGCTGAGGGTGGCGAGTAGCGTCGCGCGGTCGATGCCGAGCGCGCCGGCCCACTGGTCGGGAATGTTTGCGCCGATGGCCAGCAGCGAGAACAGCAGGAAAAAGAAGAAGCGGACATAGAGGAACAGCGCCAGCAGCACCAATAGCCCGAGCACGGCGACCACATAGCGCGAATCCACGCCGAAACTCTTGATCCAGGCGGAGGGGAGATTGGCCAGAAGCGCGAGCAGGCCGACGAGGCCGATCAATAGCCATTCGCGTCGCTGGCGGGCAGGCGGGGCGGGTTGTCGGGCTGAATCCATTCATGCTCCTCGGGATGCAGGACGCAGTGTCGGGGAAAATCTCGCACAAGGCAATACGTTCGCGACAGGCTCGGTTAGAATCGGCACGCTGCCTCAGTCGAGGTCTCAGTCGAGGAAAAACGCCGATGCTGAACCTTGGTCAAGCTGCTCCCGAATTTTCCTTGCCCGACGCGGACATGGAAACCTTCGACATCGCATCGCTGCGTGGCAAGCGACACGTCGTGCTGTTCTTCTATCCCAAGGACGGAACACCCTACTGCACGCAGGAGGCCATCGACTTCTCCGACCACGAGGCCGATTTCGCCAGCATGCATTGCGAGGTGATCGGTATCTCGCGCGACGACTGCATCAAGCACGCCGAATTCCGCGACCAGCACGGCCTGTCGGTGCGACTGCTCTCGGACGAGGACGGCAAGGTCGGTCACCAGTACGGCGTCTATCACTACCGCGAGCACGTCGGTCACAAGAAACTCACGGTGGTGCGCTCGACCTTCGTCATCGACAAGCACGGCAAGGTCCGCCATACCTTCTACGACGTCAGCCCCAAGGGCCACGCCGCGGAAATATTTCAACTCGTCAAGGAACTCGAAAGATCATGCAAATCGGCCAAGACAGCGTCGTGACCCTGGAGTACAGCGTGAAGGACAGCGACGGCAACGTCGTCGACGCGGGCAACATGCCGCTCACTTACCTGCACGGGGGTTACCACGGCATTTTCCTGCGCATCGAGGAAGAGCTCGATGGCAAGACGGTGGGCGCCGCCATCGAAGTCAAGCTGCAGCCTGAGGACGCCTTCGGCGAATACGATGCCGATCTGGTCACCGTCGAGCCGCGCGACCTGTTCCCGGAGAACATCGAGGTCGGCATGCAGTTCGAGCGCGCCGGCGAGGGCGACGATGACGAGGACGACATGCTGTTTACCATCACCGACATCGCCGGCGACAAGGTGGTGGTCGACGGCAACCACCCGCTGGCGGGGACGGCACTGGTGTTCTCATGCACGGTCACTGAAGTTCGCGCGGCGTCCGCCGAAGAAGTCGCCCATGGCCACATCCATGGGCCGGATGGGCACCATCACCACTGAGGGAGCCCGCTGGCGACCGTTTCGTCAGCAAGGTCAGGCGTCGGCGAGTCGCTTCAGTTCGTAGAGTTTTTCCAGCGCCTCGCGCGGCGTGAGGCTGTCGGGCTCGATGTCCGCCAGCGCGTCGAGCGCGGGGTGGGGTTCGGGAAAAGTCGGCTCCGGCGGCACGGCGCCCGGCGCGGCGAAGAGGTCGGGCTGCGGGCCCAGGGCGTCCTTTGCCGCCTCGCGGTTCTCCAGTTGCACCAGCCGGCGCTTCGCGTCGCGGATCACCGCCGCCGGCACGCCAGCCAGCTTGGCTACCTGAATGCCATAACTCTGCGAAGCCGGGCCTTCCTCGACGGCGTGCATGAAGACGATGGTGTGGGCGTGCTCGATCGCGTCGAGATGCACGTTGGCGCATTCCGGGTAGTCGTGGGCCAGCCGGGTGAGCTCGAAGTAGTGGGTGGCGAACAGGGTATAGGCGCGGATCGATTCGATCAGATGGCGGGCGATGGCGAAGGCCAGCGCCAGGCCGTCGAAGGTCGAGGTGCCGCGGCCGATCTCGTCCATCAGCACCAGCGATTTTTCCGTGGCGCCGTGCAGGATCGCCGCGGCTTCCGTCATCTCGACCATGAAGGTGGAACGGCCGGAGGCCAGGTCGTCGGCGGCGCCGATGCGGGTGTAGATGGCGTCGATGGGCCCGAGCCGGCAGGCCGTCGCCGGGACGAAGCCGCCGCAATGGGCGAGCAGCACGATCAGCGCCGTCTGCCGCATGTAGGTCGACTTTCCGCCCATGTTGGGGCCGGTGACGAGCAGCAGTTTGCGCGTGGCCGAGAGCCGCGCATCGTTGGCGATGAACGTGTCGACCTGCCGCTCGACCACCGGGTGGCGGCCATCGCGGATGTCGATGGCCGCCTCGTTGACGAAGGTCGGCGCGCGATAGTCGAAACGCAGCGCCGCCTCGGCGAAGGCGGCCAGTCCGTCCGCCAGCGCCAGTGCGCGGGCAATCTTCTGCAACTCGGCGATCCACTGACCCAGCGTGGCGAGCAACTCGTCGAAGAGTTGCTTCTCCAGCGAAGTCGCGCGTTCGTTGGCCGACAGCGCCTTGTCCTCGAAGGCCTTGAGTTCGGGCGTGATGTAGCGCTCGGCGTTCTTCAGCGTTTGGCGCCGGCGATAGTCGTCCGGCACCCTGGCGGTGTTGGCGTGGCTGATCTCGATGTAGAAGCCATGCACCTTGTTGAACTCGACCTTGAGGCTATTGATGCCGCTGCGTTCGCGCTCGCGCGCCTCGAGCGCGACGAGGAATTCGCCGCAGTTGGACTGTAGCCCGCGCAGTTCGTCGAGTTCGGCCGAATAGCCCGGCGCGATGACGCCGCCGTCGCGCAGCAGCGCGGCGGGCTCGGCGGCCACCGCGCGCGCGAGCAGTGTCAGGCAGTCGGCGGGCGGGGCGAGATCGCCGACCATCTCCCGCAGCAGCGCGGCCTCGGCGCCGGCCAGCGCGGCGGCGAGTTCGGGCAGCCGGACGAGGCTGTCGCGCAGACTGGAAAGATCGCGGGGCCGTGCGTTCTTCAGCGCCACGCGCGCGGTGATGCGCTCGACGTCGGCGATGCCGCGCAAATGCGCGCGCAGGATGTTGCCGGGGCCGTTGCCGCCATCGCCGAGCAATTCGGCGACGGCGGCGTGGCGCTTGGCCGCGGCGTTGCGGTCGGCCAGCGGATGATGCAGGCAGTGGCGCAGCCAGCGCGAGCCCATGGCGGTGACGCAGACATCCAGTTGGGAAAGCAGGGTCGGCGCGGGCTGGCCGCGCAGGGTTTCGGAAATTTCAAGATTGCGCCGCGTCGCCGCGTCGAGGCGCAGATAGCTGCCCTCGTGCTCGACGGTCAGCGCGGTGACATGGCCGAGCGCCTGCATCTGCGTGCTGCGCGCGTACTGGAACAGGGCGCCGGCGGCGGCGACGGCGAGAGGGAGATTTTCCGCGCCGAAGCCGGAGAGGTCGCGCGTGCCGAAGTGCGCCGCCAGTTCGCGTTGCGCCGCGTCCGTGTCGAAATGCCAGTCGGGCAGGCGCTTGACGCAGGCGGCGGTGGCGGGCAGGGCGTCGCGCGCGCCATCGGCCACCAGCAGTTCGGCCGGGCGCAGCCGCTCGATCTGATGGGGCAGGGCGGCGGCAGCGGTTTCGAGCAGGCGGAAGTCGCCGCTGGCGAGATTGAGCCAGGCCAGCCCCGTGCGGCCCCGGTCGACGGCGACGGCCAGCAGCAGGCTGTCGCTCTTTTCGTCGAGCAGCGCCGAGTCGGTCAGCGTTCCCGGCGTGACGATGCGCGCCACCGCGCGCTCCATCGGCCCCTTGGCGGTGGCGGGGTCGCCGATCTGCTCGCAGATCGCCACCGATTCGCCGAGTTTGACCAGCCGCGCGAGATATTGCTCGACCGCGTGGTACGGCACCCCGGCCATCGGGATCGGCCGGCCCGCCGACTGGCCGCGCGCGGTCAGGGTAATGTCGAGCAGCCGCGCGGCCTTCTCGGCATCCTCGTGGAACAGTTCGTAGAAATCGCCCATGCGGTAGAACAGCAGCATGTCCGCGTGCCGCGCCTTGAGGCGCAGGTACTGCTGCATCATGGGGGTGTGCTGCAACTCCTTGTTCTGATTAGCCTGTTTGTCTAACATTCAAAAAGTGTCTAAAAGTCGGGCCGTCTACGACGGGAACTTCCTTGTCCCGCGGGTACCGGTTGGTCATTGCCGGCGAGGTGTGCCCAAGGATGCCCCGTAGGTGTACAGCTTGAGCAAGTTCGATGGCATTCTGATCGCCCAATAAAAATTCGCTTCGACCAAAGCACCTGGATTGGCAGGACGGCGCGGGGTCAAGATGATCAGAATCGACCGCTGCGTCTCTTCGGTGATTGCCGTATTGAAGAGATACTGCAAAAGCGGGACATCGCCCGGCAATGGTGTGCGTGACCGACCGGAGATGCTGGTTTCTTCCCCCAACTTTTCATTATCCTCCCAACTACCGCCGACGGTCGCGGAAATAGTCGTTATTGTTCAGTTGCATCGGCGAAGGTCGGACAGCCAAATTTATCGAAGACGACATCTTTTGATTTGTGGCAACCGATCAATTTGACTACTTCGCCAAAAGCCTCCTCGATTACCTTGACCTCATGTCGCAAGCAGGCCGGGGAATAGGGCATCGACCAGCACGAAGGGCTACCTGCCGCCCGATTTACAGCAGGCTTGGGGACTCAATCGAAGTGATCCAGCAGCGCCGCGAATTGATCCTTCGGCGTGACGCCAATCCCACGGGGATTTCCTGCGGTCACGCTGACTTTTTGGCCCGTGACCGGGTGGCGGAAGACGATGCTGACGCAGGCCAGCAGCAGACGACCGCAGCCGAACTCGCTCTGGAAGAACCGGTTGTGCCGCCCCTTGCCGTGGGTGGCGTCGCCGATGATCGGGTGGCTGATGTGCTTCATGTGGCGTCGCAGCTGGTGGTGGCGGCCGGTCAGCGGCTGCAGTTCGATCAGAGCGTAGCGCGACGTCGGATAGCGGTCCACGGCGAAGGGCAGTTCGATGGTGGCCAGCCTGCGGTAGCGCGTCGCGGCCGGTTGGGCTTCGGCGCCGGGCAGGGTGCGGCCATCCCGCAGGGACTTCCTTCGGTCGTAGTCGTCATGTTGCCGCGACAGGGCATGGTCGATGAGGCCGGATTCCGGCGGCCAGCCGCGCACGACGGCGAGGTAGGTCTTGTCGACTTCGTTGTTTTCGAACTGCCGGCTCAGTTCGCGCGTGATGTCCGGATCGAAGGCGAACAGCAGTACGCCCGAAGTGCCCTTGTCGAGGCGATGAACGGGCTGCACACGGCGGCCGATCTGGTCGCGCAGCAACTGCACGGCAAAGCGCGTCTCGTGGCGGTCGATGTCGCTGCGGTGGACCAGCAGGCCGGCCGGCTTGTCGATGGCGATCAGGTGGTCGTCGCGATAGAGAATGTCGAGCATGAAGGCATCGTATCGCGGATATCATCGCGGCTGCATCCACCGCGGAGTTCCGGCATGGCCCAACATACCTTTCGGCTCGAAGGCGAGTACATCGAGCTTAACATCCTGCTCAAGCTGCTGGCGCTGGCGGATTCCGGCGGGGCGGCCAAGGCGCTGGTCGCCGAAGGCCGGGTCCGGGTGGATGGGGAGGTCGAGACGCGCAAGACGCGCAAGCTGCGGGTTGGCAACGTGATTCGCATCGGCGACGAGGAGATTCACGTCGTCGCCTGAGATAATAGCGACCTTTCCTCAGTCCGTATTCGCAATGTCCATCCAATGGTTCCCCGGCCACATGACCTCGGCCCGCAGAAAGGCGGCCGAGACCATGGCGCGCACCGACGTGGTGATCGAGGTGCTCGACGCGCGCCTGCCCGAGGCCAGCAGCAACCCGATGATCCGCGAGCTGCGCGAATTCCGCCAGCGGCCCTGCCTCAAGCTGCTCAACAAGGCCGACTTGGCCGACCCCGCCGCGACCAAGGCCTGGCTCGACCACTATGATCGCCAGCCCGGCGTCAAGGCGGTCGCCATCTCCTGCAAGAAACCGGGCGACGCGGCCAGGGTGCCGGCGCTGTGCCAGCAACTGGCGCCGCACCGCAACGACAACATCAAGCCGCTGCGCATGATGATCATGGGCATCCCCAACGTCGGCAAGTCGACCTTGATGAACGCCCTGCTCAAGCGCCGCATCGCCGCCGTCGGCGACGAGCCGGCCGTGACCAAGAGCCAGCAGAGCTTCGATTTGAGCCCGAGCCTGTCGATCACCGACACGCCGGGCCTGATGTGGCCGAAGATCGAGCACGACGCCGATGGTTTCATGCTCGCCGCCAGCCATGCCATCGGCCGCAATGCGGTCATCGACGAGGAAGTGGCGACCTTTCTCGCCGGCATCCTGCTTCAACACTACCCGGCGCTGCTGGCCGCGCGTTACAACTTCTCCGTCGAAGGGGCGGACGCCGTCGGCGTGGTCGAAACGGTGGCGCGAAAGCGTGGCTGCATCATCAAGGGCAGCGGCGGCGAACTCGATCTGGAAAAGGCGGCGATGATTCTGCTCACCGACTACCGCAGCGGCGTGCTTGGCCGGATCAGCCTTGAGACGCCGGAAAGTCGTGGGGCGATGCTGGCCGCTGGCAAGTCGACCCCGATCACCGAATCTGACACGGCCTGAGAGGCCTGCAGCGACCATCACCCGCCTGTCGCGGGCGGCGCGAGGGTCAGACGCGCAACAGCACCGTCTTGAGCGGCGGCTGGCCGTCGGGGCTGGGGAAGTCGGCCTCGGGCAGGATCCATTCGACCTCGCGGATGGTGCGGCCGGCCTTCGTGGCGCTGCGCTGCAGCTGGTCCAGCCATGCCTCGCGCTCGACCTCGGCCACGTTGTTGCAGCAGATCAGCGTGCCGCCCTCGGCGGTGCATAGCAGCGCCGGCTTGAACAGCGCCGGGTAGTCGCTGACCAGGTCGACCACGCCGAAGGCGCTCTTGGCGTAGCGCGGCGGGTCGAGGAATACGATATCGAACTGGCGCGGCTCCAGCTTGGGGAAGGGCGGCATGCGCTTGCCGCGCACCATTTTTGGCTGGCCTAGCCCTGCGAGCTGGCGCATGGCGGCGAAGGCGTCGCTGTGGATGAAGCGCGGGCGGATCGGCAGCTCGTTGATGCGGGCGTTTTCCTTGCCGACGGCGATGCTGGATTCGGCGAAGTCCACATTGACGACGAAGGACGCGCCGGCCTTGGCCGCGGCGATGCCGACGCCGCAGGTGTAGGCGAAGAGGTTGAGCAGGGTCTTGCCCGGGGCCTCGCGCATGATGCAGCGGCGCGCGGCGCGCAGGTCGAGGAACAGCCACGGGTCCTGGCCGGCGTGGCGGCCCTGGATGTGGTAGCTCACGCCCATCTCGTGGGCGATGCGCGGCTGCATGGCGACGGTCAGCGCCTCGCCTTCGAGCTTGTTGCCGATGCGCGAATTGGCGCGACTGCGGTCGTTGTACACGAAGGCGAGTCCCGGCAGGGCAGCGGCGTAGAAGCCTTGCAGCTCCTCGACCTGCGCGGCATCGAGCGGGGAGTGGAAGCTTTGGGCCAGCAGCAGGTCGCCGTAGCGGTCGACCGTGAGGCCCGGCTGGCCTTCGACGCTGCCGTGGAAGAGACGGTAGGCGTCGGTGTTCTCGGCGTGGAGCTGCTCGAGCAGCGGCTTGCGGGCGGCCAGCGCGGCCTGGAGCAGGGCGGAAAGGGTGTCTGAGGTCGGCATTTGGCGTGGGCGTGTGGCGCGGGGTGTAAAGTGCGGGCTACATTGTGCCTGACGCCACGGGAATGGACGCGCGAATCAACGAACTGGAAGTCAAATTGAGCTTCGCCGAGGACCTGCTCGAGCAGCTCAATCTCACGGTTTTCCGGCAACAGCAGCAGATCGAGGGCCTGCAGCGCGAGATGCGCGTCCTGCGCCAGCAGCTGCAGGCGTCGATGCCGGCCGAACAGCATAGCCTGCGCGACGAGATTCCGCCGCACTATTGACCGTGTTCAGGCAGCCTTGGCCGTGATCTGTATCGTGCGGTGCTTCTTCGGCTTGCCGATGACGTGCATCTCGCATTTCTTGCAGTCGAAGCGCAGGGTGAGTTTTTCCTTGCCGTTGAGCAGGGTCATCGGATCGGGGCGAATGCCCTTCACCTCCTTCGGGCAGAGGTTGTAGCTGTAGCGCAGGCAGTGCCTGGTGATCATCAGCGACACCGCGCCTTTTTCCTGGTTGGCTTCGTAGGCGTCGGCGATCAGCTTGACGCCGTGCCTTTCGTAGAAGGCGCGGGCCTTGCTGTTCAGCACGTTGCCGAGGTAGCTGAGTTCGGTCTCGGGAAAAGTTATGCGAAGCGGTATCCCTTGGGACGGCGCTGGCGACGTCCCGGAGGAAGTCCCCTTGGGGGACACGGCGATTGCACGTTGCGGGCGGCGGTAGGCGGCCAGCCGTGCGGCCTCGAGCTTGTCGACGGCGTCGCGGCGCAGGGCGTTGATGCTTGATGCGGGCAGGAACCAGGGTTGCGAGAGGTTCAGGGTGATTTCGGTGACCTCGAACAGGGTGTTGCCGAGCTTGCCGAGGTTCTCGCGCAGCGTCGCCTGGGCGCGCTCGGCGTTTTGCGCCGCTTCCTTGGCGTGGGGCAGGGCAGCACTTGCCGTGATGCCGTCCTCGTCGGTCAGGCGCAGCTCGAAGCCGTCGGCAGTTTCAGCGAACTCCATGCGCACACCGATTCGGCGCTCGGCGGACTTCTTCTCGAGCGTGCGTTCGAATTCCTGGTCGCGGTTGCGGTAGAGCGGCTTGCCGACTGCCAGTCCGGCCGGCATCTCGCTGGGGAACAAATGCCTGCCCTCGGCGCGATTGATGCGCACGCCGACGAGTTCATCATGGTTGTCGAAGTAGCTGACGCCGTCGCCGTTGTGGAGCGTGGCCGCGCTTTCGATCTCGAACCAGTCCGGCCCGATGGCGCTGACCGTGCCGATTTCCTCGCCGGCGAACTTGGGGGTGTCGAAGGCGCCGATGTCGGCGAGGCGACCATTGACGAAGTAGTCGGTGGCGCCACGGTTGAAGGTCTTTTCAGGTCGCGGCGTGAAGGTATGGGTGCAGCGGCCGGAGGAGGCGTGCTCGTATTCCGGCGCTCCGTTTACGTTGGCGATGATGCCGTCGAGCAGCTGGCGGTAGTGCGCGGTGATGTTCTTGACGTAGCTGAGATCCTTGAGCCGTCCCTCGATCTTGAAGGAGCGGATGCCGGCGTCGGCCAGGGCGCGCAGGTTGGCGCTCTGGTCGTTGTCCTTCATCGACAGCAGGTGCTTTTCATGGGCGACAATTCCGCCAGAAGCGTCAGTTAGCGTGTAGGGCAGGCGGCAGGCCTGCGAGCATTCGCCGCGGTTGGCGCTGCGGCCGGTGTGGGCGTGGCTGATGTAGCACTGGCCGCTGAAGGCCACGCACAGCGCGCCGTGGATGAAGAATTCGAGAATTGCCACCGTATCGCCAGCGCCGACTTTTTGGGCGGCGTGGATGTTGCGGATTTCGTCGAGCGAGAGTTCGCGCGCCAGCACGATCTGCGAGAAGCCGACGTCCTGGAGGAAACGGACTTTTTCCGGCGTGCGGTTGTCGGTCTGGGTGCTGGCATGGAGCTGGATCGGCGGCAGGTCGAGTTCGAGCAGGCCCATGTCCTGCACGATCAGCGCGTCGGCGCCGGCTTCATAAACCTGCCAGGCGAGGCGTTGCGCGTCCTCGAGTTCGTCGTCGCGCAGGATGGTGTTCAGCGCCACCAGCACGCGGGCGTGGTAGCGGTGGGCGTGGGCGGCGAGCTTGGCGATGTCGGCGATGCTGTTGCCGGCCGAGGCGCGTGCGCCGAAGGAGGGCCCGCCGATATAGACGGCATCGGCGCCGTGGTCGATGGCGGCGATGCCGAACGCGGCGTTCTTGGCGGGAGCGAGGAGTTCGAGGGCGTTGGTCGTCATCAGCGCTTCAGCATGCCCCAGACGATCTCGACGCCGGAGACGACGAGGTCGCCGACGGGGCGTTCGAGCGGGTTGGTAGTCTCGCGTTGCCGCTGGCTGCGCTGGCGCTCGGTCATCAGTATGGCTTCGGCCAGGGCATTGGGGTCGCGTTCGGTGCGCTTGACCTCGGCGTGATGGTAAGTCGCCAGCGCCTGCTCGACGGCGGCGGGATCGAGGATGGCGATGGGTGCCCGGCAGTGGGTGCAGGCGGCATCCTTGCGGATGTCGACCGGTGCGCCACAGCCGGTGCAATGCACGACCTGGATGCGCGCCGCGAGCGCCTTGATCTCGAGCGGACTCAACTGCCGAACGAAGCCCTTCTCGATCATGAACTGGGCGAATACCGTGAAGCGGCCGTGGCCCTGCAGGCAGCGGTGATAGGCGAACTTGCCGCTCTTGGTCACGTCCAGCCCGCGCGGCAGCTTCTCATCGCAGCGCGGGCAGCGTAGCGGATCGGCCAGCGGCATGCGCAAGTCGTCGCGGTGCTCGTGGATCAGCTTGAACAGCTCGACGATGCCGCCCGGCGCGATCTGGTGGCTCTCCCACTGATCGAACCAGATGCCCTGGCAGGAAAAGCACAGGTCGAGTTCGACCGTGCCGTGCAGCTTGCCGGGCAGCGAGAGCGGCGTCATCGCTGCGCGGCAGGAGGGGCAGCGGGTGGCGGTCATCGCAAGGTTTCGGCCGGCGTCGATTTCACTCGCACTCGGGGACGCGGAGCGGGCGGTTCGTGCAATACCGTGCCTTCATGCGCTCGACGCAGGCCGCCGCGGACACCGGATCCTTGGTGCCGCATTCCTTGAGCTTGCGCCGCAGCTCGACCAGCCAGTCGGGCGCGGGGCTGGTGACAGGCGCGGTGGGGACGGTTGTCACGGCCGCTGCGCCGGCGCGCACGCAGTTGCCATCCGCCGACTGCAGCGTGCCGGCCTGCGGCGAGAACAGCGCCATCACGGTGCGCTTGAGGCGCAGGCGGTCGAGGTGGATTTCGTAGGTGAGGGCGAGAGTCTGCCCGGCGCCGTCGACCAGTGCGTCGCTGGCGTAAGCGAAGACCACCTGCTCGGTGGCGCTTCGCAGCAGCGCGGCTTCGCGCGTGCGGCCGTTGCTGGTGACGCGGATGTCGCTGCTTGCGCCCCAGACAGCGGGCTTCGCTGGCTCCTTCTCATTGAGATTGACGCGGCGGATCTCGATGGAAATTTCCTCGGTGCCGCTGCCGGCGATGCGCGTGCCGTCGGCGTAGAGACCGGACACGTTGCAGGTCAGCCGCGCGCTGTTGGCGGAGCCGTCGAGGGCTGCGGCCGGCAGGCTCGTGATCAGCGCGAGCGCGGCGGCAGTTGCGGTGGGCAGTCGGGACATGGCTCTTCCTTCCGTGCGAAATCGGGATGTTAACGACTGATCGGCTTGTAGCGGATGCGTTTGGGCTTGGCGCCTTCCTCGCCGAGGCGCTTCCTCTTGTCCTCTTCGTACTCCTGGTAGTTGCCGGCGAAGAAGGTCCATTGCGACTCGCCCTCGCAGGCCAGGATGTGGGTGGCGATGCGGTCGAGGAACCAGCGGTCGTGGCTGATGACCAGCACGCAGCCGGCGAATTCGAGCAGAGCGTCTTCCAGCGCGCGCAGGGTCTCGACGTCGAGGTCGTTGGAGGGCTCATCCAGCAGCAGAACGTTGCCGCCGGAAATCAAGGTCTTGGCCAGGTGCAGGCGGCCGCGCTCGCCGCCGGAGAGGTTGCCGACGTTCTTCTGCTGGTCGCCGCCCTTGAAGTTGAAGCGGCCGATGTAGGCGCGCGAGGGTGTCTCGTACCTGCCGACGGTGAGGATGTCGGCGCCGCCGGAGATTTCCTCGAACACGGTCTTGGAGCCGTCGAGCGCGTCGCGGCTCTGGTCGACGAAGGCGATATTGACCGTCGGGCCGACGACGACCTCGCCCGAGTCCGGGGTGTCCTTGCCGGTGATCATCTTGAACAGCGTGGACTTGCCGGCGCCGTTGGGGCCCAGCAGGCCCACTTTCTCCCCGGCGCGCACGCCGAAGCGCAGCGAATCTAAAACCGCCCTTTGCCCGTAGGAACAGCTCAGACCGCGGGCGGACACTATTTCCATCAGGCCTCCCAGCCCCTGGCCAGCATGGCGGCGCGCACCCTGTCTGCCCGCTCAAAGCTGCGCAGCAGCAGCGCCGAGGCCAGCGAGGAGAGTTCCCGCCGGCCCGGGGGGCGGCGGCTTCTGGCCTTCAGCGCCTTGAGTTTCGACGAGATATCGTCTTTGAGCGAAAAGAAATACCTGTACATAAAAGAGAACACGGAAATAAAAACAACCGGGGCGCGCAGCGCCTTCAGAAACGAGACTATTTCAGAGAAGGGGACGGCGCAAAAAAGCAGCGCGGTCATGAAGATGACCGAGGCGCTTTTCAGCAGCGCCCCCCACGGAGCGGCGCCGGAGAAACCCGACAGGGAATTGGAAATAAAGATCAGCAGGGCAAAAGGCAGGGCGGCAGCCGCGCGGCGGACGGCGGGAAAGAAAGCGGCCCCGGAAAATTTCCAGTAAAGCAGGGCGGCAGCCGCCGGGATGCCCCATAATAAATTCCCCGCCCAGGGGACCAGCAGCACCGCCGCCGAAAGCGCCAGGTAAAGTTTTATCTTCATACCCGCTCCAGGCGCAGAAGACCGGGTTTCAGGCGTGAAAGCGCGCCCAGCAGGGACGCGGTCACGGCCCCCTCGGCCAGGCCGGCGGCCGCCTGCGCCCCGGCGAGGAGTAAAAATCCCGCCCCGGAGGCGAGCCGCCCGGAAAGGTACAGCTCTACGGCGCAGGCCAGACCGGACAGGAAACCGAGCAGCGGCCCGATAACCAGGGCCGACGAGGCGGCCGGCCTGAGCCGCCAGAGCGCGAAGCCCAGGAAAGCCTGTATCACGCCGATGTTGATAAAATTCGCGCCCAGCGAGAAAAGGCCGCCGTGCTGGAACATGAGGGCGGAGAGCAGCAGCGCCGAGAAAGAGACCAGCGCCGCGCTCCACGGCCCGAGAAGCGCGGCGCAGAGCAGCACCCCGTTGAGATGCACCGAGGCGCCTCCCGGCGCCGGGAAGGCCAGCAATTGCACGGCGAATACCCAGGCCGCCGCCGCCCCCAGCAGCGGTATGCGCTCCGGGGGAGAATTCTTCAGCCTCGCCGAAGAGACCGAAAAAACGGCCAGCCCCCCCAGGGCGGTGGCGCCCAGAACTCCTCCTGAGAGAAAACCGTCCGGTATATGCATCAGGCTTTCCCCGCGGCCTTCAGCCGCCGCCTGGCCGCCAGGTGCAGCCATAGCCCTGAAAGCAACGCTATGACGCCCAGGCCGGAGAGAAGTTTTACCGGGACGGGGATAACCGCCGGGCCGCCCGAAGATATAACGGCGCCTTTTTTTACCAGCACTTCCCTGACCAGGCCGTGGCCCATCCCGTCGTTAATCTCCAGCCTCCACCTCCCATCGGAGTCCGGGCTGAAGAGGAAACGGCCGTTGCGGTCCGTATAGCCCCGCTGAAAAGGCCCGGCCGCGTCACCTGGCGCGTACACTTTTACCTCACCGAAAGAAAGCGGTTCCCCGTCGGCATAGAGCGCCTCAAGACCGGCTCCTCCTGAAATGGCCCTCCCGGATACCCCATGAGCGCAAAGCCCGGCCGCCAGGAACGACAGCAGGAGAACCGCGTAAAAAAGCTTCATTTATCCTCCCCCGCTCTGAATACCAGCGAAGCCCCCTTGCCCTTATAATGGGCCAGGACCAGGTAACGGCCGGCCAGGGGCAGCCTGACTTCGGCCAGGCCGTCGCCGGAAGTTTTGGCAAAGAAAGATTTTTTCCCTTCGGCCGAAACCTCCAGGGTCAGGGCTACCGGCTTGCCGCCGTATAAGGCTTTCAACAGCACTTTGCCTCCTTTCACGGGCAGGAACGGGGCGGCCGGGAGCAGCTCGAAAGGGGCCGCGGAAGGCTCGCAGGCCGCGGCCGGCCCGTCCAATATAGCCCTTGCGGCGTAG
>JAUYFI010000041.1 GCA_030691075.1 Sulfurisoma sp. | reverse complement strand
GCCGACTACGGTGACAAGCGCGACCACACCGACGACGGTTACCAGCGCAACCACGCCGACGACGGTCACCAGCACCACGACGCCGACCACGGTGACAAGCGCGACCACGCCGACGACGGTCACCAGCACCACGACGCCGACTACGGTGACAAGCGCGACCACACCGACGACGGTTACCAGCGCAACCACGCCGACCACGGCCACCAGCACCACGACGCCGACCACGGTGACGAGTGCGACCACCCCGACCACGGTGACAAGCGCGACCACCCCGACCACGGCCACCAGCACCACGACGCCGACTACGGTGACGAGTGCAACCACCCCGACGACGGCCACCAGCACCACGACGCCGACTACGGTGACAAGCGCGACCACACCGACGACGGTTACCAGCGCAACCACCCCGACGACGGTCACCAGCACCACGACGCCGACTACGGTGACGAGTGCAACCACCCCGACCACGGCCACCGGCACCATGACGCCGACCACGGTGACAAGCGCGACCACACCGACGACGGTTACCAGCGCAACCACGCCGACGACGGTCACCAGCACCACGACGCCGACTACGGTGACGAGTGCGACCACACCGACGACGGTTACCAGCGCAACCACGCCGACGACGGCTACCAGTCCAACATCGCCCACCGAACCCGGGGACGACGACTCCGACTCGGATTCGGATGCTGATGCTGATTCCGATGCAGACGCCGATTCCGATGCGGACTCGGACGCTGACTCGGATGCCGATGCTGATTCCGACGCAGACGCGGACTCCGATGCGGATGCTGACTCCGATGCCGATGCTGATTCAGACGCAGACGCCGATTCCGATGCGGACTCCGACGCAGATGCTGACTCGGATGCCGACTCGGATGCTGATGCTGACTCGGATGCCGACTCGGATGCTGATGCTGATTCCGACGCAGACGCTGACTCCGATGCGGACGCTGATTCCGATGCCGATGCTGACTCGGATGCCGATTCTGATTCAGACGCTGATTCCGATGCGGACGCTGACTCCGATGCGGATGCTGACTCCGATGCGGACGCTGATTCCGATGCGGACGCTGATTCCGATGCGGACTCCGACGCAGACGCGGATTCCGATGCGGATGCGGATTCCGACGCAGACGCGGACTCCGACGCAGATGCTGACTCGGATGCCGATTCTGATTCAGACGCTGACTCCGATGCGGACGCTGACTCCGATGCGGACTCGGACGCTGACTCCGACGCAGACGCTGACTCGGACGCTGACTCGGATGCCGATGCTGATTCCGATGCGGACGCTGACTCGGATGCCGACTCGGATGCTGATGCTGATTCCGACGCAGACGCGGACTCCGACGCAGACGCGGACTCCGATGCGGATGCTGACTCGGATGCCGATTCTGATTCCGACGCTGACTCCGACGCTGACTCCGACGCTGACTCCGACGCTGACTCGGACGCTGACTCGGACGCTGACTCGGATGCCGATGCTGACTCGGATGCCGATTCTGATTCAGACGCTGATTCCGACGCGGATGCTGACTCCGATGCGGATGCTGATTCAGACGCAGATGCTGATTCCGACGCAGACGCGGACTCCGACGCAGATGCTGACTCGGAAGCCGATTCTGATTCAGACGCTGATTCCGACGCAGACGCGGACTCCGATGCGGATGCTGACTCGGATGCTGACTCGGATGCCGACTCGGATGCTGATGCTGATTCCGACGCAGACGCCGATTCCGATGCGGATGCGGATTCCGACGCAGACGCTGATTCCGATGCGGACTCGGACGCTGACTCGGATGCGGACGCTGACTCGGATTCCGATTCGGACTCCGACGCAGACGCTGATTCCGATGCTGATTCCGATGCAGATGCTGATTCCGATGCAGATGCTGATTCCGATGCAGATGCTGATTCCGATGCAGATGCTGATTCCGATGCAGATGCTGATTCCGATGCAGATGCTGATTCCGATGCAGATGCTGATTCCGATGCTGACTCGGACGCAGATGCTGATTCCGACGCAGATGCTGATTCCGACGCAGATGCTGATTCCGACGCAGATGCTGATTCCGACGCAGATGCTGATTCCGACGCAGATGCTGATTCCGATTCGGATGCAGACACTGACAGCGATTCAGACTCCGATGGGGATCACAGCAAACCCAAGGACAACAACGGTCACGGCAACGGCGACCAGGATGCTCCGGGCAACTCCGGCGACCATAACAATGCCGAGAATAGCGAGCACTCCGGTGCCGGCAATTCCGGGGTTGCACAGGGTTCCGATGCCGTCGGCGCTGCCATCACCCATGAGACAGCCCATGTGGCGGGGGTTACTCTGGATGGCAGCAACAAGGCCGATGACTTGCACGGCTCGACTGGTGACGATGTCATTCATGGCGGCAAGGGCAACGACACCATTCACGGCTCCGGTGGTGACGACGCACTCTACGGCGACGCCGGCAACGACCTGTTCGTGTTTGGCGACGTATCCGGCCAAAGCCATGTCGATGGCGGCGCGGGCGGTAACTGGACCGATGTGGTCGAAATCGACTTCGGCCACGGCCCGGCGGCCTCGACAGCCGATGGCGGCTGGACGCTGGAGATCGACAGCGATCAGGTAATTGATGGCCGCGCTCACGGCTCGGTCGAGATTGGCGACGATCAGCATGCCACCGTGACGGCACAGAACGGCGCCGTCGATCTGGACCACATCGACAAGATTGAATGGTAGCCGACTAGCCCGAGCAACAGTACAGGCGGGTTCCCCACGGGATCCCGCCTTTTTCTTTGGCTACCGGCGTCCATGGTCGCCCGATGCCGCCAGGAAACGATACAGTACGAAGCCTCGTGGCTGGATTCTTGCGATGAAACCGCTGTTATTGACCTTGCGCGAAATGGAACGCCTCACCGGAGGCCGCTGGCGCGGCCTTCCGGAAGACGGACTGGAAATCTCCGGCATCAACTTCTATCTGCCCTACGTCAATCCAGGGGATCTGTTCGTCTGTCTGACCAGGGAAGCCACGACGCAAGGGCATGCCGAACGTGCCGTTGATCGGGCATTCAAGCACGGGGCAGTGGCGGCGCTGGTGCCCAAGGATAGCGTCCGTGACGCCGGCCGCCCCCTGCTCGAGGTTGCTGATCCGGACAAGGCATTGCAGGACATGGCCGCCGGCGCCAGCCTGAAGTTCGATGGCACCCGCGTCCTGGTGACGGGCTCCCACGGCAAGACCGGATTCAAGAATCAACTCTACCACCTGATCCGCAAGCAGACACCCACCCACGCCTACCTGGAGAGTGCCAACAAGGAGCGCCCGGTGATGCGGGCGCTCGCCTCGTTGCCGCAGGGTGTCTCCGTCGCCATCGTCGAGGTAGCGGTTCCCGCCCGCAACATCGGGCAGGAGCGGGCATTTTTCGTACGACCGGACTACTGCGTGATTACCGGTATCGGCCCGGAGCACCTGAAATCCCACGGTACCATGGAAAACCTGGTCCGCAACAAGGCCGGGGTCGTCGCCGGCCTGCGTCCGGGAGGCCGGTGTCTGCTCAATGGCGACGACCCCTACTTTCCGCAATTGCGGAAAGCCGTCGGGGACCTGTCGGCTTGTCCGGTTCTCGTCTACGGATCGACCTCCGGTTGCGAGGGGCGGCTCATCGATGCCGAGTTCGAGGATTTCCGCTGGCACGTGCGCGCCGAGATCCTTGGTGAATTGGTCGAATACGATCTGTCGTTGCTGGAGCACTACGCGCCACTGGCTTCGGTCGGCGTGTTGCTACAGGCGAAGCTGCTCGGCGCCGACGTCGCCGCATGCGTCGGCGAGTATGCCGACTACCGCAATTTCGATAGCAGCGGCAAGCTCTACCGCGTTCCCGTCGGTCGCGGTGCTGTCCTGGTCTATGACCAAACCCAACGCGGCGAACTCAAGGGATTCGAGTCCACGTTCGAACTCATGTCGCGCTTGCACCCGCAACAGGGCGGGCGAAAGATTGCCGTGTTGAGCGAATTCATCAATCTCGAGGACAACCCCGGATTTCAGATCGATATCGAGAAGATGCGGGCCTTGATGGCGAGCGCCGGGATTGATTTGCTGTTTACCGTCAACGAATTCGAGCGCTACGCGGAGGCCGTTCCCGCCGACGTCGAGTGGCGCAAACACGGCAAGAGCCATGAGGATATACGCGAATCCCTGCTGGCATGCGTGCAGGCCAGGGACATGGTTTTCTTGCGCGGCGTTCTCGCTTCGCAACTCGGAAAATTGACCAAGGCCCTGCTCAACACGGGCAACGCCGCCGCGGAAAATATCTACTGACATGGATACGGTCGAAACGCGGTTTCCCACGCCGGGTCTGGGCATCCGGCATGTCGATGCATGCCACTATGCCTACCCCGAAAGGCAAATACCGGATTTTGCGCCGCAAGCCGCCGACAATGATTTTCTGCGCACACTGGAGGCTGCGATCCGCGGCACTCCGGCCGACAAAGCGGAGATCGACCGGCTGTTCGCGCTGAGCAGCTTTCCGCAGCGCTTCGAACGTCTGATCCTGGTGCTCTACGCCCCCGGCTGCAAACGCATCCTGGCCAGCCGCGCCGGCAAGGATCAGCAAGCGGCATTTTCCGCTGCGCTCGAGCCGCTGCTGGCCCATCCGCGGCTGCCCGAACTGGCCGCGCGGCCGTTCCGCCTTCAGATGGACTTCGTGGTCGAGCCGCCCAGGCCAATGGACTTCCATGCGGTCGGCAGCATGCAGACCGGGGACCGCCACTTCGAGATCGGGCTCGACGGCCTGATGTTCCGCGACCAGGCGGGCAAGCTGCATATCTTTCCGCCCGGCGACGCCTATGTCCGCTCGGTGATGACCATGGGCCAGCTGCGCTCCTACCTGAACGGCATCCATGGAGAGGAAACGCTGCGGCGGGCCAGGTTCGAACGCTTCCGTTCGGAGAGCTTCGTTTCGGCGCATGACTCGTGGCGCCGGCTGTATCGCGGCCATCCGGTAGTCGGGAAGCTCACCAGGAAGAAAGTGGAGCAGGCCGTCGATCTGGCGATCGACCATATACAACGTACCCAGGATCAGAGCGGCCGCTTCCTCTACTATTACGATGCCGCCCAGGATTCGCGCTGGGACCACGAGCACCCCAAGCGCCATCCCGACCGGAATCCGTTCTACAACATCCTGCGGCACGGCGGCGGTGGCCTGACCTGCGTCTATTTCGAAAAATACACTCACTGCGGTACCACGCTCGAGAACATGCGCCGGGCGATCGACTTCCTGCTGGCCCAGACACGCGTGCAGGACTACGCGGGCCGGGAGGGGGCGTTCATCTACCACGAGAAGAAGGCCAAGCTCGGCGGCTCCGGCATTGCGCTGTACCTGCTGGCCGAATACCAACTGCTCACCGGGGATGACCGCTACCAAACCTGGGCCGACAAGATCGCCTGGCACCTCGTCAACCAGATCACCTCAAGCGGCGAATTCATCTACTACAACATCTACCTCGACCAGCCGGTACCGGAAGCGGAGAACGGCAAATACTTCTCCTTCTACTATCCCGGCGAGGCGGTGTGCGGGCTGGCGAAATACCTCCACCTCGCCGATGCCGCGAGCCGCGGGGAGATTTGCGTACAGCTGCGCAAGGCGCTGGAGTTCCTGATCAGCGTCAGGCCGGGGGTACGTGCCGACCAATACACGGTGGTGCCGTCCGACTCGTGGCTGATGATGGGCATCAAGGAATTGTGGGATTTCCCGGAAATGCGCGATCCGCTCTACGCGAACTTCATCTTTGCCGACGCCAGCCAGATGATCGACCACCTCTACAAGGTGACAGACGCGCCCTGCCCCGACTATGCCGGCGCGTTCCATTACCACTTCGGCGACTTCCCCTATGCCGACGGTGCCCGCTGCGAAGGCTTGCTCGGCGCCTACGAGCTGGCGCTCAAGCTCGGCGATACGGAAAAAGCGCGCCTGATTTGGCAGGCGCTGCGACTGGCCGCATGGGCGGTCATGCACCTGGTGAATAGCGAGGACTCGATCTACTTCGCGAAGAATCCCGATCTCGCCCGCGGCGGCATTCGCTTCAAGTACACGCGCCAGTGGTTCCGCATCGACACCATCCAGCATGTGGCCTCCTTCTTTGCCAAGATGCTGCCGCACTGGGACGCGGCGGAAGCACTCGCGGCGAACGGCTCGTGACCCGCCGGCTCGACAACTGGACCTATCGCGCCGAGGACCGGCTCGGCGGCGGCGGCTATGCCCATGCCTACCGCTGCCGGAACGCCGCCGCCCCGGCGCAGGCGGCGGCCATCAAGGTCTTCAACGACCATGGCTACGTCAATACCTTCGAAAGGGAAGTCGCCGCGCTGGAAACCATGGCGGGCTGCCCCGGCACCCTGGAACTCATCGACCATGGCCGCGATGCCGCCGGCGCACTGTGCATCGTCGTGACACTGCTGCCGGGCGTGCGGCTCGACAAGCTGATCAGGGAGCGCGGTCCGCTGAGCGGCGAACAGACCCGTGCCCTGATCCGGCAGATGCTGTCGGTACTCGAGTTCGCGCATGGCCGAGGACTCCTGCACAAGGACATCAAGGCCTCAAACATCCTCGTCGACGGCGACCGCTACAGCCTGCTCGACTGGGGCGTCGCCGAACCGGTGGGTGACGGTCGTGCCGAAAACATTCGGGCGAAGCAGGACTTCGTCGCGCCCGAGTGCTACGCCGGCCGCCATGGCAAGGCGACCGACTTCTATTCCCTCGGCTGGCTGATCGTGCACGCGACGACGGGGGCGCTGCCCTACCATTTCGACAGCAACCGCGAACGCGACTACCGGGTTGCCGCGCATTGCCTCGAACGCCCTGAACTGCCAGCGGCGTTGCCGGCAGACTGGCGGCCGCTGGTCGGCAACTGGATCGGCAAGGTGCCGGAGCATCGCCTGACGGGCTACGAACTCGACGCGCTGATGGCAAGCGCGCGGGCACTGCCGCCAGGCGACGACGACGCACGCGACTTCCGCACTCTCGGGCGCAACACCGGGTTTCTGCGGCAGGCTGCCGAAGCCGGCATACCCTACGCGCAACACGAACTCGCCGTGCGCCTGCTGAAGGAGAGCCGGCACGACGAAGCGCTGTTCTGGCTCGGAAAGGCCGCTGCCGGGGGCTATGCCCGCTCCGCCTACCGCCTGGCGATGGCGCTCATGGAAACGGATGCCGCGCGCGGCCGCGAGTGGCTACTCAAGGCCGCACAGGCGAACCATCCTGAAGCCTGCTACCAACTGGCGAAACAGTTGTTTGACAGCGCGCAGACCGAAGCGGCATTGGACTGGTTGAAGCGCGCCGCCGCCGGCGGCCTCAGGAACGCCCATTACCGCTATGCCAGGTGGCTCGATGCCGACGCACAACAATCCGCCGCCGCGCTGGCGCACTACCGGGCGGAGGCGGAACGCGGTCATGCCCGGGCCAAGGTGCGGATCGGGGGAATCACCGCCTCGCCGGAGACACCACCGACCATGCCTTCCGCATGATGCGGCCGGTGCTGCGGCGGGCCACATTCCTCTGCCTGTGCCTGCTGGCGCCGGGGCTGGCTCTGTCTTTGCCGGCCGCGGCCGCCGACACCGGATGGAAGGCGCCGCGCGAAGCGCTTGACCAGCGCCACGTCGCGGGCGTGTTCCGTATCCACTACACGACGACCGGCGGCAACGCGATTCGCGGCGACGCGGCAGCCGCCGCCACGCTGGCGCTCCGGCTTGGCGAGCAATTGGAGCGGGCCCATCGCTTTTACTCCGACGTCATGAAATTGACGCCGCCGCTGGGCAACCCACGCTATCCGCAGGCCCGCGCCATTGACGTCCATGTCATCGAGCTCGAAGGCAGGAAAGGCTCCGCCGGCGACGAGCCCATCGTCTACCGCTATCGCCACTTCGACGACTTCACCCCGGCGCTGACCATCAGCATCTCCAATCGCTGGACGCCGGGCAATCTCACGCCCGAGCACGAGGTCTTCCACGCCTACCAATACGGCTACACCTTCTTCAAGAACGCCTGGTTCCTCGAGGGCATGGCGAACGGCATGGAGGCCGTATTCCGCGCCCGGGCGTCCGGCACGGCGCCGTTGCCGCAGGATGCCGCCGCCCTGCGCCGGCTGCTCGACCAATCCTATGGCGCGGGGTCGTTCTGGAACCGGCTGATGCGGCTGTGCGATGCCGATTGCCCGCAGGCGCCGCCGGAGACCGCCGAGCGCCGCGTCCCCCATGTTTGCGGAGCGCATTTCGTCAAGCGCTTTCTGGAGGAACTGCGGACGACGGACAAGCTGGCCGCGCGTGCCCGCGGTATCGACCCACGCGACTGGCCCGAAGAGGAACAGCGTTCGGAGCGCAATAATGCCTGGCTGCTGGACAGCCTCGCGCGTTCAGTGGAATCCCGGTGCCCCGTCGACGCCAACGCCGAGTTGACGACGTTTCTTGGCGTGTTGCAGTCAGCGCGCGGCGATTCCCGGTAGCGACTGGCCGCACGGGGGACCGGGCTTCCCCGTCTCGCGAAAGCCAGCGTCAGTTCTCGCAACCGCCGACGCGGGCGGGTTCCCAGGAGGGCGGCGAAATCCGGCTGCGGCGTGTCATGAATGTCTCCGCCGAAAGCCTGCTGGACTTCATTCGAGAGACCGTGGAACCAGGGGCGACAATTCATACCGACGGGTGGAAAGGTTACGCTGGCCTGCCAGCAGCTGGCTACAAGCATCGCGTCACAGTCATTAGCGGCGGGGATGAACAAGCCCACGAAGTCATGCCGCGCGTTCATAACGTTGCCTCGCTGCTCAAGCGGTGGTTGCTCGGCTCGGTACGCTCCAGGGTGGTGTTCAACAACAGCATCTCGATTACTACCTCGATGAATTCACGTTTCGCTTCAACCGTCGTCGCTCAAGTGCCCGCGGATTGCTCTTTCACCGCCTCGCCCAGCAGGCCGTGACCGTTGGCCCTGCACCCTTCAGGGCCATTGTTCATGGAAAATCGGCGCTAGGGGCGTGAAGGGGATACCCATTTTCGAGAAAATGCCCTTGCAGCAAGCCTTTCGGGGAAGCGACTACAAAATCGCCGATGGGATACAGCGCAACCAACTGAATCTATTCACGTTTTAACCGGGCAGCAGTGATAGAGAACAGTGTCTGCTGGTGCCTTGACGTCGCCTTGAACGACGACCAGATGCGGGCTTGCATCAAGAATGCCGGCGCCAATCTCGCCATCATCCGTCGCCTCGATACCTCCAAGAGAAAGGGCGGCATCTATACCCGTCGCATTCTCGCTGCTTCCTCCGATTCATATCGCGCTAATCTCTTGGGCCTTGAGGAAATTTGATGCGATTGCCCTGCCCGAGAGGGGGAGACCGGGAGGGGGGCGGGCCGAGTCTGAGCCGCTACGCGGCTCAGACGATATCCAGGTGCTGGATGCCCGAACTGAGATCCTTGTCCTTCGTTTCCTTGCCATGCAGCTTGATCTGCAGGCGGACCTCGTTCATCGAGTCGGCAAAGCGCATCGCATCCTCGTAGCTGATCCGACCTTCTTCATAGAGGTCGAACAAGGCCTGATCGAAGGTCTGCATGCCCAGCTCGCGGGATTTTTTCATGATTTCCTTGATCTCGTGCACGTCGCCCTTGAAAATGAGGTCCGCAATCAACGGTGAGTTGAGCAGGATTTCAATGGCCGCGGCGCGGCCCTTGCCTTCCTTGAGGGGTATCAGCCGCTGCGACACGATCGCCTTGAGGTTGAGCGAGAGATCCATCAGCAGTTGCGGGCGGCGTTCCTCGGGGAAAAAGTTGATGATGCGGTCAAGGGCCTGGTTGGAGTTGTTGGCGTGCAACGTGCCCATGGCCAGGTGGCCGGTTTCGGCGAAGGCGATGGCATGTTCCATGACTTCCCGGTCGCGGATTTCGCCGATCAGGATCACGTCCGGCGCCTGGCGCAGGGTGTTCTTCAATGCCGCTTCCCAGGAGTCGGTGTCCACGCCCACCTCGCGCTGGGTGATGACGCAATTCCTGTGTTCATGCACGTATTCGACCGGATCCTCGATGGTGATGATGTGGCCATAGCTGTTCTGGTTGCGATAGCCGATCATGGCGGCCATCGAGGTCGACTTGCCCGAGCCGGTGCCGCCGACAAACAGCACCAGGCCGCGCTTCGTCATGACGACGTCCTTCAAGACGGGCGGCAGCTTGAGATCGTCCAGGTCGGGAATCGTCACGTTGATGGTGCGCAGGATCATGCCGACACGCCCCTGCTGCATGAAGGCATTGACGCGAAAACGGCCGATGCCCGCCGGGCTGATGGCGAAGTTGCATTCCTTGGTGGTTTCGAAGTCGGCCGCCTGTTTGTCGTTCATCACCGCGCGAGCCAGTTCCATGGTGTGCTGCGGCGTCAGCGGCTGCGTGGTGACCGGCGTCATCTTTCCGTCAACTTTCATCGCCGGCGGGAAGCCGGAGGTGATGAACAGGTCGGAGCCCTTCTTCTGGACCATCATGGCCAGAAGCTGGTGCATGAATTTCAATCCTTCGTCGCGTTCCATGTTTCAGTCTCCAGTTGCATCGCCGCGAGGGGGCGGAGGCGGGGTTTCGCGAAGCCCCGCTTCGCGCCGCCGCAGCCGGCAGGCTGTGCAAAGCCTGCCGTGGGGGATGGGAGGGGCGGGTGTTTGTTTAATGGCCGCAAGGATAACTTCCCCGGCTAGCCGGGGAAGTTATCCTTATTGGCGGCCTTGCTGCGGGCCTCGGACGGCGAAACTATGTTGCGTTTGACCAGGTCCTGCAGGTTCTGGTCCAGCGTCTGCATGCCGTACTGCTGGCCGGTCTGGATCGACGAATACATCTGCGCCACCTTGGCCTCGCGGATCAGGTTGCGGATGGCCGGCGTGCCGATCATGATCTCGTGCGCGGCGACGCGGCCCTGACCGTCCTTGGTCTTGAGCAGTGTCTGCGAGATCACCGCCTTCAGCGACTCCGACAGCATCGAGCGCACCATTTCCTTTTCGGCGGCGGGGAAGACGTCGATGATGCGGTCGATGGTCTTGGCCGCCGAGCTGGTGTGCAGGGTGCCGAACACCAGGTGGCCGGTCTCGGCGGCGGAGAGGGCGAGGCGGATGGTTTCGAGGTCGCGCATCTCGCCGACCAGGATCACGTCGGGGTCTTCGCGCAGCGCCGATCGGAGCGCGTTGTTGAACGACAGGGTGTGCGGACCGACTTCGCGCTGGTTGATGAGGCACTTCTTCGATTCATGCACGAATTCGATCGGGTCCTCGACAGTGAGGATGTGGCCGTACTCGTTCTCGTTCTTGTGGTTGACCATGGCGGCCAGCGTGGTCGACTTGCCCGAGCCGGTCGGCCCGGTGACCAGCACCACGCCGCGCGGCATGTCGGACAACTCTTCGAAGATCTTCGGACACTTGAGATCCTCGAGCGAGAGGATTTTCGAGGGAATGGTCCGCAGCACGGCGGCGGCGCCGCGGTTCTGGACGAAGGCATTGACGCGGAAACGCGCCAGGCCCGGGA
Source organism: Sulfurisoma sp. (assembly GCA_030691075.1). Lineage (GTDB taxonomy): Bacteria > Pseudomonadota > Gammaproteobacteria > Burkholderiales > Rhodocyclaceae > Sulfurisoma. The sequence continues at coordinate 7,978 of JAUYFI010000041.1, read as the reverse complement.
TCGCAAACGAGAAGTCCAGCTCGAGGTTTTCCTCGTAGTGCTTGCGCTGGCCGTCGTTCATGATGTCGTAGATCATGGCATGCACGTCCTTGTGCTCCATGGCCGGCAGGTTGATGCGGCGCACGTCGCCATGCACGCGGATCATCGGCGGCAGGCCGGACGAGAGGTGCAGGTCGGAGGCCTTGTTCTTGACGACGAAGGCGAGCAGTTCGGTAATATCCATGCGAGCGTCCCTGTGAGCGATTCCGGATCGGTGCGGTTGGTATACTTGAAGCCGCTATATGACAACAATCGCCGCCAACTTGCAAGCCGTCAGGAACCGCATCGCCGCCGCCAGTGCCGCCGCGGGGCGACCAATTGCGGAGGTGGCCTTGCTGGCGGTGTCCAAGACCTGGCCGGCCGCGGCGGTGCGCGAGGCAGCGGCCGCCGGCCAGCGCGCCTTCGGCGAGAGCTATGTGCAGGAGGCGGTGCCCAAGCTCGCCGCGCTGCGCGAGTTGGCCCTCGAATGGCACTTCATCGGCCCGCTGCAGAGCAACAAGACGAAGGCGGTGGCGGAAAATTTCGCCTGGGTGCATTCGGTCGAGCGGCTGAAAATCGCCGAGCGGCTGTCGGCGCAGCGGCCATCGGGCCTGCCGCCGCTGAACGTCTGCCTGCAGGTGAATGTGAGCGGCGAGGCCAGCAAGAGCGGTTGCGCGCCGGAGGAGACGGTCGAACTGGCGCGCGCGGTGGACCAACTGCCCCACCTGCGCCTGCGCGGCCTGATGGCCATTCCCGAGCCGACCGAAAACTCGGCGCTGGCGCAACGGCGATTCGCCAGCCTGCGCGAACTGCGTGACCGTTTGAACCAGGCCGGCCTCGCGCTCGATACCCTGTCGATGGGCATGAGCCACGACCTCGAGGCGGCGATCATGGAAGGCGCGACCATCGTGCGCATCGGAACAGCAATATTCGGCGAAAGGAATTACGCGACATGAAAATTACCTTCCTCGGCGGCGGCAACATGGCCACTGCCCTCATCGGCGGCCTCAAGAAGCAGGGTTTCTCGGTGGCTGGCATCCAGGTGGTCGAGCCCGTGGCCGAGGCGCGCGAGCGCCTGGCCGACACCTTCGGCGTGCGTTGCGCGGCGGCGGTCGACGCGGCGGCAATGAACTGCGAGGTGCTAATGCTTTCGGTCAAGCCACAGATCATGAAGGAGGCTCTGGCGCCGGTGCTCGACCACCTCTCCGGCCAGCTCGTCATCAGCATCGCCGCCGGCCTGCGCCTGGCCGACATCGGCCGCTGGCTCGGCGGCCATCGCCGGCTGGTGCGCACCATGCCCAACACGCCGACGCTGATCGGCGCCGGCATCACCGGCCTCTACGCCGACCCCAGCGTCGACCGCGAGGGCCGCGACACGGCCGAGAAGATACTCGGCGCGGTCGGCGCCACGCTGTGGATCGACGGCGAGGCGCGGATGGATGCCGTCACCGCCGTCTCCGGCAGCGGCCCGGCCTATGTCTTCTATTTCATCGAGGCGCTCGAATCCGCCGCGCGCGAACTCGGCTTCGACGCCGCGGCCGCGCGCAAGCTGGCGGTCGAAACCTTCGTCGGCGCATCAAAGCTGGCCGAGAGCAGCCCCGAACCCGTTTCCGTGCTCCGGGAGCGGGTCACCTCCAAAGGTGGCACGACCGAGGCCGCGCTCAATTCCTTCATGAACGATGCCATCGCCGCCGCCATCGGCCGCGGGGTCAAAGCCGCCGACAACCGCAGCCGCGAACTCGGCGACATCATGGGTAAAGACCGATGCTGACCCGGATCGTTCTCTTCCTGGCCCAGGTGGCCTGCGACTTTCTCGCCGCCTTGTTCCTCGCGCGCTTCATCCTGCAATGGGCGCGGGTGTCCTTCCGCAACCCCGTCGGCCAGTTCGTCATCGCCGTCACCGACTGGGCGGTGCTGCCGGCGCGCAAGCTTGTGCCCGGCCTCTTCGGCCTCGACCTCGCCAGCCTGCTGCTGGCCTGGCTGACCCAGCTCGCCTTCCTCGCGCTGGCCTATTCGCTATCGCCGCTCGGCCATGCCGGCGCCGGCCTCGGGCTGCTGATGGGAAGCAGCCTGGTCGAGGTCGCGCGCATGGCCATCCACCTGGCCATGCTGGTGGTGCTGGTTGCCGCGCTGCTGTCGTGGATCAATCCCTTCGCGCCGCTGGCGCCCTTCTTCAACCAGCTGGCGCGGCCGCTGCTGGCGCCGTTCCAGCGCGTGATTCCACCGCTCGGCGGCATCGACCTCTCGCCGCTGCTGCTGCTGTTGGCGCTGCAGGTGCTGCTGATGGTAGTGGACAGCCTGCGCGGCATGGCCTTCGGCATCCCGATGTGAGCTGGATCAAAGCGACGAAGGATGGCGTCGTCCTCGCGCTGCACATCCAGCCCGGCGCGAAGAAGACCGAGATCGTCGGCCTCCACGGCGAGGCGCTGAAGATTCGGCTGGCCGCGCCGCCGGTGGATGGCAAGGCCAACGATTGCCTGCTCGCCTTCCTCGCCGATCGACTCGGCGTGGCCGGGTCGCGGCTCGAGCTGCTGGCCGGCGCGAACTCGCGCGCCAAGCGGGTGAAAGTCGGCGGTGGCGACACGGCGATCATCACGGCGCGGCTTGGCATCGAGAGGGCGTGATCGACCAGCGGGTGGCGCCGAAGCTCGGGGCATGGGCGGCCGCTGGTCGATCCGCGCGACACCGCTCGATGCCGTGTCGCCAGCGCCGACTTTATGCCGCGATGCCCGCCGTGCCGTGGTACATGCCCTCGATGGTCGCGGCGAACTGGTGGTTGATGGCGCGACGCTTCACCTTCATGGTCGGCGTGACTTCGCCGTCCTCCTCGAGCAGTTTCTTGGGCAGGATGCAGAAGCGCTTGATCTGCTCGACGCGGGCCAGCGACTGGTTCACCTTGCGCACTTCGGCGAGGATCAGCTCGCCGATCGCGCGGGTTTCGGTGAGCGAGGCGTAGGTGGTGTATTGCACCTTGTGGTCCTGGGCGAACTTGACCACGTTCTCCTCGTCGATCACCACCAGCGCGGTGATGAAGTTGCGGCCGTCGCCGATGAGGATGGCGTCGGTGATGTAGGGGCTGGTCTTGAGCTGGTTCTCGATGGGCTGCGGCGCGATGTTCTTGCCGCCCGAGGTGATGAGCAGGTCCTTCTTGCGGTCGGTGATGGCGAGGAAGCCGCGCGCGTCGATCTCGCCGACGTCGCCGGTATGCAGCCAGCCGCCCTCCAGCGTCTCGGCGGTGGCTTCCGGGTTGCGGTAGTAGCCGAGGAAGACATTGGGGCCGCGCATCAGGATCTCGCCGTCGGCGGCGATCGCGATCTCGACGCCGGGGATGGCCGGTCCGGCGTTGGCCGGATCGATGATGTCGCCGCGGTGGCAACTGGTCGGGCCGCTGCCCTCGGTCTGGCCGTAGATCTGCCGCAGCGGAATGCCCAGGGCATGGAAGAAGCGCAGCACGTCGGGCGAGATCGCCGCCGCGCCGCTCACCGCCACCCGCAGGCGGTCGAAGCCGAGGCGTTCGCGCAGCTTGGCCAGCACGGCGAGTTCGGCCAGGCGGAAGGCCAGCCCCAGCCAGGCGGGCACGCGGTGTTCGCCATCGAGCCGCGCGTGGGCATGGGCGCGGCCGATCGCGAAGGCGGCGCCGAAGGCCAGGCGCTTGAACCACTGCGCATCCTTCATGCGGATCAGGATCAGCGACTGGTACTTCTCCCAGATGCGCGGCACGGAAAACATCAGCGTCGGCGAGACCTCGACGATGTTCTGCGTCACGGCGTCGACGTTCTCGATGAAATGCACGCGGTAGCCGGCGGCCAGCGCGAGGTAGATGGACAGCAGCCGCTCGGCGATGTGCGACAGCGGCAGGAAGGAGACGACGTCCTCGTCCGCGCCGACCCCGAACACGCCGACCAGGCAGCGTCCGGTCCAGGTGATGTTGCGATGGCTGAGCATCGCGCCCTTGGGCGGGCCGGTGGTGCCGGAGGTGTAGATGAGGATCGCCGTGGCGTCGGGGTCGAGCGCGTCGAAGCGCGCGCCGAAGCCATCCGGTTCGTCCGCCGCCGCGGCGTCATGGGCGTGGCCGCGCGCGAGCAGATCGTCCCAGGAGATCACCATCGGGTCGGCGAAGTCGCGCAGGCCGTCCATGTCCATGACGACGATCCAGCGCAGCCGGGGCAGCTCGCCGCGCACCTGCAGCGCCTTGTCGAGCTGCTCCTCGTTTTCGACGATGAAGACGACGCTCTCCGAGTGGCCGAGGATGTAGGCGCATTCCGCCGCGGCGTTGGTGGTGTAGATGCCGACGGTGACGGCGCCGATCGCCTGTGTCGCGAGGTCGGCATACAGCCACTCGCGCCGGTTCTCGCCGATCACCGCGACGCGATCGCCGTTTGCCACGCCCAGCGCCATCAGGCCGCTGCCCGCCGCGCGCACGGCGGCGGCGTACTCGGCGAAGCTGACGTCGCGCCACAGGCCGAAATGCTTGTGGCGCAGCGCGGTGGCGGCGCCGTCGGCGGCGGCCCGCGCAAACAGCAGGCCGGGCGCCGAGTCGCCGGGAAGAGAGGTGGATTCGGTCGATCCGCTTGTTGTCATAACGCGGGCATAGTAGCATCGGCCAGCATCACGAAAAACAACCGCCTCACGAAAAGGCGGGGAGGAGACGGGATGGACATGAAGCGTTCCTACTACGAGGACCTGCGGCTGTTCGACACGCTGCCGCTGGGCCTGTGGCTGGTCGCTGCCACCGTTGCCCTGGCGGCCGCGCCCTTCCTTCTCGGCAACTATGTCCTCTATGTGCTCGGCTACATCGCCATCAACGTCATCGTGGCGATCGGTCTCAATGTGCTGGTCGGCTACACCGGCCAGATATCCCTCGGCCACGCCGGTTTCTTCGCCATCGGCGCCTACGCCACGGTGCTGCTGGCCAATGTCGGCCTGCCCATCCTGCTGGCGCTGCCGCTCGCGGCGCTGATCGCCGCCGCCTTCGGTTTCCTGCTCGGCCTGCCGGCGCTGCGCCTCGAGGGGCCCTACCTGGCGGTGGTCACGCTCGGCTTCGGCCTCGCGGTGGAAAACATCTTCGCCAAGGCCAGCGTCTTCGGCGGCGCCACCGGGCCGGCGGTGCCGGGCTTCGGCGTCACCTTCCTGCCCGGCTTCAGCCGCGAACAGAACCTCTATGTCCTTATCGTGGCCACGGCCGGCCTTTCGCTGCTGGCCGTGCGCAACCTGATCCGCACTCGGGTCGGGCGCGCCTTCATCGCCATCCGCGATTCGGATGTCGCCGCCTCCTGCGCCGGCGTGGACCTGACCTGGTACAAGACCCTGGCCTTCGCCGTCAGCGCCTTCTTCACGGGGCTGGCCGGCGGGCTGTTCGCCTTTCATCTCGGCCAGGTCGATCCGACCAGCTTCAACCTGATGTTGTCGATCCTGTTTCTTGCCATGGTGGTGATCGGCGGCGTCGGCTCCATCCTCGGTCCGGTGCTCGGCGCCGTCGCCATCAGTCTGCTCAATCTCAAGCTCAAGGGCCTGAAGATGGCCGACTTCGAGCAGATCCCGCTGGCCGGGCCGGACATCGCCGCCTTCCTTGGCCGCCACTTCATGGAAACCGGCATGGCCAACATCCAGTTCATCGTGTACGGCACGATCCTGGTACTGATCATGCTGTTCGAGCCGCTGGGCCTGTACGGTCTGTGGATACGCGGCAAGCGCTACTGGCGCACCTGGCCGTTCTGATGAGCGCGCTCGGTTCCCTGCCCCAGGTCCTGTTCAGCGGTATCGCCGCCGGCTCGGTGTACGCGCTGATCGCGCTGGCCATGGTCACCATCTATCGCACCACCGAAGTGCTCAATTTCGCCCAGGGCGACATGGCGATGATGTCCACTTATGTCGCCCTGGCGCTGCTGGTGGCCGGCGGCCTGCCGTTCTTCGGCGCGCTGCTGCTGGCCCTGGTCTTTGCCGCCGCGCTCGGCGCCTTCGCCGAGTTCGCGCTGCTGCGCCGCGCCAAGGAACCCTCGGTGCTCGGCCTGATCATCATTACCCTCGGGCTGGAGATGATCGTGTTCGGCTTCGCCTCGTGGAAATGGGGCGGTGAGCCGCGCGACATGCCGATTCCGCTTAGCCCCACCGACGTGGTCGTCGTCGGCGGCGTGATCATGAGCCATCTGGAACTCGCCACCATCGCCATCGCGGCGACCACCATCGCCGCCCTGTTCCTGTTCCTCAACCGCTCGAAGGCGGGCCTTGCCATGCGGGCGGCGCAGCAGAATCGCGCCGTGGCGCGGCTGATGGGCATCCGCGTGCGCCGCGTCGAAATGGGCGCCTGGGCGCTGGCGGCCGTGATCGGCGGCATCGCCGGTCTGCTGGTTGGCCCGGCGGCGACCGTCGAGCCCTACATGATGTGGGATCCGATGATGAAGGGTTTCGCCGCCGCCGTGCTCGGCGGCATGACCTCGCTGGCCGGCGCCGCGCTCGGCGGCGCCATCATCGGCATCGTCGAGAACCTGTTCGGTTTCTACGTCTCGACCGCCTTCAAGTCCGTCGTTCCCTTCGCGGCCATCCTGCTGATGCTCGCGATCAAGCCGTCGGGCCTGCTGGCCCGGCACTATGTCAAGAAGGTCTAGTCAACGGAGGAAGTCATCATGCTGAAGAAGCTTGGCAACATTGCCGCACTTGCGGCAGGCTTGTTTGCACTGGCCGCGCCGGTTGCGGCGGCGGAACTCACCGGCGTCACCGACACCGAGATCCACATCGGCCAGTGGGGGCCGCAGACCGGCCCCGCCGCGCCCTGGGGTTCGGTGGCGCGCGGCACCGGCATGCTGTTCCAGATGATCAACGATGCCGGCGGCATCCACGGCCGCAAGATCGTCTATCACATGTTCGACGACCAGTACAACCCGGCCAAGACCGTGGCCGGCGTCAAGGAACTGGTGGAGAAAGCGCCGGGCGTCTTCGGCTTCGCTTCGGGCGTCGGTACTTCGCCCGGCCTGGCCGTCAAGGATTACCTGATGGAGCGCGGCATTCCCTGGGTCGGGCCGGCGGCCGGCTCGCTGCACTGGATCACCCCGCCGCAGAAGGCCTTGTTCTCCCTCTATCCGCTCTATGCCGACGAGGCCAAGCTGCTGGTGCGCCAGCTGGTCGAGAAGGAAGGCAAGAAGAAAATCGCCATCCTCCATGCCAGCGACGAGTACGGCGAGAACGGCCATCGCGGCGCGGTGCAGGAAATGCAGCGCCTGGGCCTCAAGCCGGTCGCCGAGGTGCCCGTCAACCAGGCCGACCGCGACCTCAAGTCGCACGTCCTTCTGCTCAAGGAAAGCGGCGCCGATGCCGTGCTGATGTGGGTCAACCCGACCCATGCGGTGATCACCCTGAAGACCGCCGCCGCCCTGCAGTTCGCGCCGCAGTGGGCGACCAGCTCGACGCTGTCCGACGCGCCGCTGATGCAGACGATCAGCGGCGGGCTGTGGAAGAACATCCTCTTCGCCAGTTTCAGCGAGCTGCCCGATGCCGATACGCCGCAGATGAAGCAATACCGCGAGGCCTTCGCCAAGTACGCGCAAAAGGGCGAACGCTGGGGTGTGTTCTTCATGGCCGGCATCGGCTTCGTCGAACCCATGGTCGAGGGCCTGCGCCGCGCCGGCCGCAACCTGACGCGGGAGAGCTTCATCGCCGCCATGGAGACGATCCGCAACTACAAGGGCATCCTGGGCACCGTCAATTTCGGTCCGGGTCAGCGCCAGGGGGCCAAGGAGATTTTCCTCGCCCGCACCGACGACAGCGGCACCAAGATCACCCAGCTCACGCCCTGGGCCGAAGTGAAATAAACCTAAAAACCTGAGTTGCCCGCATGCAAAGTAGCCTGAAATGAGGCAGGCTGCGGGTTTCGAGTCGATTGAGGGAGCCACCCGATGGGTGAGTCGAAACTGAAGCTGGCGAAACGCGAAGAGATGCTGCTGTCGTGCGCTGGAGTGCAGACGAT
>JAUYFI010000038.1 GCA_030691075.1 Sulfurisoma sp. | reverse complement strand
CTCGACATGGATGAATTCAAGGAGTGGGCTACCACCCGCGCCGCAGCTGGCGAGGGCAACAACGTTGTTGCCCTCGCCAGCTGAAAACCATTCGTCATTGATCGGATCGAAGACTATTTACAGCAGATTTCGGACTTGACTAGGCGGCGCGCCATGCCTGGGCTTTGCTGCTGGCGCGCATATACGAAGTGTTGCCGCTCGTTTGCCCGAAGTGCGGAGGTGAGATGCGCATCGTCGCGTTCATCATCGAAGTCCAGGTGGTGCGGGAAATCCTGACGCACCTCGGCGAACCGACCTCCCCGCCGCGAATGGCGCCCGCGCGAGGGCCGCCGCTTTGGGAGGCGGTCATGGAGATGCAGGGCATCAATGACCCGCTGGCCCAGCCAGAACCCGCCTACGAATTCGATCAGCGCATTGCCTGGTAGTCCATGCCAGTGCCGAAGCGAGCTGCCTGGGTGGGCTCGCCATGGTCGGCAGATCAAGCCACAGCCTGGGATAAGAACAGGGTCGTTCTGAGGGGAATTGACGATTGACTACGGCAACCAAACCCGGAGATACCCTCAAATGTGCGATTGAATTTCCTATCCTTTCACGTTACAAGAGGAAATGATTATGGGAACATTTGCGACTGGCGGTGGCATGGTCACGACCTACATCGGTACGAATACGAACTCTGGCCGCAGCGTCACCGTGCAGGCGGACGGCAAGATTCTGGTGGCGGGAGTGGGCTACAACGGCGCCGGCATTAACATCAACCCCGACTTCGCCTTGGTGCGCTACAACACCGACGGTAGCCTGGATACCAGCTTCTCTACGGATGGCATGGTCACGACCGCCATCGGTACGAGTTATGACTATGGCTACAGCGTCACCGTGCAGGCGGACGGCAAGATTCTGGTGGCGGGAGCGAGCTCCAACGGCACCAACACCGACTTCGCCCTGGTGCGCTACAACACCGACGGAAGTCTCGATACCGGCTTGTCAGACACCACCGAGATAGCCACAGCTGGCAATGACACGCTAACGGGCGGCTTAACCAATCTTGATGGTGGTTCGGGCATAGACACGGTTACATACTCGACGGCACGGACATCTCATACCGTTACCAACTCAAGTAACGGTTACACCGTGTCTGGTTTCAACCTCACCAATATCGAGCGCCTGCACTTCACGGATGTGAATCTTGCGCTTGATGTGACTGGCAATGCAGGCACGACAGCCAAAATACTGGGTGCCGTGTTTGGCGCGGCATCTGTGTCAAACACGGCATACGTGGGCATTGGCTTGAGTTATCTTGATAACGGCATGAGCTACCCAGACCTTCTGCTGTTGGCACTGAACGCGAGACTCGGTGCTGGTTTTTCCAATGCGGCCGAAGTCAATCTGCTTTACCAGAACCTTGTGGGTTCACTGCCCTCCGTCGCCGATCTCGACTATTGGACAGGAACACTTACTTCAGGACAGTTTACTCAAGCGTCGTTGGCCGTTACGGCAGCCGATCTGGATTTAAATACCACCAATATCAATCTGGTAGGCTTGGCTCAGGTTGGGATTGAGTACGTTTGAGATTGAAGATGAAAGGCTCCAGACTCGCATTGCTGGATGCTGGGTGTTGATAGTGAGTGGATCATCGACAGCATGGCGCATCCATCCGTAACCCGTTCAGTCACGGCGCTTGCAAAAACCCCGCAAGCCCCGCGCCTTCGCTATCGCAGTGGCATCGGACAGAGCGCAGAAGGCGATGAACCTTGAACGTTGGCCGTCACAAGCCCACACTTCGAGCCGCCATTCGCCAAGCGGTATAAACTGCTGGTGTCTGCTCCACGGAGATTGTTATGCACGACCAAGTTATTGAACTCGCTCAGCGCGGCAAGGCGCTCTTGCCGGAAGAGCGCTCGCGCCTAGTAGATATTCTGCTTGAGTCACTCCACGAACCGGCCATCGCCGAAGTTGAGGCCGCCTGGGAGGTTGAGATTGAGCGCCGCTTGGCCGAATATGATCGCGGGGAAGCCAAGAGCATCGACGCCGACGAAGTTTTCGCTAAAGCGCGAAGCATCGCCCGGTGATCCAGTCGCGTTTCCTACCAACCGCCGAGGCTGAGCTACTGACGGAAGTCGCCTACTACTCAAACGTCCGTGCTGGCTTGGGCATCAAGTTTGAACTCGCTGTCGAAAGTGCGGTAAAAAATGCGGTCGCCAATCCAAGTGGTGGGGCTCCCTCGCCCAAAGGCACACGCAGCCGACTCGTGAAGGGTTTTCCCTTTAGCGTGGTCTATCGGGCGAGCGACACAGAAATCCTCGTCGTCGCCGTTATGCATCATAGAAGAGAACCCGGATATTGGGCCGCTCGCATAGCGTGACGGCCAACCCCGCCCTCTGCTTTAGTTCCGCTCCAAGTGTGTTTGCTCCGTTGCCGCAGCCGCTTCACGCCGCCGTTCGCAGGCTGCTGGTGCATGGGTAGCCCGAACGTGCAGCGCCCTCTCACAGTTCCGGCAAGGCGTGGTCGGCTGCGCCGGTTTATCCGCGCCCGGCATTATTTGCGCTTCATCGGTTATTACCGGCTTTCCGGCTATGCGCTGGTCTTTCAGGTAAATTCCTTAGGGGGCCGGGTACTTCATTGCGTTTTTCGCGATCTTATCCCGCGCCGCCGCGATCAGGTCGATGCCCAGCGCGTCGGCCAGCTCGACCAGGTAGATCAGCGTGTCGGGCGAAAGGCGCAGGCTTTCCTCGGGCGTGGCCCACTGAAAGTGTTCGACCAGTTCGGCGGCCTCGACGATCATCGCCATCGCCAGGTTCTTGGGGGTGTGGAAGGGCCGCCAGTTGCGCGCCTCGGCGAATTCGCGCAGGGCGTCGCGCAG
>JAUYFI010000073.1 GCA_030691075.1 Sulfurisoma sp. | reverse complement strand
ACAACGATTTCGCATGCCGCGCAATACACCCGAATGATAAAGCCCTCGATGGGCATGGCCGTCTCCCCCGTGGCGTGGATTCCAGACAAACCCACACCGCGGCGACGGCCTTGCCCGCCTTCCTTCCAACACGGCGGCTTTTACCCTCGAAAGTCGCACATCGCGTGTTTAGTTGAATTGCAGCGAATCGGCGAAGACCAGTGCCTCGATCTGGGCGTGGTTGACCGTCTCGATATCGAGGCCGAGCGCGGCGGCCTTGGCCTGGATCGCGGCCGCGTCCTCGCTCTCGCCCGCCAGTGCCAGCTCGAGCCAGGGGCCGAGGGGGCCACCCTGCTGCAACAGGGCGCCGCTGATGGCCTCGGGCAGGGTCATCTGCTCGAGCACGGCCTCCATGCGCGAGCCGAGCAGCACGTCGAGCAGCGAAAAGGCGCCGGTGATGAAGAGGTTGTCGATCTGGGTCTTGTCGAAGATCCCGGCGGACTGGCCGACAATTTCCATGAAGCGCCCGCGCGTGATGGCGGTCTGCATCAGCGCCGGTGCCGCCGCGTCCTTGCTGGCGGTGACCAGCAGCAGCGACAGCCACTTGTTGAGCTTGTCGTAGCCGAGCAGGGTGACGGCATGTTTGAAGGACTGTATCTGGGTGGCAAGGCCGAAGCCGGCCGAGTTGATGTAGCGCAGCAGCTTGAATGACAGCGTCACGTCCTGCTTGAGGGCGGCCTCGATTTCCGCGATCTCGGCGTTCTTGCGCACGAGATTGAGCACGCGCACGATCTGGCCGTGGCTGGCGTCGAGCTTGTTGGCAACCGGCCGTCCCTTGAGGAAGAACCAGCCGGCGGCGCCCGAGTAGCCGTTATTCATGGCTTCCTCGAAGTCCTGCAGGCTGACAAGGTGCCTGGCAATCATCAGCCCCGGCGCATTCTGCATCCGCGGGTGGAGCGTGGCATCGGCGAGCATGAAGCGGAACTGCAAGGACGGCAGGGCCATGCCCGGCGCATAGCCGTCGAGGCAGATCGGCACGCGCGAGGCGGCCAGTTGCTGCAGCAGACCCTGCAGCGGCGACTCGGTCAGCCGCGCGGCGGGCACCTCGATCATGGCGTTTTCCGGTGGCTGCCAGGCCAGCAGGCCCTCGTCGGGCAGGGCCTCGGCCAGGCTGATCAGCACGGTGCGCGCGTCGGGCCAGACGTCGGCCAGCCGCTTGAAATCGTCCGCGGCAGCAGCGGCGGTAGGGGCATGCGAGATCAGCCGCGTGGCGATGATGGCCTTGTGGCGATTGACGACGGGCTCGCGCCGCAGCAGGTATTTGCTCATGATTTTGACGACGGCGGCGCAAAGGAGAAAATGTCGGCGTGGAACTCGCCGTCGGGCAGCCCGTGGACAGCAAAGTCGCGCCTGGCTGCCTCGATCATGGCCGGCGCGCCGCAGGCATAGGCCTGGTGTCCCGAGAGATCGGGGAAGTCGGCGAGCACGGCTGCGTGCGCCAGCCCGGTGCGACCGCTCCAGGCGTCATCAAACGTCGGGTCGGACAGCACCGGGATATAGCGGATGTGGCTGTGCGCGGCCGCCCATTGCGCCGGCAGATCGGGCAGGTAGAGGCCGGTGCGATTGCGCGCACCCCAGTAGAGCGTCATCGGCCGCGTGATCTTGTTGTGGATGGCGTGCTCGATGATGCCCTTGATCGGCGCGAAGCCGGTGCCGCCGGCAAGCAAAATGATGGGCTTGTCGGAGTCCTCGCGCAGGAAGAAGCTGCCGTGCGGCCCCTCGAAGCGCAGGATCTCCTTCTCGTGCATGACGTGAAAGACGTGATCGGTGAAGGTGCCGCCAGGGATGAGGCGCACATGCAGTTGCAGCAGTTCGTCGTCGTGCGGGGCGTTGGCGAGCGAGAAGGCGCGGCGCTTGCCGTCCTTGAGCAGAAACTCGATGTACTGGCCGGCGAGGAACTGCAGACGCTCGTTGGTCGGCAGTTTGAGCGTGAGCAGCATCACGTCGTCGGCGAGCTTTTCCATGTGTTGCACGCGGCAGGGCATGGTCTTGGCCGGGATGTCCTTGATCGCGCCGACCTCCCTCACTTCCAGCACCAGGTCCGACAGTGGCGTGGCGCAGCAGAACAGCGCCACGCCCTCGGCGCGTTCTGTCGGCGACAAGGCATGGTCCTGGGCGGCACCGTAATCGACGCGCCCGCTCACCACCTTGCCCTTGCACGCGCCGCAGGCGCCGTTGCGGCAGCCGTAGGGGAGATTGAAGCCGGCGTCGAGCGCGGCTTGCAGGATGGGCGCGTCGGCGGGTGCGTCGAAGCCATGGCCGCTGGGTTGGAGAGTGATCTTGAAGGCCATGCGATAATTTATCTCTTGAAGGGTCGCCCCGAGGGAGCGAGCGTGGGGGCCATACACCTTTATTTTATGCGTAGATTACTGATCGTCGGCTGCGGTGATGTCGTCCGCCGCGTTTTGCCGCAACTCGTTCGCCGCTGGCGCGTCTATGCGCTGGTGCGCGAACGGGATCCGGCGCTGCGGGCTTTGGGCGTGGTCCAGATTACCGGAGATCTCGACCGCGCCGCCAGCCTGCGGCGGCTGGTTGGGCTGGCGCACGCCGTACTGCACAGCGCGCCGCCCTTCGATGGGGCCGAGGAAGATTCGCGTACCAGAAGGCTGATTGCCGTATTGCGACGCGGAAGTCTACCACGCCGACTTGTGTACATTAGCACCAGCGGAGTGTATGGAGACTGCGCTGGCGACAAGGTTTTCGAGACGCGGCGACTGGCGCCGCGCACCGCGCGCGCGCGCCGCCGTGTATCCGCCGAGACGTTGTTGCGGCGCTTCGGCCGCGAGTCGGTCTGCGCCGTTTCCATCCTGCGCGCGCCAGGCATCTACGCCGCCGACCGCCTGCCGCTGGAGCGGCTGCGGCGCGGCCTGCCGCTCCTGCTGCCGGAAGAGGACATCCACACCAATCACATCCACGCCGAAGACCTCGGGAGTGCCTGCCTCGCCGCGCTCGAGCGCGGCGGGGCGGGGCGCGCCTACAATGCCTCGGATGATTCCGATATTTCGATGGGTGACTGGTTCGGCAAGCTGGCCGATGCCTTTGTGCTGCCGCACGCGCCGCGGGTGACGCGGGCCGAGGCGGAGCGGGTGCTGCCGCCGGTGCAGTTGTCCTTCATGCGCGAGTCGCGCCGGCTCGACAACACGCGGCTGAAGCGCGAACTGCGCCTGCGGCTGGGCTACCCGACCGTTGACGCCGGCATTGCCGACGCCTTGGAGAAAAACCGATGCTCTGGGTAAAAGCCTTCCACATCGTCTTCGTCGTCAGCTGGTTCGCCGGCCTCTTCTACCTGCCGCGCCTGTTCGTCAATCTCGCCCTGGTGCCGGCGGGCAGTTTCGCGGAGCGCGAGCGGCTGTTGCTGATGGCCCGGAAACTCTACAAGTTCGTCACGCCCATCGGCGTGCTGGCGGTGGCCTTCGGGCTGTGGCTGTGGTTCGGCTTCGGTTTTTCCGGCGGCTGGCTCCACGTCAAGACCGCGCTGGTGGTCGGCCTGATCGCCTACCATTTCTGGTGCGGCCGGCTGCTGCGCGAATTCGCCGCCGGGCAGAATGCGCGCGACCACGTCTGGTTCCGCTTCTTCAACGAGGCGCCGGTGCTGGCGCTGGTGGCGATCTGCATCCTCGTCGTGGTCAAGCCGTTCTGACATGGAAGGCCCGTCGTAACCGTGGCTTGTCTTGACTTCCCCTGGTGATGTGATACATTTTTGAAAAATATGTAATACGTTCCCGGGGAAATCGCCATGACTGTCACCGTCCGTCTGCCGGCCGTGCTCGAAGAGGAGCTGGCGCAATATTGCGTCGAGCGCCGCCTGACCCGCAGCGATGCGGTCAAGCAGGCCATCGCGCGCCTGGTGACTGCCGAGCGCGATGCGCCGTCGGCCTACGACCTGGGGCGCGATCTGTTTGATCCGAAGACCGACGAGAAACCGGCCGACGCTGTCGCGGCCAACAGCAAGCGCCTGTTGCGCGAGCGCTTTCGCAAGTGATTCCGGCCAACGCCCTGCTGGTCGATACGGGCTTTCTGGTGGCGCTGTTTCGCCGCCGCGATCGGCTGCGTTCCGCGGCGAGGAATTTTCTCGTGGCTTCGAAGGCGCCGCTGGTGACCGCGGCGCCGGTGATCGTCGAGACCTGTTTTTTCCTCAAGGCGGAAGAAAAACAGAACTTGCTCGAATGGGTGCGGCGCGGCGCGCTGGACGTGCGCGAGGCGCCGCTCGATGCCTACCCGAGGATTTCGTGGCTGATCGGCAAGCATGCCGACCGCGATCCCGATTTCACCGACATGGCCCTGCTCTGGCTAGCTCAGGAAAGCGGCTGCCGGCGGGTGCTGACGGTCGATGCCGCCGACTTCGCGGTCTATCGCGGCAAGTCCGGCAAGGCGCTCGACTTGCCGCAATGGATGGATTGAGGGCCGAACCATGACGCTGCAACGCTTCTTTTCCCCTTGCCCGCGCGGCCTCGAAGCCTTGCTGGCCGAGGACGTGGCCGCCGCCGGCGCGCGCGACATCGAGGAGGTGCCGGGCGGCGTCGGCTTCGGCGGCAGTTGGGAGACCGGCTATCGCGTCAACCTCGAATCGCGCATCGCCACCCGCGTGCTGTGGCGTGTCGCCGGCGCCGACAACGCGTCGGCGTCAGCCGACAGTTCAAATGGGCGAAGCCTGGCTGGTTGGACGCCCGAAGGGCGGCACTATCGTAGCGAAGACGATATCTACCGCCTGGCGCGCCAAGTCGAGTGGCCGCGCCTGTTCGAAGTGCGCCGCAGCATCCGCGTTCATGTCACCGCCGTGAGGTCACCGCTGAAGAGCCTTGAGTTCGCCACGCTGCGCGTCAAGGATGCCGTGTGCGACTGCTTCCGCGATGCGGTGGGCGAACGGCCGAACGTCAGTGCCGAGCCCGACATCCGCATCCATCTCTTCCTCACCGCCGACAAGGCGACGCTCTATGTCGACACCTCGGGCGAGGCGCTGTGGCAGCGCGGCCACAAGCTGGCCAAGGTGGCGGCGCCGCTGAAGGAAAACCTCGCCGCCGGCATCCTGCGGCTGTCCGGCTGGAAGCCCGGGGTGCCGCTGCTCGACCCGATGTGCGGCAGCGGCACCTTCCTGCTCGAAGCCGCCGGCATGGCCCTGGGCGACGCGCCGGGGCTGTCGCGCGACGAGGGGGACTTCGGTTTCGCCCGTCTCAAGGGCTATGACGCAGCACTCTGGCGGCGGCTGCGCCTCGATGCGGCAGCGCGGCGATCGGCCGCCGTGTCGCCGTTGCCGATTTTCGGCAGCGACCTGTCCGACGATGCCGTGGCCCGCGCCCGACAGAACCTGGCCCATGCCGGCATCGACGACCTGGTGACGGTGGAGCGTGCCGACCTTCTTCTTCGATCCGCCCCCGCGGCAAGCGGCGTGCTGGTCGCCAATCCGCCCTACGGCGAGCGTCTGGGCGAGGCCGACGAACTGGCGGCCTTCTATCCGCGGCTGGGCGATGCGCTGAAGAAGAACTTCGCCGGCTGGGATTGCTGGTTCCTGTCCGCCGACACGCGCCTGCCCAAGCTGATCGGCCTCAAGCCCAGGCGCAAGATCCCGCTGTTCAACGGCCCACTGGAGTGCCGGCTTTACGGCTTCGACATCGTCGCCGGGCAGCACCGGTGACCCGCCCCTCCCGGCCTCCCCCTCGCGGGGGAGGTAGCGAGTCGGCTCGCTGCGCTCGTCTGTTACGGGGAGCTTCGTTGTTGGGGCGCGGAGCGGATTGCGCCTTCGGCGCGTGCCGCGTTTGCTTGGGGCGGCCCGGCGCAAACGCTGCCTGGACTATGCCCCCGTCAACCTTGCCTGTCCGGTTGATTGCCAAAATCGTAACTACTCAGGTAGGCTGGAATAGCGTCGCTACCCCGGGTTTGAGAAACACGGGCGCCGGGCGATAAAGGTGGTCATGAAAGAACTGCCCGATCTTGATCGACTCAGCCACGCCGATAAGGATGAACTGATCCTTGCGCTGTTTGCTCAGGTTCAAGCGCTGACGAAGCAAGTTGAGACGCTGACGGCCCGAGTCGTCGAGCTGGAAGGGCGTCTGGCAAAGAACAGCCGCAACTCCAACAAGCCGCCATCCTCGGACAGGCTGAATCGCCCCAAGCCCAAATGTGCTCGCCACCACATTGCCGACCTGGATCGGTTGCCATCCCAACCGGGGCAAGAAGGCGTTCGACGCTTTCGGCATTCTGGGCGAGTTCGTCGGTACCCTGATCCACGACGGCTGGAAGCCCTACCGTGATCTGACCTGTACCCACGCCCTGTGAAACGTCCATCACTTGCGCGAGCTGACCTACGTCTTCGAGGAGATGGGACAAGCCTGGGCCAATCGCCTGATCGACCTGCTGGTTGCCGCCTGTCACGAGGTCGGCCAAGCCGACGGCAAGCTTGAACCCGAACGCATCGCGTTCTATCGGCAGGCCTACGATGTCATTCTCGCCGAGGGTGAAGCGGCCAACCCGCGCGCGCCGCCTTCGGGCAAGCGCGGGCGCACCAAACAGAGCAAGGTGCTCAATCTCATCGACCGCTTGCGCCTCTACGCCGACGATGTCTGGCGCTTTGCCTCCGATCACAACGTTCCTTTCTCCAACAATCCCGCCGAGCAAGCCGTCCGCATGCCCAAGGTCAAGCAGAAAATCTCCGGCGGCTTTCGCACCCAGGCTGGCCTTGAAACCTTCTGCACCATTCGTTCCTATCTCGCTACGCTTCATAAGCAGGGCGCCAATCTCTTTCATGCTCTCACCCTGACCTTCCAGGGCGCCGTCCCTCAGCCACGCTTCGCTTGATCGAATATCAGCGCTGGCTGGGAACTACCTGAGTAGTTTCAATCTGGGATGAATTAGGCGTGGAATACGCGCTTTTCCGGTAAAGCCGCCCGTCCAAGCCGCGGCGATACTGCCAGCAATCGAGTCCGAGCCCCGATTCTTCCTGGAAATCGTGCGTACATTCACCCTCCTCCTCGCCATCGCCATCGTCGTAACGGGTTGCGCCACCACGCGCGAACGCTACGCGATTCCTGTCGTGCCCCTGCCCACCCGGTTCAAGCAGGCCACGCCGACGCCGGCCGCGATCGAGTCGCCCCAGGGCGCCGTCGAACCCAGGACCAAACCGGAAGCGCTCGCCGAAGCCCGGCTTGCCGAGTGGTGGCGCATGCTGGGCAGCACGGAACTCAATGCCCTGGTCGATCGCGCCATCGCCAACAACGCCGATCTGCGCATCGCCACGCTGCGTATCGTCCAGGCCAAGGCGCGGGCCGACCAGGCCGGGGCCAACGAACGGCCGGTGATCACCGCACCCTACCAGGCAAAGGCCGAGGCGCCCGAAAACGGCATCGGCTCCGTGGCGCCCGGCGACACGGTCAAGTCACGCCGAACCTATCAGTTAAGCCTGCGCGGCGATTGGCGTGCCGATCTCTGGGGCGAACGCAGTTCGCTGGCCGAATCGGCGGGCATGCAGTTGTTGCGTTCGACCTACCAGCGCGAGGACGCACGGCGCCTGCTGATCGCCAACACCGCCGCCACCTATGTCGAATATCTGTCCCTGAACGACCGCGTCCGCGTCGCGCGCGAGACCGAAACCGTGCTGCGCGACATGCTCGAATCGGTGCGCGCCCGCATGGAAGCCGGCGACGCGACGATCATCGACCTGGAGCAGCAGCGCGCAGCCGTGTATGCCGTGCAGGCGACGATTCCGGCGCTGGAGTTGCGGCGCGAAAATACGACGAACGGCCTGGCGCAACTCCTCGGCGTGACGCCGATGGCCCTGACCCTGACCGACCGCGGCCTCGATTCGCTGAGCTTCCCCCTGGTCTTGCCGGGACTGCCGGCGAACCTGCTGCTGCGGCGCCCCGACGTGCGCGTGGTCGAGGCGCGCCTGCTCGCCGCCGATGCGGACATCGATGTGGCGCGCGCGCGCCTTCTGCCACCCATCGATCTGACGGCGCAGGTCGGCACCGGCAGTTTCGTCTTCTCGAAACTGTTCCAGTCCCATACCTTCTTCTGGAACGCCATCGTCAATCTATCCGCCACCATTTTCGACTCCGGCAAGCGCGCCGACGAGGTCGCCTTCGCCCGCGCCATGCACGAGGAACTGGTGGAAACCTACGTGCGGGTGCTGTACGCCGCGATTCGGGAAACGGAGGACGCCATCGCCTCCATTCAGATGAACAGCAGACGCCAGAACGCACAGCAGTCCGCCACGGATGCCTCGCGCCGGGCCTGGGAGCACAGCATCGAGTCCTACGGCGCGGGCGCCATCGACTATCTGACGCTGCTCGATACCGAGCGCACCTACCATCGCAACCTCGACGAATTCCATCGCATCCGCATGGAGCGGCACAACGGCCTGGTCGCGCTGTTCAGCGCGCTCGGCGGCGGCATACCGCGCGGCGGATCACTGCCCGGCGAAGCCGCGCCCGCGGCGCTGGCCAACGGCACCCCGGACGCATCACCCGTCGCGGCGAGCCAGTCCTACCCACCCGGGCCGGAAGGCGACCGGGAATATTGGCTCGTCGAAGTCATCGGACTGCAGGATCGCGCCGGCATCGCTCACCTCTGGCGCGACCTGAATCAGCGCTTTCCGGATCTCATGGCCGGCCGCACGGTATTGCCGCGCCTGCAAGGCCGCGTCGCCTTCGAGGAGCAGGAACGCGCCGCCTGGTATCGCGTCCTGGTTGCGCATTTCCCCACCCTCGACGCCGCCGAACTCTTTTGCGGCCGCCTCGGCGCGCAGTTGCAGCGCTGTCGGGTCGTTTCATCGCGAACCGAGACTTTCGAGTATCTCCTGACCGACAGCCGGCCCGAAGCGCCGGTACTTGAATCGGCGCCCGATTTGGTGGATGCCTCACTGCTTGCGACGCCAAACAGGACATCGGCCACCGACCCCGGCCAGCGAATCGATGATGTCCCGGCGCCCCCAGCATCGCCTCACCTCGCCGCCACAGAGCAAATGCCAGCGATCGAAAAGCCGCAACCACGGCCTGCCCAGCCCGACGCGCCCCCGACAGCGGGTAGCGCGGCGGCTGTGTATGACAGCCGCTTGCGGGGCTTTGTTCTGAAGGCCGACATTCCAAAATCGTCGGATATAAGGCATTGCCTGGACTTAAAGTCTAACGATGCCGTGATCCGATGCGTTGGCAAGCTACCGTAAGTCTCCCGTGGAAGCGCCCTTGACACCGCGCCAACGCCAGATTCTGGAGTTGCTGAGGGCTGGCAAGGTCAACAAGGAGATTGCCAGGGAGCTTGGCATCGGACTGGGCACGGTCAAGCAGCACACCGTCGCCTTGTTCAAGAAGCTCAAGGTGCGCAACCGTGCCATGGCGGTAACCCACGGCATGGAAGTTCGCTCGCCCGGCGAACGTGGAAGCGCGCCCCGATTGCAGGGCGACGGGGTGCTGGAAAGTCGCCCTTGCGTGGTCATGAGCGTGGCCTTGCCCGAGTCCGCGCCCGGCGGCACCGGCCGACTGCTACACCAAACCCTGGCCGCGTATGCCTTCGACCATGATGCGCTGTTTCTGGCGCGCAAGGGGAATGCGGGCGATCTTGTCTTCGGCATTCAGCATCCGCGCGAACACGATCTATTTTTGGTGCTGCGCGCCGCCCACATCGTGTTTCGCGCTCTCGCCGCCCATGATGCCGTGCATGCCGCCGCCCTGCATGGCGGCCTGACGGCGGGGATGGTCGTTGCCAGCATGAACCGCCACGGCGGCTGGTCCGGAGAGGCCATCGCCAGCCCCGCCATCGCCCAGGCGCGTAAGCTGGCGCTGGCGGCGAAGCCTGGCCAGCTCGCGCTGAGCCCCTCCGCGGAGGATCTGTTCCATGCGCTGAGCCCATGTGCGCCGGCGCCGGTCGCTCCCGATTTTTTCACATTTCAGGCGCTCGATCGTTTTCCCTGGAATGCCGGGGGCGACCAGCAAGCGCCTATCGGACGGAACCTCGAACTGGCGCGCCTCGATGCACTGCTGGAATCAACAACCCAGGGGGCGCACCGCCTGGTTTACCTCGAGGGCGAAACCGGCATGGGGAAGTCGACTCTCTGCCGTTACGTCGCAGCGCGCTGCGCCCGCCAGAATGGCCTCGCCCATCACTTTGTCTGCGCACCGGCCAGCGGTGGTGCGCTCGCATACGCGTTACCCGAAGGAAAGCCGACATCCATCGATGCCATCCTGGCGATATTGGTTGCACCAGCGGCATTGCGACCCGAGGCGGTCATCATCGACGATGGTCACTTGCTGCCGGCGGATGTTCTGGCAGAACTCGCCCGGAAGGGGGCGGACGCCGCTGGCCGGCTCGTCCTCATCGCGGCCCGTCGGCTGCAGGGCAAGGCCGCCTGGGCGGATGAGGCCTTGCGGCTCGGCCGTCTCACACAAGGCGCGACCGAACAACTGGTGGCCCGGACCCTCGGCCTGAGCCACGCATCGCCTCATGTGACGACGATATCCCGGGATGCAGCCGGCGTTCCGCTCTTTGCCATTCATCTGGCGCGACAGCGCGAGCGGGGACCGCTGCCCCTGCCGTTGCGCTTCGTCATCGGCGCCCGCATGGACAGCCTCGGGCTCGACCATGTGCTGCTGCGCTGCATCGCACGTGAATCGCCGCCGCTGAACCTGGTCGAGCTTGCCGAAACGATGAATGCGTCTGTCGATACGGTGAAAACCGCCACGGCGCTGGCGATCGCCAGCGGTGTGCTCCGCCGCGACGACGAAAACCGCTTCAGCTTCACGCATTCCTTGTTACGCCAAGCTGTCATCGAAGCCCAAGTGGAGTAAGCATGTCGTCGTTCCTCAACAGCCTGTCATCCAGTTTGCCCACCGCCCAAGCGGTCGGCCATCCGCTCAGGGACGTCTTCCGCTCCCCCGACCTGCGTCGCGTTCTACCCGGGCTGGCGCTGGCCGCACTGCTCTACAACGTCCTCGGTCTGGCGCTGCCGATGGCCATCCTGCAAATCATGGACCGGGTGGTGGCCAATCAGTCCATGGAGACCCTGGCCCTGCTCGTACTCGGGGTGCTGGCCGGCCTGATCCTCGAAGAACTGTTGCGCGCGGTTAATAGTTTTGTCACCGGATGGCTGGGTGCCCGCTTTGAACACGCCGCGAGCACAAGCGCCCTTTCCCGGCTGATGCTCGTTCCATTGCGACATCTGCAGCGCGAGGACCCCGCCGTGCACGCCGAGCGCATTACAGCCGCGGGAAAGATTGCCGAGTTCTACTCGGGCCAGGCACTGTTGGTGCTTTTCGATCTTCCCTTCGTGCTACTGTTTCTCGCCATAATTTACATCATAGGCAACTGGGTGGTGCTGGTACCGCTTGCCCTGCTGCTGGTTTTCGGTTACGTCATCGCCCGCTTTGGCGATTGGCTGCAGCGGCATGGAAAGCAGCGCTACGTCATGGATGATCGGCGTACCAACTTCCTCGTGGAAGTGCTTTCCGGCATTCACTCGGTGAAGACCTTGATGATGGAAGCCCTGATGGAGCGCCGCCACGAGCTTCTTCAAGCCAGCAACGCCGAGATGAGCGAGAAGCTCGCCTTTGGCAGCGCGATGGCGGGGGCCGCCAGCATGCTGTTTTCCCAGGTCATGGTCGTGGGGGTCATTTTTGCCGGCGCCTGGGGCGTACTCTCCGGCGAGATGACTCCGGGTGGCCTCGCCGCCTGCATGATGCTGTCGGTACGCGCCCTGCAGCCCTTGCGGCGTTGTCTGACCGTCTGGTTGCGCTATCAGGCTTTCGTCGAGGCTCAGGCCCGACTGAAGGAGGTCGCCGCCATGCCCTGTGTCGACGACCGGGCAAATCCCGTCATGCCGCCCGTGCGCGAGGGCATCGAACTCCGGGGCGTAACGCTCGGTCGTGAAGGCGGCATCCCGTTCTTCCGCGAAATATCGCTGCGGGTACGCGCCGGGGAGTGCCTCGCCATTCGCGGCGACAGCGGAAGCGGAAAGACCACCCTGCTGTCGTTGATGAACGGCCTGGAGCAACCCGAGTCCGGGGCAGTGCTGGTCGATGGCCGCCGCCTGGACGAGTTCAATGCTGACAGCGTGCAGCGGCAGATCGCCATGCTGCCGCAGACCGGCACCGTCATCACCGGCACGATCCTCGAGAACATGACCATGTTCGATAATCACCTGAATAAGGCGGCTATCGATATCGCCCATCAGATGGGCCTCGACCGTCTCGTCGCCGGGATGAAGCTTGGCTACGAGACCCGGCTTGGCGAAACCAATGCCGAAACGCTTCCCGCCGGCGTGCGGCAACTGATTGCCATCGTGCGAGCGCTCGCGAACAATCCCAGCGTCATCCTGTTCGATGAGGCCAATATCTCTCTCGACATGGCCGCCGACCAGTTGCTGCGCGACTATCTGGCGCTACGCAAGGGATCCTGCACGCTCATCCTCGTGACCCATCGCCCTTCACTGTTATCCCTTGCCGACAGGGTACTGACTCTTTCGGCTGGCCGCCTCGTCGACAGTACCGCCGTGGTGGCGGGAACCGATGCCGCTGTCGATGCTCCGCCGATTCCGTTGGAGCGGCCGCAACATGTCGACGAACTGGCCGACATCATCCGTCAGTACTACGCCGTGGAATCGGATTTCTCCAGGTGCCTGCTGCCGCTGCTGGAAGCGTTGCGTTGGCAAGGCAGCGGGCGCGAGTTGGCCGAGGCGATACCCCACATGCTGCATGCGCTCGACATATCGGGCCTATGCAACGTGATGGCCAACCTCGAGTTGTTGCCGCACCATTTCAATGCCAGCCTGGCCAAGCTCGACAGCCGTTTGATGCCCTGCTTGTTCATCCCCGCCAACCAACCGGCCAAAGTCGTCCTGGAGACGCTTCCGGATGGACGCCTGCGCTGCTTCGATAGTGGAAGCGGCGGCGAAGCGATACTGGAAGCGACATCCGAGGCAGGCGAAACCTACATCTTCCGCCGCCCGGAGCCGCCCTCCGCCCGAGTACGTGACGAGGGCTCGTGGTTCGTCAAGTTGGCACTGCGTTTTCGCCGGCACATTGCTCTTGCCTTTGTGCTGACGGTCTTCGGCACACTGCTTGACCTGTCGGCACCGCTGTTCGTGATGTCGGTATACAACCACGTGCTGCCCACCGGCGACATCCCGATGCAATACTATTTGCTGCTCGGTGTTTCACTCGCGCTGACGCTCGGCTTCCTGCTGCGCCGCCTGAAGAGTCGGGTGATCGCCCATGTCGGTGGGCGCGCCGAGTTCATCCTCGGCACCAGCATCTTCCGCCGCGTCATGGGCCTGCCGGCCACGTCGACCGAGAGCGCTTCCGTCAACCGCCAGGTTTCTCGGCTGCGCAACTTTGAGAGCCTGCGGGACTTTTTCATTGGCCCGTTGACGATCATTGTCTTTGATCTCCCGGCCAACCTCATCGTCATCATTGCTGTCGCCATCCTCAACCCTTGGGCGCTGTTTGCGATCGCCGGCGCGGCACTTGCCTATTCCCTCATTGCATTGTCAACGCGCCACCTCAGCGATCGCTCCGTGGCCAAATCAACACAAGCCACTGGCGCGCGCTGGGAATTCCTCGTCGAGGCAATCACGCAGATGCGCCTTGTCCGTGGCGCCGGCTGTCGCGACGCCTGGCTGGAGCGTTACCGCGACCTCAGCGGCAAGGCGGTCATGGCAAACTACCGCAACCATCAGGTACATGCCCGCATCAACGGCGGCGCTCAGGTACTCAACTCACTCACCGGCCTGGCCGCGCTGGGGATATCCGCGATCGCGGCCATCAAGGGCGAACTTAGCGGCGGGGCAATGATCGCCACCATGCTGCTGGTCTGGCGCATCACCGGACCGATGCAAAACTTTTTCCTCGCCGTCACCTCGCTAGCTCATATTCGAACCAGCATGCGGCAGATCGAGAACCTGATGCGGCTCCCCGGCGAGCGCGCCACCGGCGTACACCAGACCATCCGCCCGCCCTTTCAGGGTGCCTTGAGCTTCTCGCGCGTGTCCTTCCGCTACGCCAGTGACGCCGATCCGGTCCTGCTCGGCGTCAGCTTTGCCGTGGCGCCGAACCAAATCGTGGTCATCTCTGGCGCCAACGGCTCCGGCAAGTCCACACTGCTCAAGCTGATCGCGCGGGCCTTCATCCCGCAGGCGGGTACCATTCGACTCGACAACCTCGATATCCGTCAGCTCCCGATTGCCGACCTCCGCGCCCAGCTGAGCTACATGCCGCAGAACTGCGACCTGTTTTACGGCACGGTGGCCCAGAACCTGCGCTTGGCACATCCCTCGGCCAACGAGGCCGAGATCCGCTGGGCACTGGAAATGGCGGGGCTAATCGCCGAAGTCGACGCTCTGCCGCAAGGCATGGAGACGCGCATTTCCACCAGTCGCTCAGAACAACTGCCGAACGGCTTTCGTCAGCGCCTCATGCTGGCCCGCGCGCTAATCAAGCCCGCCACCGTGGTGATGCTCGACGAGCCGGGTACCGGCCTTGATGATGCCGGCGAGCAAGCGTTGCTGCGTTGCATCGAATGGTGGCGCGGCCGATGCACGCTGCTGATGGTCTCGCACCGACCGGGCCACATGCGCCTGGCGGACACCGTCATCTACATGGAGCATGGCGCGATTGCCGCCATCGGCCCATTTGATCGAATCAAGGGCAAGCTCATGTCGGGAACACGCAAATGATCTTCAGACAAAAACAGAAAAGCCCGGTCGGCGACCCAGGCAAGGTTGCCCTCGGTAGCCGCGAGCGCAGTCTGCTGTCCGAAACCGTCCAGATCGAGGAGGAGCTGCTCCCCACCTTCGTGCGTCCCATGCTGGGGATAGCGGCGTCGGCGGTCGTCGCATTCCTGCTATGGGCCAGCATGACCCACATCAAGGAAGTGGCGCGGGCACAAGGGGAACTGGTTCCGGCCGGCAAGATCAAGGTCGTCCAGCATCTGGACGGCGGCGTAGTCGCCGAGATTCCCGTCGAGGAACGCATGTTGGTCGAGGAAGGCCAGGTTCTCCTGCGCATCGACGGCAGCCAGGCGCTCGCCGACCTGCGCCAGATGAAAGCGCGCCGTACGGCCCTGAAACTGCGTGCCGAGCGGCTCAGCGCCTTTGTCGAGGGTCGCAAACCCGACCTCGCCCCCCTGGCCGGCGAACATCTCGACCTGCTGGCGGATCAGGAGGAGATTTATCGCCAACAGATCACCACGCGCAATTCCACGCTTTCCATTCTCGACCACCAGATCGACCAGCGCACACGCCGCCTGTCGCAACAGGAAAATTCCCTCGGTGCCGCCCGCGAGCATCAGAGCCTTACCGGCGAACTCTCGCTCATGCGCGAAGACCTGGCGGCACGCCGCCTCGTCAACCGTACCGTGCTGCTGGAAACACGCCGTGCCAAGGTGACGGCGGATGGGGAAGTGGCGCGGCTGATCGACGAAGCGGTCGTCAACAAGCAGGAGCTTGCCGAGGTCAGGAGCCGGCGGGCCGATACCGCGAATCAGTTGCGGCGCGACGCGCTCAACGAACTCGGTGCCGTGCGCGCCGAAATGGCCGAAATCGAGGAAACCATCCAGCGCCTGCAGGCGCGGGTGGACCGGCTGATCATCCGCGCGCCCTACCACGGCTACGTCCAGGAACTCAAGGTACAAACCGTCGGCCAGGTCATTCAGCCGGGCGCGCTGTTGATGCAGGTCGTTCCGGACAAGACGCCCCTGGAGGCCGAGATTCGCATCCTGCCGAAGGACATCGGCCACGTCCGTGTCGGGCAGGATGTAAATTTGCGGATCACCAGCTACGATTACACCCGCTTCGGTTACGCCACCGGCAAGCTCAAGCGCATCTCGGCGTCAAGCATCGCCAGCGAGGACAACAAACCCTACTACCGCGGCTGGGTGAGCCTGGACAATCCGTACGTCGGCGCCACTCCCGGGCGCAACCTGCTGCAGGCCGGCATGAGCCTGGAGGCCGATATCGTTGCCGGCGAAAAAACGCTGCTCGCCTACCTCTCCAAACCGATCATCGACGTTGTTTCGCGCTCCTTCCACGAGCGCTGACGGAAACTGACATGGGCGTCATCAAGAAAACCCTCTTCCGCGGCAACATCCTCGGCAAACCACGCCACCGCAACCTGTTCCTGGATATGGAGGAGAACATCCATATCCACTACCGGGATCTGCGCATCGAGTTGAGTCGCGGCGAATTCGAGGACATCGCCTCGGCCTTCGCCAAGCAGGCGTCCGAATTGCAGGCGATCATCGAGGAGAAGAAATACCAGGACGGCAAACTGCCCAACGCCAACCAGGACGACGTCCGTATCTGGACGGAGTCGCGCCTCAAGCACGAGGTGAAATACCATCCGCAACGCTTCTCTCTCGAGGAGTGCGGCGACGGCTACCACTTCCACTACCGCAACTACAAACTGCTCATCGATCAGGACGAGTTCCGCCAGATCGCGCGGCTGTTCGCCTCGCTGGACATCGACGGCCCCTATGCGTCGTCCTACGAAGAAGTGCTGGCGCTGCTCGAAGCCAACGACGTCGATTTCACCCTGGATGCCGGCAACATCCCCGGCGAGGTTCTCGCCATTGCCGTTGCGCAACATCACGTGCCGAAGATTCGCGATATTTTTAACTACATCGGCTTTGCCACCGAGGATGCCGCCCCGGGGGAAAAGCGCTATCGCGGCGAGCGACTGCGGGTGCTTGCCCGCCCCGAGAACCGGCGCGGCGCACTCGAATATCGCCGCCTGCGCGGCCAGAACGCCGTCGGCCGCCTGGTCGACTACCTGGCCGCACAAGGCGCCGGCATCGATGCCGACGAAGTGAACGTGGTCAAGTGCCAGGTACTCGATTTCTACGGCGCCGCCAGGGCCGGCAAGGCGAACAACGTCGATACCGATCCGCAGGCCTGGCTTTATTCACCACCGAACCGGCAGGTCGTCTTTCCCTACAAGGCCGGCGCCGTGTCGGGCAGTGCCGAGGCAGAAAGCACGTATCGGGCATGGAGTGGCATCCTGAACGGCCTCCAGCTCGGCTTCGTCAAGCCGACCAAGGAGATTATCGCCGCCGATATCCAGGCGACGCTGCGGCAGCAGGTCGAGGAAACCCTGCGGCGAGAGGTCGCTGCCTGCGCGGCGGTCGACAAGGTCTACCTGATGGGTTCGGCGTTGCGCGGCGACATGGGCCGCTATCGCGCGCCCTTCATACACGGCAAACTCGCCAAACTCGGCTCCGACATCGACATCCTGGTCGAGATCGATCCCGCGCGCGAGGACGACATTCCCGCCAACTGGCATTGCCACCTGCCGCAAGCCTCCAATCATTGCGCCGTCTATCACATCGCCGAGATTCCCTTGGGCGGCGGCGACAGCGACTGGCCGCCGCGCCATCCCAACGTCGAATTCATCCCGCACCTGGTGGATGCCTATGTGTCCCTGCCCTCGCAAGGTTTCCGCGCGGAGAAGGATGCCTTCCTTAAAAAGTTCGGTGCAAAGCTGTTTTACGACCGGGCCCGCGACGGCATTCTCTATCGTGGCGAGGAAGAGGAACGCATCGCCGCACGGATCGCCGAACTCCACGGCTACCCGTGGGTGGCGGTCGAACGAATGAAGGTTTCCACCGAGAATGCCATTTTCAAGGTGTTTGCCGATGGCGGCGACTACATCCTCAAACTGTTCAAGGTTTCCGGCAACTACCATCGCGGCCGCGTCGCCGAGCACACCGCCTACGAAGAAAAACTGATTGCCGCGCTCAAGGGTCGCGGCATTCCGACAGCCGGCGTGATACCCGCGCGACAAGCCGCCGACACCACCGTCGAGGGTTTCCCCGCCTTGCTGTTCGAGCGTATTCCTGGCACCGTGCAGCAACGCCCCGAATATCCGCTGGCAGAGGTCGGCGCCGCCCTCGCGGCCATCCATCGCGTACAGATGGAAAATCCGCTGGAGCTTGAGACGGAATTCAGCTTCGATGACACCTGCTTGATCTGGCTGCCCGCTTTCGAGAACCAGATCAAGCAGCCGAACCTCGACGGCGAAATCGTCCAGGCCTTCGCCGCGCTCGCCCCGCTGGCCGAACGCTGCTTCCCGGGGGAAAACCGGGCAGTCTGGTTTGCGCGCAGCCCGATGGTGCACAACCACGGCGATGTCACGCCGAAGAACTTCATCGTCGGCACGGCCGGCGAGGCGCGCTTCTTCGACTTCAACAATGCCTTCTTCGGCCCCCGCATGGCCGATCTGATCGACGGCGCCTTCGAGTTCTCGCTCGCGGAGAAATACATCCATCTCGCCGACTTCGGTCGCTTTGACGCCTTGATCGAGCATTATGCGGCGGCCGCCCCGCTGACTCCGGCAGAGACCGAGGACTTGCCGGCCTGGATCGCCCTGATGGGCGTCATCAAGTTCGCCAAGGAAGTGCGCGTTCTGCTCGAACGGCCCAAGGAAAACCTGCGGCGCAAGCGCGCGCTGGCCATCGCCGATTTCATCGTCAAGCGCGTCGGCAAGACTTGATAGCCCGCCTGCTGCTCGCCCTTGCGCTCGGGGCCACGCTGTCGGCGGCACAAGCCGAGACGATCGGCCTGCGTTTCATCGTCGATACGGCACTCGGCTCGACCGCCGGGCAGCAACAGACAACCGCCAAACGGCTCGCCGGGCATGTCGCCGAACTGAACGGCTATTTCCGCAACAGCGAGGTCGGCCTCGCCGCGGAGATCGTCGACATCGAGTTCTCCCGCCTTGAGAGCGCCGAAGTCATGTCCATTCTCGGCGACATGGAAAACGAAAGGCGCGGGTTTCCCGATCTCTTTCGCCGGGCCGCCGAATACGGCGCCGACTACACCGTCGCCGTCGTCGGCCATCTCCTGATCCGCGGCAAACGCGGCTGCGGGCGCGCTTATGCCGTCAACCAGACCGTGGCGGAGATATCCTCGACCCGCCGTGCCTTCGCCGCCGTCGACATCGCCTGCGGTGCCCACACCCTGGCGCACGAACTGGGTCACCTGATGGGCCTGAACCACGGCGCGCTGGTCGACACCTGCGCGCCGGAACAGGGCCATACCTCGGCCATCGCACCCTATGCCAACGGCTACGGCCAAGGCCCCTGCGACGGCCGGCCTGCCGCGGGCAAGTTCGGCACGGTCATGGTGGGCGGATGGATGAAAGCGATCAACGGCGACGGTCACAGCAGCCTGCCCCTGTTTTCCAACCCGCGCATCCGGGATGCTCGCTGCGGCGAGCACGGCATCTGCGGTGATGCCCTCACCGGGGACGCCGCCCGCGCCCTCAACGAAAATGCCCGCTACTACGCCGGCCACGAGGAGCCGGACGTCCATACGCTGCGCTATGCCAGCCCAGAACTCGCCGAGTGCATCGGTAGCAAGTACCGCGAACGGAAGGTGGCCGAACTTGACGAACTGGTCTGCCCCAAAGCCGGCATCGCGACCCTCGCCGGCATCGAACGACTAACCGCCCTGAAACGAATCGACCTCGCCGGGAATCTCCTCGGCGACGCTGACGCCCTGCTGGCGCTGAACGGCAAGGCGATTGAAAAAATCGACCTCGCCGATAACCCCAGGCTTTCCTGCACCGCCATTGACCGCCTCGTCCAGGCTTATGGCCGCCGCCTTGAGGCGTCCACCTCCTGCACTCGACCTCCACTGGACGAGTAAGCTCGATGCCCAACGGAAATGAAGGCCTATAACCAGTGGCTATCTAGTGGCATGGCGGACAAGCCACTAGGATGCACATAGCTGAAAATATACCCAGGGGAACGATCATGGCCCAAAAAACGCCAGATTCGCAAGGCAATCAAGAGGTTGAAACCGGCAATCCGGGCACTGACAATCAAGAAGCGCAACTCTTCGACGATCTGACCGTCCTCAGCCGCGAGCAGGAAGATAAGCTTGCCCAGAAGATTGAGGACAACATCGCCGCGCCGGATCGGATCGACGGAGCCGGCAATGAAAACGTCCAGACTGGCGCTCGCATCTATGAAGAAAAGCATGAGGACAAGATCGTTGAAGGCACCGTCATTGGCGAAAAGATCACCGTCACCCGGTACCAGGCCGACGACGATGTAGTCGTCCCGACCCAGGAAACACGCAGTACCGGGCATCAGGATCCGGTTCCCCTGATCTCCCAACCACTGCCCGCTGCCGAAGTTGCCT
This sequence comes from Sulfurisoma sp., assembly GCA_030691075.1. Lineage (GTDB taxonomy): Bacteria > Pseudomonadota > Gammaproteobacteria > Burkholderiales > Rhodocyclaceae > Sulfurisoma. The sequence continues at coordinate 627 of JAUYFI010000073.1, read as the reverse complement.
TCGATCCGGCACCTCGGGGCCAGGACGAAGAACCCACCGCGCCGCCACCCGAAGTTGTTACCCCGATTGGCGGTGGCCAGGGAGAGACGCCGCCGCCGACGACGCCGACGACCCCGACCACGGTCACCAGCACCACGACGCCAACCACCGCGACGAGTGCAACCACCCCAACCACGGCCACCAGCGCCACGACGCCGACTACGGTGACGAGTGCAACCACGCCGACGACGGTCACCAGCACCACGACGCCGACTACGGTGACGAGTGCGACCACCCCAACCACGGCCACCAGCGCCACGACGCCGACCACCGCGACGAGTGCGACCACCCCGACCACGGTGACAAGCGCGACCACACCGACGACGGTCACCAGCACCACGACGCCGACTACGGTGACGAGTGCAACCACCCCGACCACGGTGACAAGCGCGACCACACCGACGACGGTTACCAGCGCAACCACGCCGACGACGGTCACCAGCACCACGACGCCGACTACGGTGACGAGTGCAACCACCCCGACCACGGCCACCAGCACCACGACGCCGACTACGGTGACAAGCGCGACCACACCGACGACGGTTACCAGCGCAACCACGCCGACCACGGCCACCAGCACCACGACGC
>JAUYFI010000025.1 GCA_030691075.1 Sulfurisoma sp. | reverse complement strand
ATCGACCGCAAGCTCCTTCGGCTACGGCCGGCGCTACCTGGCGCGGCCGGACGTCGTGCCGGTCGATCCGCTCAGCCTGCCGCTCGCCTGCCTGCCCGGCGATGAAGCCCGCTACGAACCGGTCAATCCGCCGCTGTTCGGTGCCGTGCGCGATGCCGCGCCAGACTTCTGGGGGCGCCGGGTACTGGAAGCCAGGCTCAAGGTACCGCCGGACTCGGTGCCGGAGTCTGTCTATTTGCTGAATGCCGGCCCGCATCGCTTCGGCGCACTGGACTTCAGACCGGAGCTGACCAGCCCCGAAGCACCGGGCCTGCCGCCGCCGCTGACCCAGCTCGAATACCTGGTCGAGGCCGCCGACCGCATCCAGGCCGGGGCGCCCATCCCGGCGCACCTCGAGCCCATCTTCACCGCCGGCACCCTGGGCGGCGCGCGACCAAAGGCCCTGGTGCTCCACCAGGGGCAACAATACCTGGCGAAATTCCCGGCCAGGAACGACGGCTTCAATGTGCCGGCGGTAGAGCGCGCCTGCCTGGAACTCGCGCGCCGGGCCGGACTGGATGTGCCGCAGACCGACTTGAAGGTGCTGGCCGACGGCCGGCACGTGATGCTCATCGAGCGCTTCGACCGGCGCGCCGTCGGCGACGGGTTTGCCCGCCGGCATTGCGTGAGCGCACTGAGCCTGCTGGGCAAGCACGAAACCGAATCGCTTGGCGCACGGTATGAAGACTTGTCCCTGAAACTGGGCGAGTACGGCGTAGACGGGTACGTGCAGGCCGACCGCAATGAGCTTTACGCCCGGATTGCTTTCAACATACTCGTGTCGAACGACGACGACCACCTGCGCAACCATGCGTTCATCTGGGATCCGCCGGGCAAGGGCTGGCGCCTGTCGCCTCTTTACGACGTGGTGCCGCGGCCGCAACTGGGCCTGGAGCGTTACCTGCATATGTCCGTCGGACCGCAGGGCCGGCTGGCCACCCTCGGCAACCTGATCGCGGCACACGGCAGTTTTGGGCTGGCGAAGACGACGGCGGCGACCGTCATCGATCGGGTCGCCTCGGTGACGCGCGAGTGGCGAACGGTGTTCGAGGAGATGGCGGTCCCCGCCGCCGACTGCGACAAAGTGGCCTCGGCCTTTCGCCGCCCCAGGGACATCGGACTCGATACCGTGGGGAAACGCTGACAAGCCCGGTTCTCGACCGGCAAGCACGGGATCAAATCCGCGAACCGTGCCCAAAGCCTATATCGAGCAGAACCAGCTGCGGGAGGGGGCGCAGCTTGAACTTCGGCTGGAAGGCGCCAACATGACCGGCA
>JAUYFI010000010.1 GCA_030691075.1 Sulfurisoma sp. | reverse complement strand
GCACATCGAGCAGAAATGGGCGAGCTTGGCGCCGGCTTGCGGCAGGGTTTCGTCGTGGAATTCGCGCGCCTTGTCGGGGTCGAGGCCGAGGTTGAACTGGTCTTCCCAGCGGAACTCGAAGCGCGCCTTCGACAGCGCGTTATCGCGCACCTGCGCGCCCGGGTGGCCCTTGGCGAGGTCGGCGGCGTGGGCGGCGATCTTGTAGGCCATGATGCCGTCCTTGACGTCGTCCTTGTCGGGCAGGCCGAGGTGCTCTTTCGGCGTCACATAGCAGAGCATGGCGGTGCCGTACCAGCCGATCATGGCCGCGCCGATGGCGCTGGTGATGTGGTCGTAGCCCGGGGCGATGTCGGTGGTCAGCGGACCCAGGGTGTAGAACGGGGCCTCGCCGCACAGGCGCAACTGCTCGTCCATGTTGTGCTTGATCATGTGCATCGGCACATGGCCGGGGCCTTCGATCATCACCTGCACGTCGTGCTTCCAGGCGATCCGGGTCAGTTCGCCCAGCGTCGCCAGTTCGCCCATCTGGGCGGCGTCGTTGGCGTCATGGATCGAGCCGGGGCGCAGGCCGTCGCCGAGGCTGAAGCCGACGTCGTAGGCCTTCATGATTTCGCAGATGTCCTCGAAGTGGGTATAGAGAAAGTTCTCCTTGTGGTGGGCGAGGCACCACTTGGCGAGAATCGCGCCGCCGCGGCTGACGATGCCGGTCATGCGCCTGGCCGTCATGGGGATGTAACGCAAGAGCACGCCGGCGTGGATGGTGAAGTAGTCCACACCCTGCTCGGCCTGCTCGATCAACGTGTCGCGGAAGACTTCCCATGTCAGGTCCTCGGCGCGGCCATTGACCTTTTCCAGCGCCTGGTAGATCGGCACGGTGCCGATCGGCACGGGCGAGTTGCGCACGATCCATTCGCGCGTCTCGTGGATGTTCTTGCCGGTGGAAAGATCCATCACCGTGTCGCCGCCCCAGCGGATCGACCAGGTCATCTTGTCCACCTCTTCCTGGATCGAGGAAACGATGGGCGAGTTGCCGATGTTGCAATTGATCTTGACCAGGAAGTTGCGGCCGATGATCATCGGCTCGGCTTCCGGGTGGTTGATGTTGGCGGGGATGATGGCGCGGCCACGGGCAATCTCGCTGCGCACGAATTCGGGGCTGATTTCATCGGGTATCGATGCGCCGAAATTCTGGCCGCGATGCTGGCGACCCATCAGGTTGGCCAGTTTCTCGCCCTGCGGGCCGGAACTGCGCAGCGCTGCCAGATATTCGCGGCGCTGCATGTTTTCCCGGATGGCGACGTATTCCATCTCCGGGGTGATGACGCCCTGCCTTGCGTAGTGCATTTGCGTTACGTTGCCACTGAGATTCATTCCCGCCTTGGCGCGGCGCGGCTGGCGGTGCAGGCCGGGGAAGCGCAGGCCGGCAAGCGCGTCCATGCCGGCGCGTTGCTGACCGTATTCGGAGGACAGGCCGCCCAGCATTTCCGTATCGCCGCGCTCCTCGATCCAGTTCTGGCGCACGGCCGGCAGGCCCTGGCGGATGTCGATTTTCGCGGCCGGGTCGCTGTAGGGGCCGGAACAGTCATAGACGAAGATGGGCGGGTTCTGCTCACCCCCCATGCCGGTAGGGGTGTCGGCCTGGGAAATCTCCCGCATCGGCACCTGGATGTCCGGCCGGCTGCCTGCGACGTAAATCTTGCGCGAATTCGGCAACGGCTGGATCGCGGCCGCATCGACATGGGCGTCGGCGGCAAGGAAGGGTGCGGATTTGGGTAGTGCTGCGTTCATGAAAGCGCTCCAACAGTGAAATAACGTAGGGAGCGAAGGCCGGGCCTTTGCGCTTCCCTACGCCGGCATAGCCCGGATCAGGTTCCAAGGGTGTGATCTCAGCCGTCCTGTGACGGCACCCCTAACGTGGGCCGGAAACTAGCCGAAAGCGGCTGCCAAAACAACCATTTCGGCAGCCGGGGCGTAGGTCTTCAACGGCGCTCGTAGGATGCGGTGAGGTACGAACCGCATCACCGAAGAACGATGCGGTTCGCTGCGCTCACCACATCCTACGACGTCCTGCCCCGCTTGATCGCCTCGGCACAGGCCGCGCCGATGCCGGCGGGGCTATCCGCCACCACCACACCGGCGGCCTCCAGGGCGGCAATCTTCTCCGCCGCTGTGCCTTTACCACCGGCGATGATGGCGCCGGCATGGCCCATGCGCTTGCCCGGCGGCGCGGTCTGGCCGGCGATGTATCCGGCCACCGGCTTGGTGACGTGAGACTTGATGTATTCCGCCGCTTCTTCCTCGCGGCTGCCGCCGATCTCACCGACCATGACGATGGCTTCGGTTTCCGGATCGGCCTGGAACAGGGCCAGACAGTCGATGAAATCCAGCCCCTTGATCGGGTCGCCGCCGATGCCCACGCAAGTGCTCTGGCCCAGCCCCAAACGGGTGGTCTGGAACACGGCTTCATAGGTCAGCGTGCCGGAACGCGAGACGATGCCGACGCGGCCGCGCTGGTGGATGAAGCCGGGCATGATGCCGATCTTGCATTCCCCCGGGGTGATGATGCCGGGGCAGTTGGGGCCGATCAGTACCGCACCGTTGGCCCTTATGGCCGCCTTCACGTTAATCATGTCGCGCACCGGAATGCCCTCGGTGATGCAGACAATCACCCGGATGCCGGCATCCGCCGCTTCCAGAATGCCGTCGGCGGCGAAGCCGGCAGGCACATAGATGACCGAGGCATCGGCACCGGTTTCCTTGACTGCGTCCTTCACCGTATTGAATACCGGCCGCTCAAGGTGAATCTGGCCGCCCTTGCCGGGGGTGACGCCGCCGACCATGTTGGTGCCGTAGGCGATGGCCTGTTCGGAGTGGAAGGTGCCTTGTTTGCCGGTGTAGCCCTGGCAAATCACTTTGGTGGTTTTGTTTACGAGGATGCTCATGGTTGAAATCCGTCTGTTTTCGTCATTCCCGCGCAGGCGGGAATCCAGTTAATACATAAAAATCAGTAACTACTCAGCACCCCGCTCGTTCGTCATTCCCGCGAAGGCGGGAATCCAGTTCGTAGGGCTAACTGCCTTTAAAAGCAATCAGATTGACGACCTGGATTCCCGCCTTCGCGGGAATGACGGGGTTTTCGATGAACACCTGAGTAGTTACAAA
>JAUYFI010000181.1 GCA_030691075.1 Sulfurisoma sp. | reverse complement strand
TTCGATCTGCGCCACGGCACCGACCACGCCGGGCTGTTCGGCGGTGCTGCCGCCGCTGGCCGACTGCGCCACGAACCCCACGTTGCCCGGCTGTTCCGCCGTGCTCCCGCCCATCGCCATCTGCCTGACCACGCCCACGGCACCCGGGTGCTCGGCGGTGTTGCCGCCGCTGGCCGACTGCGCGGCCAATCCAACCCTGCCGGGCTGTTCGGCGGTCTTGCCGCTGCTGGCCGATTGTGTCGCGAATCCCATCCTGCCCGGTTGTTCCGTCGTGCTGCCGCCCATCAACGTCTGCCTGGCCACGCCCACGGCGCCCGGTTGTGTTTCGGTCACGGCGGTCAGCACGGATATGCGGATCGCCTGCCTCGTCGATCCGGCGGCGTGCATCACCCCGACCGGTACCGTGCCCGTGGCGCCGGTTTTCTCTTCCGAGGCGCTTCAGGTGGTCACGCAATTCCAGCAGTCCGAGCAGATGGTGGTAAACACGACGGCTGTCGCCGTTGTCGGGCCGCAGGTCCAGCCGACGGCTCCCGCGCCTTCGAGTCGGCCCCCCAGTGGCGACCAGCCAAGTCCGTCGTCCGGGCAGTCGGACGAGCCTCAGGATGAGCAATCCACCCGCCGTCGGCAGGCCACGACGACGACGACCCCTTCTCAAGGAGCCCCTCGCGATGCGCGCTCTGTCCGTTACTGCAACTAGCCTGCTTCTCGCGCTTGGCCTGCTGCTGGCGGGGGCGGCGCGGGCAGAGAGCGCGGGGCAGGTGACCCATATTTCCGGCCCGATGTTCGCTGTCGCCAGCGATGGCAGCAAGCGGGTTCTGTCGATCGCGTCCCAGGTCAGCCCGGGGGATACGCTGGTGACCTCCGACAAGACGTATGCTCGGGTGAAGTTCTCCGATACCGGCGAGGTCACTATCCGGCCGGATACGCAGGTCAAGATCGAGAGCTACGGCTTCGAGCAGCAGCAGCCTCAAAAGGATAACGCGGTCGTCGGGCTCCTGAAGGGGGCCATGCGTTCGATTTCAGGCTTGATCGGCAAGCGCGGCAACCAGGATGCTTACCAGTTGAAAACGCCCACGGCGACCATCGGCATTCGAGGCACGATCATTTTCACGGAACTGGTGCCGGCAGGATCGCCCTCTGGCGTCCCCGATCTGCAAACGATCGTGAAGTTCGAGCAGGGCACTGGCGTGGTGGCGCCAATCCATGCGCCCAATCTGCAGGTGGCTGTCGGTACCGGCCAGACTTTCGGCGTGTTGTCCAACCTGCCACCCATCCGCCTGCCCGAGCCGCCCGGTTTGCAGAACTTTCAGCCTCCTCCCGCGTTCCCGACAACGTCGCAAGCTCCGCCCGTGCTCCCCCCGCCCGGCGCCGTGCCCGCGCCTCAGCAGCAACAGCAACAACAACAGCGGCAACAACAGCCGCAGTCCGAACCGACACAGCAGCGACAATCCCAGCCGATCGATTGCGTCGTGAGGTAGTTCAACCTCTTGTTTAGTGTTTAAAGTGTTTAAAGGGCCTGTTTAAAGGGCCTGTTTAAAGGGGCCAGGGTCGAGTTAATTTGCTGGCAGCCTGTCGGGCATTATTCCGCACGGAACTGGATGCCGAGGCGATTGGCGATATACGCATGGCGCTGGATCAGGGGCAGCCGCTGGGAAATTCCCGATTTATCGACGGTATCGAATGGGTTGTGGGACATCGACGCGAAGCCCGACCCCTTTTCCTAAGCGGGGTAACCGAGAAAGTCGGCGCTGGCGATACGGCGGCAGACAGTCGCCCGATTGGTGCACAGCAATAACAGAAACCTTATTCAGACGATAAGAAAAAGTGAATGGCGCTTATGGACAAGCCCCGCTAAATTCCCTCCGTCGGGTCGGGGTTTCCTGATCCACGCTTCTCCACTCCCTCTGGCGAAACAGCCAGTTCGACCCCGCCCCCCGTGCAAACCGGGGGCGGGGATTTTCTTCTTTGGGGCGGGACGGGGAAGCGGCAGGAACAGGCAGCAACACGGAATTCTTAAATAACGGGAGACACAACCCATGTCCATCAAGCATCCGATCATCGCCGTCACCGGTTCCTCCGGCGCCGGCACCAGCACGGTCAAGAACTCCTTCGACCACATCTTCCGCCGCGAGAAGATCTCGCCGGCGGTGATCGAAGGCGACAGCATGCACAAGTACGACCGCGCCGAGATGAAGAAGGTCATCACCGACGCGGAAGCGAAGAACGCCGAGCACCTGCCCACACACTTCGGCCCCGAAAACAACCTGCTGCCCGAGCTGGCCGAGATCTTCCGCGGTTACGGCGAAACCGGCCGCGGCAAGCGCCGCTTCTACCTGCACAACGAGGCCGAAGCCGCGCCCTACGGCCAGCAGCCCGGCACCTTCACGCCGTGGGAAGAGTTCCCCGAGCACACCGACCTGCTGTTCTACGAGGGCCTGCATGGCGCCTATGTCGGCGAGGATGCGGACGTGATCCAGCATGCCGACATGGCCATCGGCGTGGTGCCGGTGGTGAACCTCGAATGGATCCAGAAAATTCATCGCGACACCGAGGGCCGCGGCTACTCGGTCGAGGCGGTCACCAGCACCATCCTGCGCCGGATGCACGATTATGTGAATCACATCTGCCCGCAGTTCTCGCGCACCCACATCAACTTCCAGCGCGTGCCCATCGTCGACACCTCCAACCCGTTCATCTCGCGCGACATCCCGACGCTGGACGAATCGCTGGTGGTGATCCGCTTCCGCGACTACCACGGCATCGACTTCCCCTACCTGCTCAACATGATCCACGACTCCTTCATGTCGCGCCCGAACTGCATCGTGGTGCCGGGCGGCAAGATGGGCCTCGCCATGGAACTGGTGCTGTCGCCCATCATCCTGGACATGATGGAAAAAAAGTGGAAGCGCAGCTCTAGCAAATAAGTAGGGGCTGCGCATAACGACCGCCCCGGCGCAAGCCGGGCAGCGGCGCGTATTTTCATACCACCGCAATTTCGAAGATAATGCCGGGTTCCACCCGACCCCAATGACCGAGGGAAGCAATGAGTACATTCAGCGATTTCGAGCCGCCCGTGTTTAATAATCTGACCAGCGCCATCCGCGCCCTGGCCATGGATGCCGTGCAGAAGGCCAACTCCGGCCACCCCGGCGCCCCCATGGGCATGGCCGAGATCGCCGAGGTGCTGTGGAACCACCACCTGCGCCACAACCCCAGCAACCCCAAGTGGGCTAACCGCGACCGCTTCGTGCTGTCCAACGGCCATGGCTCGATGCTGATCTACGCCCTGCTGCACCTGACGGGCTACGATCTGTCCATCGACGACCTGAAGAGCTTCCGCCAGTTGCACAGCAAGACGCCGGGCCACCCCGAGCTGGGTTACACCCCCGGCGTCGAGACCACCACCGGCCCGCTCGGCCAGGGCATCACCAACGCCGTCGGCATGGCCATGGCCGAGAAGCTGCTGGCCAATGAATTCAACAAGCCTGGTCACGAGGTCGTCGACCACCGCACCTGGGTCTTCCTCGGCGACGGCTGCCTGATGGAAGGCATCTCGCACGAAGCCTGCGCCTTGGCCGGCACCTGGGGCCTGGGCAAGCTGACCGCCTTCTGGGACGACAACGGCATCTCCATCGACGGCCACGTCGAGGGCTGGTTCACCGACAACACGCCCATGCGCTTCGAGGCCTATGGCTGGCACGTCATGCCGAACGTCAACGGCCACGACCCGGAAGCCCTGCATGCCGCCATCGAGGCCGCCAAGCTGGTCACCGACAAGCCTTCGCTGATCTGCTGCAAGACCGTGATCGGCGCGGGTTCGCCGAGCAAGCAGGGCACGCACGACGTGCACGGCGCGCCGCTGGGCGACATCGAGATCGCGCTGACCCGCCCGCACATCGGCTGGAACTTCGGCCCCTTCGAGATTCCCCAGGAAGTCTATGAGGCGTGGGATGCGAAGAAGAAAGGCGCCGAATGGGAAGGTTCGTGGAACCAGAAGTTCGAGCACTACGCCAAGGCGTTCCCGACAGAAGCAGCCGAGTTCAAGCGCCGCATGGCGGGCGACCTGCCTGCCCAGTGGGCCGAGCATGCCGCGAAGGCCATCGAAGGCGCCGTTGCCCGCGCCGAGACCGTCGCCACGCGCAAGGCCTCGCAGATCGCCATCAACGCCCTGGCCCCGGCCCTGCCCGAGTTCCTCGGCGGCTCCGCCGACCTGACCGGCTCCAACCTGACCAACTGGGCGGGCTGCAAGCATGTCTCCGGCAAGGAGTGCGGCAACTACATCTCCTACGGCGTGCGCGAATTCGGCATGTCGCACATCATGAACGGCATGGCGCTGCACGGCGGCCTGCTGCCTTTCGGCGGCACCTTCCTGATGTTCTCGGAATATGCCCGCAACGCCCTGCGCATGTCGGCGCTGATGAAGCAGCGCGTGATCTATGTGTTCACGCACGACTCCATCGGCCTGGGCGAAGACGGCCCGACGCACCAGCCGGTCGAGCAGATCGCCACGCTGCGCCTGATCCCCAACATGGATCTGTGGCGCCCGTGCGATACCGTCGAGACCATGGTCGCCTGGACC
>JAUYFI010000066.1 GCA_030691075.1 Sulfurisoma sp. | reverse complement strand
TGCCCGTGGGCGGGTTGATGCTGATCAGCGGCGCGGTCTCGGTCAGTCCGTAGCCGATCGCCACCTGCCAGCCCAGCGCCCTGAGCCTGGCGGCCAGCTCCGCTTCCAGCGCCGCGCCGCCGCAGGCCAGCAGCCGCAGTTGGGGGGCGAGCCTGGCGTGCAGCAGGTGGCCGAACAGCACGCGCCCGGCGTCGATACCCAGGCGGTTCAAAGCCAGCGACAAGGCCATGAACCCGCGCACCAGGGCGGAGGCAGCACCGCCGCGCGCCGCCACCCGCGCCTCGATGCCGGCCAGCATGGCGGCGTACAGGCGCGGCACCCCCACCATGACCGTGGCCTCGCCCTCCTTCAGCGCCCGCAGCACCTGCGGCCCGGTGAGCGCCTGCGGCAGGATCAGCGGCAGCCCCAGGGAAAGCGGCGCCAGCAGCCCCAGCACGAAGGGATAGACGTGGTGCAGCGGCAGCGGCAGTGCCACCCGGTCGGAGGGGGCGAGCAGGCCGGAGGCGGCCAGGGCGTCGAGCTGAAAGGCAAGATGGGCGTGGGTGAGCGGCACGCCCTTGGGGCGGCCGGTGGTGCCCGAGGTGTAGAACAGGGCGGCCGGGTCGGCTGCGTCCGACGGCGGCAGCATGACATCCCCAGGCGCGCGCAGGGCCTGCCAGGCGCGGGCATCCTCCGCGCCCGCATCCAGCAGCACCAGCCGCAGCGCGGGCGCCAGGCGAGCCAGCCGCTCCGCGCGGTCGGCAGTGGTGAAGACCAGGCGCGCGCCGCTGTCGGCCAGCACATGCGCCAGCACCTCATCGGGGAGTTGCGCGTCCACTGGCAGCACGGCGCCGCCGGCGCGGATGGCCGCCAGCGCCGCGGCGATCCACGCCGGGCTGTCGGGCGCGAACAGGGCTACCGCCTCGCCGCGCGCAATGCCGGCCTGGATGAGTCCGCCCGCCAGCGCCTCGACATGGGCGGCGAGTTCGGCGTAACTCCAGGTGTCCGCGCCTGCGGGGCCGAGCGCCAGGATGGCGGGACGCTGGCCAAAGCGGGCGAGGCCGGCGAGGACGGGGTCGAGATTTGCGTTCATGAGCGGAGGCTCCTAGTAGTCAGTCAACTTGAAGCACAATGACTGATAAAGAGGGATTGATGGAATATGTGTTTTATCGAAGACCCGTATATTCTTGCTACAAATGCTTCCCCCAACCCCTCCCGGCCTCCCCCCTGACAAGGGGGGATTGAGGGGGGTGCGGTGATAGCATTACCCTCCGCCGTAACCCCCCTTGACTCAAGTAGGTGTCTCTTTGTTTTAGCGTGACTGCCTACTAGTGTAGTGTTGCACGCTAAACGGTACTTTCAGAGCCTTCCCAAGAGTGGCATAACAAGGCGCGGCGCGCAGGCAATGGCTATTCCCTTGTCAAGCGCCACAACGCGGTTAGGACGCTCTTGGGAAGGCTCCCTCCGGGCAAGCGCCTGGGCGGCCATCTGCGGCGTTGCGGGCGCTTGGAATAGAATGACTATTCCGGCGCACCCGCGCCTTGCATATGGCCGCCCAGGCGCTTGCTGAAAGTGCCGTTTAGCGTGCAACACTACACTAGGGTACAAGGGCGTCTTGCTCTGCGGCCAGATCGAGGGTCACCCCGGCCAGCCCCGTCACCACCCGCGCCAGGCGTTCGTAGTCGATCTTTTCGGGTGTGTCGGTCCTGGCATGATAGTGCTCGTAGCGGTACAGGGCGGTGTCGGTCACCATGATCGCCGGGTAGCCTTCCCGCCAGAAGGACCAGTGGTCCGACCAGTGGACGCCCCCCATCCATCCGGGCGCGGCGATGCCCTCGGAGGGGAAGGCCGCCCGGCTGCGAAAGGAGGCCAGGCACGCCTGTACCAGCTCGCGTGAGGCGAGATTGCCGACAAAGGCGATGAAGTTGCCGGTATCCGGATAAAACGGGCTGAACGGGAAAGGGTAATGCTGGCTGCCCGGGGCATCGGCGTAGTAGCCGATGGTTTCGAGCGAAAGCATGGCGGCGATTTTTTCGCCGCGCTCGCGCGCCCGGCGCGCATGGACGCGGCTGCCCATCTCCGGCGTGTAGAAGAACGGCGGCTCCTCGTTCACAAAGGCGGCAAAGCGCACGCTGCGCGCGGGTTTCTGCTGCGCGAGCAGACGCGCGATCTCCAGCAGAGCGGCCACTCCGGAAGCGTTGTCGTTTGCGCCCGGGGAGCCGGCCACCGAGTCGTAGTGGGCGCCGATGAGCACGATTTCATCCGCCCTTGAAGTGCCGGGGAGCACCGCTTCGAGGTTGCGCACGGTCTTGCCACGCACCACGTAAGCCTGCGAAGTCACCTCGTAGCCTGCCGCCTGAAATGCCTTTTCGATGTAGGCGGCCGAGGCTTCGAGCGCCTCGTGGCGCCACAGGTTGCGCTCGCCGATTTCCCCGGCCAGCACGGCAACATGCTGGCCGAGGCGCTCGCGCAGTCCGGTTTCCGCCACGCTCAAGGGCGGCAGCGGGCCGCTATGCGAGCGGCCCGGCATGTGCGTCATGTAACGCAAGCCTGCCGCCAGCGCGAGCAAGAGCGCGAGCCACACCCAAAGCCCACTGCCGCGCGCATCAGCTTTCATGCTTGCCCTGCCGGGCCCGGCGCTGCGGGGATAAGCGGCAGGAGGAAGCCAGCCAGAGCCTCGACCCAGGCTTCCCGCATGAAAATGAATCCGTCATTGTGGCCGCCCGCCAGTTGCAGAAAAACCTTGGGCTCCGCCGCCGCTTCGAACAGCATTTTGCCGTGGCGGAAGGGGATAATCTCGTCGTCCGGGCTGTGCGCGACCAGCACCGGGCAGCGCACCTCCGCGAGCGCGGCGCGGGTGTCGTAACGCAGATGAACCAGCCAGCGCGCCGGGAGCCAGGGATAGAGGTCCGCGCCAAGCTCGGGCGCCGAGGTGAAAACCGAGGACAATACCAGCGCGCCAGGCTGCTCGCGCGCCGCCAGCCAGGCCGCCACGGCGCCACCCAGGGATTCGCCGAAAAGGACGATGCGCCCGGGCGCGATGCCGCGCTGCCGGGTCAGGTGGTTCCAGGCGGTCTGGGCGTCCCGGTACAAGCCTTCCTCGGAGGGGTGGCCGGTGCTGCGGCCGTAGCCGCGATAATCGAAAATCAGCACGCCATAGCCCAGGCGATGGAACATGGCGATCGTCTCCATGCGGTGGGAAATGTTGCCGGCATTGCCGTGCAGGATGAGCACGACACCGCGCGCCTGCGGCTTCGGCACGAACCAGGCATCCAGACGTTCGCCGTCCGGCGTGGCCAGGGTCAGCGGCTCGTAGTCGAGGCCATGGTCGCGCGGCGTGGACTGAATCTCACGACCGATCTGCGGGTAATAGGCCAGGTTTTCCTGGAAAATAAAGAGCAACGCGGAAAAGCCGCCATAAACCAGCGTCAGGGTTCCCAACAGAGTCCAGAGCATTTTGTCCATCTTGCTTAAACCTAAAAATCTCAGTTCGATAACCACGGAGGGCACGGAGGGCACGGAGAGAGGCAGTTTGCGGTCATTTATGGCCTCACCCAACGGGTGAATGCCAAACATCATGCAATCTATTGTTTTTACTCCGTGTTCTC
>JAUYFI010000175.1 GCA_030691075.1 Sulfurisoma sp. | reverse complement strand
GGCCTCCGCCAGATCCTTGTCCGTCACCTTCCCCGAGCGATTCAGCCATAACAGAATGGCCAATGGCTTCGGAATGTTGCGACCCGATTCGTAGCGGGAGCCACCCGACTGGGTAACGCCATAACGTGTCCAGAAATCGGTCTGATTGAGGTTCTGCTTCTTGCGGACATCGGCGATGTCGGAAAAATCGAGTTTCTTTTTGCGTGCCATGGTGAACTCCTTTGAGGGTGGGTGAAACAGGTATCAAGAATACAGGCAAGAACACTGGACGCGGTTCTTATCTGGCATTTGTTTTGGCCTTGTCGAGTTCAGCGAGTGCCTGCGCGGCAATCCCGGCGATGTCGGCGAGACCGGCCGCATTCGCCACGTCCAGCGCGCGCCGGTAGGCGGGTGCCGGATTATCAGTGCCGCTTCTGCGCTGGATGTCGCCGATCAGCAGCCAGTCGCGGGCAATCTTTTCCGGTAGCGCAAGCCGGCGGTCGATCTCGAGTGCGGCGCGGGCGGCCGGCAGGGCGCCGCCGGCGTCACCGCCGGCGAGTCGTGCGGCGGCGATGAGCCGCCAGGCGTTGCCGGCTTCATTGGCTTCGTCCCTGTCCTTCAATAGCTTCAAGGCGGTTTCGGCGTGTGTCAGCGCGTCCAGCGCACGCTTGTCGGCGAGCGCTGCGCGCGCCTGCAACAGATGCAGGCTGGCGAGCTGCGGACAGGCGCCGGCGCATAGTCCGGCCGCCGCCGCGAGGCTTTGTTGTGCGTCGGCGTGGCGGGCCAGCGCCAGTTGCGCCTGGGCCTTGAGCAGCAGGGTTCCGGGCGCGAGGCCGCTATCGGTGGTGCTTTCCGTTAATGCCAGCACACGCAGCGCGGCTTCGGCGCGGCCGAGGGCGAGTTCGGTGCGGGCCAGGTGCAGTCGGTTGCGCGTGGCGCCCGGCGTGTCGTCGATGCTGGCGTAGATCCGGGCGGCCTCGTCGAAGCGGCGCGCCGCCACGGTGTAGTCGCCGCGTCCGTAGCGTTTGGCGCCGTCGCTTTCGGCTTCCAGCGCCGCCTTGAGGCGGGGCGGGTCGGCGGGTTTTGGCGTCGACCCGCAAGCGGCGAGGATCAGTGCCGCCAGCAATAGAGCCCCCCCCGAAAACGCCGCTGCGCGGCGTTCTCCCCCCAGGGGGCCAAGAGCTTTGCATGCCAGGAATTCCCCTTCGGGGGCAGGCAACACTTGGGGCGGCCCGGCGTGTTTCTTGAGAGCCTTAGCGCGCACGGCCGGCCTCCCCGCGCGGATCGCTGTCCGCTTTGAGCGTCGCCGGCGCCGGCGCATCCACGAAGTTGCGGATCGGCCACGCCTGCTTCGCGCCGCTGACGATTTCGCGCACGTCGGCGGTGACGGCGCTGCCGTCGCGCAGGGCCGGCGGCACGCTGATCTCGGCCTCGGCGGTGATTTTCTCGACGTGGTCGAGCATTTGTTGCGTGCGATCGAGCATGCCGGGCAGGCGCTTGTTGGCGGTCTCCAGCGTCTGGCCGAGGTGGGCCAGGTCTTCCTCCGTCTTGCCCAGCACGCGGATGGCGGCGTGGCCGATGGCGTCCACCTGGCGGTTGCCGTTGGCGAGCAGGACCTTCAGCGCCTCGGAACTTTCCCGTATCCGGGCCAGCGTTCCGGGCAGGCCCTGGTTCGGGTCGGCCAGCACCCCGGTGATGAGCTTGATGTCCTTGAGGATGGGCACGAACTCGTCGCGCACCTGGTTGGCCAGCGCGCTCAGGCCGTCGGCGCGGGAGAAGCTCAGCCGTGCCTGGGCCGCGGCGAGCCTGGTCTTGTCCGGCCCCGGCACGATTTCCAGCGTGGCCGAGCCGACCAGGCCTTCCTTGCGCAGTTCGACGCGTGCGTCGTAAGTGACGAAGCGCATGTGATCGGCATCGATCTCCAGGGTGACCACCACCTGGCCGTCATCCTTCAGGCTGACCTCGGCCACCGAGCCGACGCGAAAGCCGGCGATGCGCACGGCCTGGCCCTTGGCGATGTCCTGGGCGCTGTTGGCGACGAAGCTGTAGTTCGTGGTCTGGCGAAACAGCCCCTGGCGAACGACGATGGCGGCGATCAGGGCCAGCGTCACCAGCAGGGCTACGAGCAGGAAGCGGAGGGTACCGCGGCGCAGCGCGGCCGCGTCGCTGTCGTGTTCGGTCAGGATAGACATGGGCTCTCCGCGAGTTCGGCGAATCTGGTCGATGTTCGGCAGTCGGGCAGCGCAGGGAGTTCGTGGCTGTCGAGGTCGACGAAGAGTACCGGCCGGAAAGGATGGCGCTTGTGGTAAATGGCTTCGACGGCGATCAGTGCATCCGCCTGTCGCCGCGCGAGACCGGAGAAGAGGCGGTCGATCACCAGCAGTTCGGGCGGGCGCAGCAGGCAGCGGGCGAAGCCAAGCGTCCAGCGCTCGGTGCGTTCGAGGTTCATCGGTCGCTCGCGGCCCAGCGTGGCGATACGTTCTACCGGCAGGCCGCAGAGCTCGAGGGCGGTCTCCAGCTCGCGTTTCCAGTCGCGCGGATCAGCGGGGTCGGCGTCGTAACGCAAGGCCAGCGCGAAATTCTCGGCCACCGTCATGGCGCCGAGCAGGCCTCCGCCGCCGGGCAGCACGCCGAATCCGGGGCAGGCTTCGAGCGCCTCCACCACGTGCTGCGCGGTGGTCGAGTCGGAGACGACAAGGCGATGGCGGCCGCCCTCGTCGAGCGGCAGGACAAGTCGTGGCGTGTCGCCATCGAACAGCGAGAGCCGGCGGCCTTCGATGGTGGCGGTGACGGCGTTGTTCATCGCAGGGCGTAAACCAGCACGGCAAAGGCGACGTCCACCACGAAGACGGCGATCAGTCCGGTGCCCACGGACTGGATCGCGGCGCCGGAAATGGCCTGCGTCGACCCCTCGCCGCTACTGCCGTGGTGGCAGGCGATGATGCCGACGGCGGCGCCCATCAGCGCGCTCTTGGCCAGGCTCAGCAGGGCCAGCCACGGGTCGGCGAAATCGAGAAAGCGCCCCGCCGTCTCGGCCAGCGGGCGGCCTTCGAGCAGGGCGGTGGCAAGCCAGCCGCTGCCGATGGCGAAGGTCTGGAAGCAGACCGTCACTGCCGGCAGGGCGATGGCAAGGCCGAAAATGCGCGGCAGCAGCAGGTAGTCGGCGGCGGGCACGCCAAGCCGGCGCAGGGCGGTGAATTCGTTGTGCAGATTCATCACGGCGAGTTCCGAGGCGATGCCGGCGCTGCTGCGGGCCACCACCACCAGCGCCGAGAGCAGCGGCGCCAGCTCGAAGAAGATACCGAGGAAGAGCATGCGCTGGGTCAGGTCGCTGTCGGCGCCGATCAACGCGGCGAGTTGGGTGGCGGCCGCGGCGCCGGTCAGCATGGCCATCACGCCGATCACCGGCAGCGCCGTGACCCCGGC
>JAUYFI010000064.1 GCA_030691075.1 Sulfurisoma sp. | reverse complement strand
TGTTATTCGATGACCTTGGCGACGACACCGGCGCCGACGGTACGACCGCCTTCACGGATGGCGAAACGCAGACCTTCTTCCATCGCGATCGGTGCGATCAGTTTCACCGTCATGGCAATGTTGTCGCCCGGCATGACCATTTCCGTCCCGGCCGGCAATTCGATGCTGCCCGTGACGTCGGTGGTGCGAAAGTAGAACTGCGGACGGTAGCCGTTGAAGAACGGGGTGTGACGCCCGCCTTCGTCCTTCGACAGGATGTAGACCTCGGAGGTGAAGTGCGTGTGCGGGGTGATCGAGCCCGGCTTGGCCAGTACCTGACCCCGCTCGACTTCTTCCCGCTTGGTGCCGCGCAGCAGCACGCCGACGTTGTCTCCGGCCTGGCCCTGGTCCAGGAGCTTCCTGAACATTTCAACGCCGGTACAGATGGTCTTGGTGGTGGGGCGGATGCCGATGATTTCGATTTCTTCGCCGACCTTGACGATGCCGCGCTCGATACGACCGGTTACCACCGTGCCGCGACCGGAGATGGAGAAGACGTCTTCGATGGGCATCAGGAAGGGCTTGTCGATGGCGCGCTCGGGCGTCGGGATGTAGCTGTCCAGCGCATCGGCCAGGGCCATGATGGCGACTTCGCCCAGTTCGCCCTTGTCGCCTTCGAGGGCTTTCAGGGCGGAGCCCTTGATGATGGGAATGTCGTCGCCGGGGAAGTCGTATTTGCTGAGCAGTTCGCGCAGTTCCATTTCGACCAGTTCGAGCAGTTCGGCATCGTCAACCATGTCGCATTTGTTCATGAACACGACCATGTAGGGCACGCCGACCTGGCGTGCCAGCAGGATGTGCTCGCGGGTCTGCGGCATCGGACCGTCGGCGGCGGAACAGACCAGGATGGCGCCGTCCATCTGCGCGGCGCCGGTAATCATGTTCTTGACGTAGTCGGCGTGCCCCGGACAATCGACGTGGGCGTAGTGACGGTTCTTCGTCTCATACTCGACGTGCGCCGTGTTGATCGTGATGCCCCGCGCCTTCTCTTCCGGCGCTGCGTCAATCTGGTCGTAGGCTTTCGCTTCGCCACCAAACTTCGCCGACAGCACCAACGTCATCGCCGCCGTCAAGGTCGTCTTGCCATGGTCAACGTGACCAATCGTCCCCACGTTTACGTGCGGCTTCGTCCGCTCAAATTTCGCTTTCGCCATGTCAATTACTCCAACAAAAATGCACTAGAAATGGTGCCCTTGGCGTGGATCGAACACGCGACCTCTCCCTTACCAAGGGAGTGCTCTACCACTGAGCTACAAGGGCTGAAACCCTTCAAAACAGCATCTGGAGCGGCGAGCGGGAATCGAACCCGCATAATCAGCTTGGAAGGCTGAGGTTCTACCATTGAACTACCGCCGCCCGCCCTACTTGTCCGCTAACCGCCTTGTAAAACCTGTTTCTGCTGCCTGCTGGTGGAGGGGGAAGGATTCGAACCTTCGAAGGCAGAGCCGTCAGATTTACAGTCTGATCCCTTTGACCGCTCGGGAACCCCTCCAGATGAACCCGTGATTATCTCCAAATTCAGCAGCGCCGTCAACGGCTAAGTCATCCGTAGCTGTTCAGCCTGTCCTGACGGCAGAGGCCGGGGTGACTAAGCGTGGACAAATTTGGTTCTGGCATCAAAGAGAACGGTGTGCTGAAAACGAAGTTTCAGTGGAGGCTAATGCCGGCTTTATGTCCCTGCCGGAGGCGGGGACGGTATCCCTTGCGGATTTCGGCGTTAAGCGTAGCGGCCGTAACTAAAGTGCCGTGGGCGCGGCGTAGAATTAATCGATTACCCCCAACGCCGGAGATCGCCATGAACGCCCCCGTTGACCGACCACCGCTGCCGCAGGAACTGGCCGAGACGCTCGCCGCCCGCTTCGGCTCGCGCTTCTCCGTCGCCGCTGCGGTCCGGCTGCATCACGGCAAGGACGAGTCGTCACACACACCGATGCCGCCGGATGCCGTGGTATTTGCCGAATCCACTGCGGAAGTCGCGGAAGTCGTCGCCCTGTGTCACAGCCATCGCATCCCGGTCATCGCATTTGGTACCGGCACCTCGCTGGAGGGTCATCTGCTGGCCGTGCACGGCGGAGTCTGCATCGATCTGTCGGCGCTCAACCGGGTCATTGCCGTGCGCCAGGAAGATCTCGACGCCACGGTGCAATGCGGCGTCACGCGCAAGGCCCTCAACGCGGCCCTGAACGGCACCGGGCTCTTCTTCCCGATCGATCCGGGGGCGGACGCCAGCCTGGGCGGCATGGCCGCAACGCGCGCTTCCGGCACCAACGCCGT
>JAUYFI010000167.1 GCA_030691075.1 Sulfurisoma sp. | reverse complement strand
AGCCTCGCCGCCGTGCCGCGCACCGTGATCAACGCCTCGGCCGGCTGGCTGGTAGAACAGATGGGCTGGTTCGGCTTCTTCCTGCTCTGTGCCGTGCTGGCCGTGCCGGGTATGCTGCTGCTGTTCCGCGTGGCACCGTGGAATGCGTCACAAAAATAAGTGTGCTTCCTGCATTGTCACGTTCAACCTTTTTGTAGATTCGGTCGTTATGCAGCTTGTGACGGCCAACCGCTGCTGAAAAGGAAAGGAGCCGGAAATGTTGACGGTGATGGACATGAACACGGGCAAAACCATAGAAGACGAATTCGGCAGTTTCGAGCACGAGGTGATGAACGCCGAATGTCTGCCGCCGCTGCCAGGGCTGCAGCTGGGCCTGCAGACGGTCGAGCATTATGTCGACCGCGCGGTGGGCGAGGCTGAAGTCGAGGCTTTCCTGCGCCGGCTGTACCGCAACGTCTGAAAACTAAAGCGCGTGGCGCCGGTCGCCACGCGCGAACCCGATCAGCGTCTCGGGCAGGCAGCGCCCGAGCGCGATCACCTTGAACAGATCACCCATCTCGTTGGGCGATATCAGCACTTTCACCGCCCCGGTGCGTGCGCATCCGTTTGTCACCCGAAACCACGTGAGCCGCACTCATCGCAGCGGGCATTCATGTGTTGTACAATATGTCTGTCCAATTCAGGAGTCGTACCATGACCATCGAAACCACATACAGCCAGGCACGCGAACAACTCAAGACCCTGATGGATCGCGCCGTCGATGACCGCGAAGTCATCGTGGTGCGCCGTCGCTCGGGTGCCGCCGTGGCCATGATCGCGGCCGACGAATTGAATGGGCTGATTGAAACTGCCCACCTGCTCCGCTCGTCCAGGAATGCGGAGCGCCTGCTGACCGCCCTCACCCGCGCGCGAAACAGCACCATGAAACCGATGTCCCTCGCCAAGCTGAAGAAAGACGTGGGTCTTGAAGCGTGACTCTTCCCGGCTGGCGGTCTGCCACCCGGAGTTTCTGGAAGACCTGCGCTACTGGGTCGAAACGGATCGACGCACCGCGAAACGACTGCTCGAACTCGTCGAGGCTGCACTGCGCGACCCCTTCGACGGCATCGGCAAGCCTGAACCACTGAAATATCTCGGCGCTGACGTCTGGTCGCGACGAATTACCCAGGAGCATCGCTGCGTCTATCTCGTCAAGGTCGATCGCATCGAGTTTCTGCAGGGGCGTTACCACTACTGACGCCTCGATCCGCGGCCACATCCTCGAAAGATTGGCCGGTCGCCACCGGTGTTCCCGACACGACCGGGGAATCCTGCTGACCGACCCCGGCGCATGGAAGTCCTGCTGAATTTCCTACCCTCTACCGCAACGTCTGAAAACTAGAGCGCGTGGCGCCGGTCGCCACGCGCGAATCCGATCAGCGTCTCGGGCAGGCCGCGCCCGAGCGCGATCACCTTGAACAGCTCACCCATCTCGTTGGGCGATATCAGCACTTTCACCGCCCCGGCGGCGCGTAGCGCCGAGGCAGCGCCGGCCTCCTGGCGCGCCCCCAGCAGTTCCCCCAGCCCGCAATTCATCAGAAACGTCGCATGGCTCGCATAGCCGAGCACGTCCAGCCCGGCGCCGAAGCCGGCCTCGGCCACGGCGGTGAAATCGATGTGGCTGGTGATGTCCGACAGGCCCGGCCACCAGAACGGATCGTCGTGCGAGCGGTGGCGATAATGGCAGCGCAGGGTGCCGCCGTTGCGGCCGGGGTGGTAAAGCTCGCGCCGCGACAGGCCGTAGTCGAGCAGCAGCAGCGCGCCGCGTTCCAGCCGCCGGCCCCACTCCGCCACCCAGGCCGACGCCGCCAGCCCGACCTCGCCGACGCAGGGAGCCTCGATCGCGGCCTCGGCGGCCAGCCGCTCCATCGCTACGCGCAAGGCGCCCTCCGCCTGCCGCTCGGCCCAGGCGAAGCGTTCGCCATCGAAGGTGACGCCGCGCTCCATCGGCCCTTCGTCACGCCAGGCCACCGCATGCGTCGGAATGGCGTCGAGCAATTCGTTGGCGACGATGCAGCCGGAAAATTTCTCGGGCAGGGCGTCGAGCCACTCGATGCGATCGGCCAGCGCGGGCACGGCCTGGCGGATCGTCTCGCGCTGCCGCGCGCGCAGCTCGCCCGAGAGTTCGAGGATCAGGTACTTCTCGGGCAGCGCGTCCAGCGCTTCGAGCGCGGGCAGCAGGTCGGCCGCCAGCCGGCCGCTGCCGGCGCCGACTTCCAGCACGGCAGGAAAAGTCGGCGCTGGCGAGACGGCGACTTGCCCCAGCACCTCGGCCACCTGCGCCGCCAGCGCCTGACCGAACAGCGGCGTCAGTTCCGGCGCGGTGACGAAGTCCCCCCCCTCGTTACTTGGGCCGAACTTGTGCGAGCCGCCGGCGTAATAGCCCAGCCCCGGCAGGTGCAGCGCCATGTCCATGAACTCGACGAAGGGCATCCAGCCGCCGGCATTTTCGATGCGCGCCGCGATGCGGGCGCACAGGGCGCGGCTGGCGGCCTGGGCGTCGGCGGAGGGTTCGGGCAGGGTGTTTTCCATGGGGTCAGCTTCGGGCAAAGGCGAGTAAGGGCGCGATGTCTCGCGCGTCGGCGGCTTGCAGGGCGGAGATATACGCTTGCCGCGTTGCGCTGGCATCAATCAATCCGCGGCTGCCCCAGGTGAAACGCGGCTGGCCCAGTCGCTCGGCGAGCAGATCGGTCATCAGACGGGCATGGCGTCCGTTGCCATTCAAAAAGGGATGGATGGCGACCAGACGGTGATGGAACCGGACGGCGATTTCGTCGGGCGGATAGCTGGCGTGTTCGATCTGGTAATGCACGTCATCCAGCAGTTTGCGCAGCTCGACAGAAATCTTCGGCCAGTCGATGCCGATGTTCTTGTCGGACTTGCGGAACTCGCCTGCCCACTTCCAGGTTTCGCCGAACATCTGCTTGTGCAGTTGGCGGATGAAGGCTTCGTTGAGGATTTCCTTGCGCTGCTTGCTCGCCCATGCCTCGCCTTGCAGGATGTTGAGTTGCTCCCACTCGTTCAACTCGCCCTGGGTGGTGATGTGGCCGGGGATCAGGCTGGCCAGTTCGTCGCCATCGAGCGGCGTGGCGCCGGGGGGATGGTCGAGCCTGACGGCCATGCTTACCTGGCCTCGCGCCACAGTGCGCGCCGGGAGCCTTTGAGAAGGCTCTCGGCGAGGTCGTGGGTCTGGCTGGCAACCGTGGTTTTCGATGTGGCCTGCGCTTCGAGCGCCATGGTGTGGCTGACGGCGGCCATGCGCTGGCGGGCCAGAGTCGTGGCACGCGATTCCAGCGTGTCTGCCAGCGACTGCCTGGGCACCAGGGCATAGTGCAGCTCGCAGCCCAGTGCCTCGGCGGCACGGCGCAAGGTGGCGAGGCTGATGGTGTCGTCGGCCTCGGAGGCTTCGAGCCGGGTGACGGTGGACGTGACCACGTCCAGTCGCTTCGCCAGTTGCGTGGCGGGCATGCCCAGCGCCTCGCGGATGGCCTTGAGCCACCCGGAAGACGGGCGCGAGGGCAAGTCAGCCGAGCGCCAGCGCGCCAGTGCGGCGTCGAGCTGTTGCAGTTTAAGATCAGAGAAGTTCGGCTTCATTTGTTTGCACTCTAATGCAAGGATATGAATCTATATATTGCACTATAGAGCAATATTAATCAATACTATTTTGCATTAAGACGCAATATCGAAAGCTGAACCGATAAGCGCGAATGATTGTATTGTCATCTTGAAAATTTTGCACTATCTTGTCGTAGTTTGACGATCTTTGGTGAATCCCATGTCGAAAAGTCCCAACGAGGGCGAGATACTCACAATCAAGGAAGTGGCCGAATACCTGAAGGTCACCGAGCGGACGATTTATCGCTTGGCTGCAGTCAAGAAGATCCCCGCCTTCAAGGTTGGCGGGACGTGGCGGTTTTCTCGGGCCGAGATTGATGGCTGGATCAAACAGCAGTCATCTGAAACGTTGGACATGGGCGATGAGAACGGCAACCCACCACAGGGACAACCGAACAAGAGGGGGCGGAAATAATGCTTGGACTGACTCTACGAGAAGAATTTCGGGGCAAGCGTCTCAAAGGGACAGCCATCGAGCTTTCCAACGACACCAACACCGGCGCGACCCAGATTGCCGCGCAGGAGTTCTTGGAGATCACGTACCCCACCCACGATCTGCTGAAAGGCATTGAGGCGGTCGGCCCGAACCAAGGGCGGCCAGTCGTTGTAATCGGCGAGCGTGGTCTCGGTAAATCACACTTGATGGCCGCGCTCTACCACGCGGTGAACGACCCGACCTCGACAGGCGCTTGGCTGAATTCCTGGGCGACGACCGTGAGCGATCCGCAGATCGGCAAGATCGCGTTGCGCAGCGGGATGCTGGTGATCGGCGAAAGCCTGCACCGGCAGCGTTACAAATTCCTGTGGGATTTACTGTTCGAGCGCCATCCGCACGGCACCTACATCAAGGGCAAATGGGAAGGCATGGGCGCGGCGAAAACCGACATCCCGTCCGACAAGCTGATTCTTGAGTTGTTGCAGCACACCCCCACGATGCTGCTTCTGGACGAATTTCAGACGTGGTACGACGGCCTGACCAATACCAAGCAGTACCCGTGGAAAAACTGGGCATTCACCTTCATCCAGATTTTGTCGGAAATTGCCAACGAGCACCCCGAGCTGCTGGTGCTGGTCATCTCTGTCCGCAATGGCGGCAGCGATGCCTACCAGCAAGTACACCGCGTCAACCCAGTTGCCATCGATTTCATGGCGGGAGGGAATCCCGAGCGGGTTCAGCAGGATCGTCGCAGGATGCTGCTGCACCGCTTGTTTGAAAATCGCCTGCACATCACCAAGCCAGCGATCAACAAGCTGATCTCGGTGCACATCGAAGAATACCTGCGCTTGATGGACGTCCCCGCAGCGGATCGTGAGCGCCGCAGCCGTGAATTTCTGGTCGCATGGCCCTTTGCGCCGCACCTGCTGCGCTTGCTAGAAGAACAGGTGCTGATCGCCACCGATGCCCAGGAAACGCGCGACATGATTCGCATCCTGGCCAACCTCTACAAGAGTCGTGGCGAGGTCGCACCGGTTCTCACGGCGGCTGATTTTCGGCTGAATGACGATGCGTCCGGCATCGGCGCATTGCTTGACTCGGTGTCGAATGCGCAACATCGCACCCTGCGCGCCAAGGCGCAGCAGAACATCATTTCGGTCACCGAGGCCGTGCCGACGCACACCAGCCTCGCCCCCCACCTGCAGGAAATTTTGGGCGCGCTGTGGCTGCGTTCGATTGCCGTGGGCAATCTTGCCGGGGCGGAACCCGCCACTCTTCAGGCCGACATCACGCGAGACAAGGCCATCGACGACAACGCCTTTCAGGTTGAATTGGCCACCGTCATCGAGAACAGCTTCAATATCCATCAGGACGGCCCTCGTCTGGTCTTCCGCGAGGAGGAAAACCCGCAGGCCAAACTGATGGCGTGTGCGCGCAACGATAAGCTGTTCTCCGACGGTTCCGACCTCGCCCAGCTCGCCAAGGAAATTCGCTACGTCATCGGCGGCACCGAAGAGGTCGCCAAGACCTTCCGCGTGATTGCCCTGCCGAAAGCGTGGGCGACAGACCCGTGGGTCTCACTCGACGAATCGGAGCACCCCGACCGCTGGGACGAACGTCTTCCCATCCTTGTGCTGCCCGAGGAGCCCGAAAAACTCGGTGCGACCCTTGGCCGCTGGCTCAAAGACCACTTGCAGAAGCGCCGCAACACCGTCCGCTTCCTGCTGCCGCGTTTCGGCTCACTGAATGCCTTTCAGGATCGCGATCTGCTGATCCTTGCGCGCGCCGAAATGAAGGCGTTGGAATGGAGCAGCCAGAGCCCTGAATACAAAAAGCTGCACACCAAGTACCAGGGCGAGCTGCGCGACATCCTGAAGAAGCGCTTCGACCGCTTCGCCGTGCTGCATCGTTGGAATTTCACCGACCCGAGCCAATGCCTGTTCAGCGTCGAGAGCCTTAAGAAGCAAGGCGCGCAAATTCCCGAGGGGATCGAAGAGGCGCTCATCAACGATTTGTTCGTACCCGAGGACTTCGAAGACCTCGTGCAGGAGGCCGCTGGCGAGAATTCGCCGGTGGGCAAACTGCTGTGCGAACTGCAAGAGCCACGGCCTGCGGGTCAAGACTGCATTCCCTGGCTTGGCGAGACGTCGATGAAGGAGCGCATCCTGCGTTTGTGCGCGCGGGGCAAGATCGCGATCAACGTGCGAGGCATGGAGTTCCTGCAAGCGCAGCCGGGAGAGGATGAGGAAACGGCGTGGCGGCGGTTGCGTCCCAAGCTGTCCTACACCGGACGCCAACTTGACGAGGTTTTCGTGATGGAACCCTCGGCGGTACCCACCACGGGCGGGGCAACTCCTCCGGTGCCGCCGCCAGCCGGTGACCCCGCTGGGGGTGGTCTGTTTGGTGGCACCACATCGCCCACAGGTGGCGACACCCCGTCCGGTGGCTTCACCACGCCCCCACCGAGCGGCGGCGGGATTTTCGGCGGGGAACCCGGTGCCTCTGGCGGCAAGCCCCGCATCGCACTGAACAACCCTGCCACATCGGCACTGAACCTCATCGGCAAGCTCGAAGGCTGGGGCATTGGCCCAGCCACGCCAGTCGCTGAAGTATCGATCAAGGTGTCCGCCGCAACCGGTGCCCAGCTCAAGGAACTACTCAAGAAACTGCCAGACGGCATGACCTTCGAGCTGACCCTCGAGAAGGAAGACAACTGATGGCACTCGACGCGGAAGTTCTGCACAGTCTGACCAAGGGCACGCCCGGGGATGCGTGGCGCGTCATCATCGATAAGGCGGTCGAGATCGCATCCAAGCCGCTGGCAGCGGGTAACGCGCCCAGCGAAGTCACCAAGCGCGACCGTGAGATCGGCGCGCTCGATCATTTCCTGTCTTCCGGCGGTTGGGACTTGTGGCAAGCCTTCGGTAGCACCGTTGAACGCACCTCGGATCGCCTCGTGCGCTGGTGGGTTGAGCCGGGTTTTGGCGGCAGCAGCGCCCGCGCGGTGCTGATCCTTGATGGTCTGTCGCTGCGTGAATTGCCTTGGCTGTTGCAGGGCGCGAAAGAGCGCGGTTTTACGTTACACGGGGTCACCGCCAATGCGTCCGAGCTGCCCGGCGAGACCAACGAATTCGCTCGAGCCTTGGGTTTTGGCAGCCGCAGCCAATTGCAAAACAATGGCGGTGGTCTGGCGCACCGCCTGCAACCGGCCACGACCGAGTGTGTCGATATGCCCTGGCAAGACTGCGCTGGGCTGGTCGATGCATCGCCCAACTGGGTGTTCTGGCATCACTGGCCGGACAGCAAACTGCACGATGGTGCGGGCGCGGGTCAGGGTCTCGACACCCTCACGCGAGACGCCGCCGAACAATTAGGTAGCGACGATTTCTGGGCCTTTGTCGAGCGCCTAGCCACCGGGCGTCGACTGGTCATCACTTCCGACCACGGTTACGCCGCCACCGGTTACTTCCCAGATGCGGATGGCGAGGTCGGCCAGTTCCTCAAGAAAACCTTCGCCAGCGGACGCAGCAAAGTCGGCGCTGGTGATACGGGCCCCTTCGTGCCACCCGTGGCGCTCCAGATCAACAGTCCCCACGGCCCTCACCTTTTGGCTGTTGGCCGCTGGAAGTGGAAGAGCCAAGGCGGCTACCCGACGTTGACGCACGGCGGCCTCTCGCTGCTGGAAGTGTTGTCGCCCTTCGTCGAGCTCACGAAATAAAGGAACGCGCTGCATGGCAACCAAAAAAGAACAACTGGCGATAGAAGTCGCCAAAGCCGTAGGCGCAGGCAAGGCGGTCGCGATGGAGACCGTGGACTTCAACGACCCGAACCGTCCCAAGACCTGCCTGGAAGTTGACTTTCCGATCCTGCCGGTCAATCAGGTGGCCATCATTGAAGGCAACGCGGGCAAGCCGATCTACCAGATGTCGAAATGGTGGGCGCGGCGGCGTTCCAGTGTATTCCGCTCGATGTTGATCGCGGCCGCCACCAAAGCTCCCGAGGACAAGTCGCATGCCGCCAAGCTGGTCTGGGACAACTACTACGCCAATCACCAGAAGAAAGGCGCGTTCAAGCATCTGAAGGTCGCCGACATCTTCATGGGCGGCGGCACCACGCTAGTGGAGGGCTCGCGCCTCGGGATGCAGATGTTTGGCAACGACCTGAATCCGGTGGCGTGGTTCGTCGTGAAGCAGGAACTGGCCAACGTCGACCTCGACGAAGTGAAGCGCCTGCTCGCCGATATCGAGAGAGAGGTCAAGCCGCAGATCATGCCGTACTACTACTGCGATGGTCCGAACGGCGAAAAAGGCAAATGGACGCACGTGGCGACCAAGCGCGTGATGCCTGCCGACTTCGATCCGCTCAGCCTCACGTTCGAACAGCGGCGCGAATACCAATACGATGGCCCGGAGATCATCTACACATTCTGGGCCAAGCACGGCCCGTGTCAGGTGACAGGCTGTGGTCACCGCACGCCAATCATGACCAGTCCGGTGATGGCGATAAAAACGCTCACCGTCAAATATTGGGAGCACACCTGCGGCAAGTGTGGCAGCGATTTTCACGTTGAGGACAGCGCGGCGCGCATGGCTCCCGACGTGCCGCTCTACGTCGCGCCGGATGAATATCCGTTCTCGACCCTAGACCCCAAGCGTGGTGTCGTTTGTCCGCATTGCGGCCATGCAGCGATGGTCAAGTTGGGCAAGGGCAAGAACAAAAAGGTCGAGATGTCACTGCTGGTGCATCCGCAGTGGCTGGCGGGCAGCCCGAAGATCGACGAAAGCGGTCAGCCATTTGGTGGGTCAGTACAGGATTCTGCCGCGCTTACGGCGCGCTGGAATCAGGAACGTGCCGAAAAAATTCGTCTTCTGGAAGTAAGAGGAACACTGCCAAACTCAGTTACGTGCCCTGAAACAAAGGTCACATTCAATACGGGCAAGGAAGGCGGAACAGTCCCCAAGAACTCGAATTACATCTGCAGTGCTTGCGGAACAGTGCAAGACGTTCTGACGACGGTGAAGGCTACTGGGAAGACCGCGCCGATGGCGGGTTATGCCGTTCAAAGTTACGCGCCGAAAGCGGCGGAACGCGGCGAACCATACAACGGACGTTTCTTTGCTGCGTTCGATCAACGTCTTGCGACGCAGTACGATGCTGCACAGATGGAGTGGGATGCACGCAAGGATGCAGATTTATCTCCGTACTGGCCGAAGAGCGAATTGCCGTATGCGTTCATGACGCATCATCTGCAAGGCGGTGTGCCGAATCACGGTTTCACCCATTGGTGGACGATGTTCAACCCTCGGCAATTACTTGTCCACGCGCAGTTGCTCAAGGCTATTGCAACGGTTGGAGAGTTTTCGTGGGACACACGGGAGTATGTCCTGGGGGCGTTTCAAAACTTTCTACGCAACCAGTCAATGTTCTCGTTCTGGCATATGAAGCTGGACAAGCTTGCGCCAGCGATGTCGAACAGTAACTTCCATCCGAAATCTAATGTTGTTGAAGTTGGTGTCTTCCCTCCGATGGGATACGGGCCTTGGTCATCGACCATTGCGGTACTGAGTAAAGGACGGGAATGGGCGATTGCTCCTTGGGAGACTGTAAGTGTAGAAACCCTGCGTCGCACGCACCCTCAACTTGGATCTGAATGCTCAGGCAAAAGTGAAAAGGTCATGCCGGGTGACCCGCTTGTTCCAGCAACCGTGTTCCAAGGGTCGTCAACCGAGCTTACTCAATTGCCAGACGGCTCCATTGATTTGGTGATTACCGATCCGCCGTTCGGCGGGTTGTTGCATTACTCCGAGCTTTCGGACTACTTCTACGTCTGGCTGCGCCTAGTTCTCAAATCGAAGTACCCCGATATTTTTGGCCCGGAATTCACACCGAAGGCGATGGAGGTCGTGGCCAACCGGGCGCGCGAACCTGAAGACGCTGATGGCTTCTACCAGCGTCTGCTCACGCAATGCTGGCGCGAGGCACATCGCATCCTGAAGCCGAGCGGCATCCTCGCTTTTACTTTCCACCACAGCGAGGACGAACCGTGGGTGGCCGTGCTGGAGTCATTGTTCGATGCGGGCTATTACCTCGAAGCGACGTATCCGATTCGCTCGGACGAAACCAAGGGCGAAGGCGAGTTCGGCTCCAAGACCATCGAGTACGACATCATCCACGTGTGCCGCAAGCGCACTGAGGAACCTACGCCCGTGAGCTGGGGTCGGATGCGCCGCGAGGTGATGGCCGACGTGCGCCAATTGCAGGGGATGCTGGAGAACCACGCCAAGGAGGGTCTGCCAGCGGCGGACATTCAGGTGATCCGGCGCGGCAAGGCGCTGGAATATTTCTCTCGCCATTACGGCAAGGTCTACGTCGACGAGGGACGAGCCATTTCGGTAAAGGATGCACTGGTCGGCATCAACCAGCTCATCGACGAAGACGCCGACAAAGGCAAGGAGCCGCCCCCCGTCAATGCCGAGCCGATGACGCGCCAGTTTCTGCGCACCTTTGATGGCAAGGCTGAAATCGCCCGCGACCAGTTGCAGAAGTTCCTCAAGGGCTCGATCACGACGCCGGATGAATTCGTGCAGCGCGGCTGGTGCAACGAGAAGAGCAAGATTTTCACGGTGGTCGACCCGCTCGATTTTGCGCGTGATTGGCAGGGCAAGCACAAGCGCAAGCTCACATCGGACTTGGATCAGGCGCTGGTGTTGATCGGTGCCTGCTATGACGGCAGCGGCATCAATGCCTCAGACACGCTCAAGAATGAAAACTTCAAACCCCACGTGGCCTTGAAGCCTTTGCTCGATTGGTTGTCCAGACGTGCTGCTAATCCCGCCGCCCGCAATGCCGCGTCCCGCGCGGTGTCGATCTTCAACAACTGGGCGGCAACGCAGGCTCCCAAGCCGAAGCAGGGAACGCTGTTTGAGGAGTACGAGCTATGAAGCAGCTACGCGACACTGTGTGGCAGCGGCGCGGTACCAGTTGGTTGTGGGATGCCGAGGCGCTGGCCCAAGTCAGCACCGCCAGCGAGGTGTGGAGTTTGCGTCAATTCGTTCAGGCAAGCGGGCAATGGCCAGATGATCTGCCGAGCAATGACAGCAACACCTTGGTGGTAGCGGGGCTGGACGGTTGTCTGGATTTGCTCACCCCGACGGATGCCGAAGGCTGGTTGGCTTCGGCGATGAAAGACGCCATTCTGTCCTTCCAGGAGTTTTACGACGGGCAGGCCGCGCTGATTTTCTGGCTGCCCTCGGGTGCAGGCCGAATCACTGTTAACCCAGCCACCGATGCCGTGAGCTGGCGTTGTGCACTCCCCAACGCCGACGAGCGCATCGACTTTGGCCGGGTCTTGTGGGGCGAGGCGCACGAGTATCCGCAGGAGATTTTGCTGCGCGACGGCGGCAAGTCTGCGGGTTTGTTTCACTTGCGAATTACCTAGTTCAGGGGGCTGAAATGCTAAAGAAACTGACCATTCATGGCTTCAAATCCATCGAGCGTCAAACCATCGAGCTGGGTGCATTGAATGTATTGATCGGTGCCAATGGCTCAGGCAAGTCCAACCTGCTGGGAGCCTTGTCGTTTTTCAAAGAGTCTGCGCTTGGTAACCGGGATGTTTTGGTCAAGCGGCTCGGCGGGGCGGATCGCTTGCTCTACCACGGAAAGAAAACCACCAAAGCCTGCTTCTTTGCCTGCGCGAGCGATGAGTTTTCTTACGAACAGACGCTGATCCCGGTTGCAGGAGACCGCCTTGAGGTTGCCAAGGAAGGGTTGGCGATCCTGGGCTCGGCGGTGGAGTGGTCTGAAGGCGGCGCGGACATCGACAATCTGGAAGAGCAAATCAGAGAAGAGGAAAACCACCACCTGAAAGAAGCAATATCGCACGGCGAATTGACCGAAGAGGAGGCCGAAGATCAGCTCCAGGCATTCCCTTCCGCAAAGCGGCATATTGAGGGCTGGCGGAGGTATCACCTGCATGACACTTCAGCTACGGCCGCGGTGAAAGCCACCTGCAATATCGACGATAACCGCTATTTGCGTGAGGATGCCTCGAATCTTGCCGCGTATCTGTATTGGCTCAAATTGAAGCACTCTGTTGAATATCGACGTGTGATTTCGACGATTCAATTAGCCGCGCCCTATTTTGATGATTTCGTGCTGGAACCCCTGCGGCGTAATGAGCAAACGATCCGCCTGGAGTGGAAGCAAAAAAATTCTGATGCCTATTTCGATGCGGATTCTTTGTCGGATGGCGCATTGCGTTTCGTGTGTCTGACAACCTTGCTCAATCAGCCGCGAAGCGCCATGCCTAGTCTTATCGTTGTTGATGAGCCAGAGCTTGGGCTGCACCCTTTGGCGATTCGGTTGCTTGCGGAAATGCTGGATGCGGCTTCCGAGCATACGCAGATTTTGGTGGCGACGCAGTCGGTGACACTGCTGGATAATTTTCCGCTTGAGCAGGTCATCGTTGCCGATCACGACGGCAGAGGCAGCCTGTTCCGGCGCTTGAAAGCGGACGACTACCGAATGTGG
Organism: Sulfurisoma sp.; assembly: GCA_030691075.1. GTDB lineage: Bacteria > Pseudomonadota > Gammaproteobacteria > Burkholderiales > Rhodocyclaceae > Sulfurisoma. The sequence goes on along the minus strand of JAUYFI010000167.1, from coordinate 9,443 downwards.
CTGGAGAATTTTAGCGTCGGAGAACTGTGGGAAAAGAATGTGTTTGGGGGGCGGCCATGACGAGGCTGCTGATTCTTGTCGAGGGCGATTCCGAAGAATTGTTCGTTCAAAATATCCTTGCACCCCACCTTGAGAATTTTGGCGTTTACGCACGCGCAACCGGCGTCGTCAGCAAGCGTCTGGCCAGCGGCAAGAAATTTACCGGCGGCAATCGTTGGTCGAATGTCCAGCTCAGCCTGAGCCCCCTGCTTGCCGATACCGAAGCCTGGGTGACTACACTGCTCGATTTCTATGGCTTGCCGGATAATTTTCCGGGGGTATCTGAAGCCTCCACTAGCCATGGGGCTGCGCGGGATCGCGTGCAGACCGTTGAGGTCGCAATCTCGGAAGCGGTGGGAAAGCCGCAGCGTTTCATCCCGTTTATTGCACTGCACGAGTTTGAGACTTGGTATTTTTCCAGCCCCTCCAAGGTGGCAGACTATTTTGGCAAAGCTGATGTCAGGGATGCTATGGAGCGTGCTTGCCAAGATGCTGATGGCCCGGAGAACATCAATCACGGCAAGGAAACCCATCCGAGCAAACGCCTTGAGAGTTATGGCATGGGATTCCGCAAAACAAGCGCCGTTGCTGTCCTGAAGGATATTGGGCTGGATGCGATTCGTGCGACCTGCCCGCATTTCGCCGCCTGGCTGGATCATCTGGAAAAGCTGGGAACACCCGCGTGATTTCAGAAGCTACACCATCAAATTTCGCCCCCGGCGAACGCATTACCCACCGTGAGTACGGCCAAGGAGTCGTACTCGATGCCGCGCACGATGGTTATTTGCGCGCGTTTTTCGGTGTCGGCGAACGCCGCGTACCGGTAGCGATGATTCGTCGTGAGTTGTCGCGCACCGAACGCATTCTGCGCGCGGTGGACGGCAGCTTTGATCGCGCACGCAAGGTGTGGCTTTCCTACGAGGCACACGCGCTACCGGTGATGGAAAGCGCATCGGCGCTGACTTCGGCCAAGATCGATCTGCTGCCGCATCAGGTGGTACTGACGCATCGCATTGCCACCGCGTCACCCCGACGCTACCTCATTGCCGACGAGGTGGGGCTGGGCAAGACCATCGAGACGGCACTGATCCTGCGCGAACTGGCGAGTCGAGGCGAACTGACACGGGCGCTGATGGTGGTGCCTGCGGGACTGGTGAACAACTGGCACCGCGAACTGAACGATGTATTCAATCTCGATTTCGAGGTATTCGGCTCCGAGGGAGACATTACCGACCGCAAGACCAATGCCTTCGCCAAGCACGACCGGCTAATCGCCAGCATCGACACATTGAAGCGCCCCGCGCGTATCAAGCGTCTGCTGGACGCGCCGCGTTGGGATCTGGTGGTGTTCGACGAAGCGCATCACCTCACGGCCTACCGTACCGGCGGCAAGGTCAGGAAAACCGAGAATTACAAGCTGGTCGAAGCGCTGAAGGATCATGCGCGCGATCTGATGCTTCTCTCCGCGACTCCGCACCAAGGTAATCACTTTCAATTCTGGATGCTGATACAGCTATTGAACCCCACGCTGTTCGGCAGCCCGGAGGAAATGCTGGAACACCGCCATCGCCTCAACACCGTGATGTTCCGCCGCACCAAGGCCGACGCCTGTCAGCCGGACGGATCGCCGCTGTTCGCCCGACGCTGGGTACATACCGAATCCTTCGTCATGATCGATGCGGAGCGTCGCTTCTACGAGAAGCTGCGCGAATATCTGGAAGACGGCTTCGACCTCGCACGACGTCAAGGTGGCCAAGGGCGGGCCCTCGGTTTTTTGATGGCGATATTTCAGAAAATTGCCGCGTCAAGTTTTGCCGCCGTGCGCCGAACGCTAAAGCGCCGCCTGCTGATGCTGACGCTGCACGAGGCATTCCTGCGTGACAAGGATTTAGACATTGAGGGTCGCGAGCGTTTGACGGATGAAGCGCGCGAGCTGATCCACCAAGAGTTCAACTTATCACGCGACAACATTGGGCGCAGTGAGGTGGATCGCGTGCTGGCCGACCTGAAGTACCGGCTGGTTAAGAAGCTGGACGAAGAAGCGCTGGAGATGGCCTCCGATCCCTATGGCAGCGAGTATTCGGCAGCGCACGCAGAGGAAGCAGTATCGGCAGTCGTTGAAATGCACTTGCCTGAAGAGCGTTTGCGCATCGGTGAATTATTGGCGGTATTCCCGCAGAAACGCGAAACCAAAGCGCAGAAGCTGCTCGATGGCCTTGGCATTTTATGGCGGCAAAACCCGAACGAAAAAATCGTGGTGTTTGCCACCTACCTCGGCACGGTGGATTTGATCGCCCGTGAAATCGAACAGACATTTCCCGGTCAGGGTGTGGTGGTATTGCGTGGTGGCGACCACGGCGCGAAGCTCGCGGCAGAGCGCCGTTTCCGCCTGAAGGACGGGCCACGTGTCTTGGTATGTACGGCAGCTGGGCGCGAAGGAATCAACCTGCAATTCGCCCGCATCTTGTTCAACTTCGATCTGCCGTGGAACCCGATGGATATGGAGCAGCGCATCGGGCGCATCCACCGCTATGGGCAAAACCACACGGCGCAGGTTTACAACCTTGTGCTTTCGGACACCATCGAGGGGCGCATCTTCCTGTTGCTCGAAGAGAAACTGACAGAAATCGCGCGGACGGTGGGCAAGGTGGATGATCAAGGGAACGTCGCCGAAGATCTACGTGCGCAGATTCTGGGTCAATTGTCAGAGCGACTCAACTACGACCGTCTCTACCAAGAGGCACTGTCCGACCCTACGCTTACGCGCACCCAGGTGGAGCTTGAGGCGGCGCTATCGAATTCGCGCGAAGCGCGGCAGGTGGTGTTCGACTTGTTTCAAGACCTCCAAGGCTTCAGCCTCGACGACTACAAGCCCTTTTCCGATATTTCATCGAGCCTTGATCGGTTGGTGCAATTCATGTCGGCGGCGGTGGCAGATCGACAGCAGCGACTCATCAAGGTTGACGACGCGACCTTCGATCTCGTGACTGTCGATGGCGCTCGCCGGGCACGATTCACACTGAACCGCGACACGGCCACGAGCAGCGACGATGTTGAATTGATGGGACTGGATCATCCGCTGGTACAGGAAGAGCTTGGCCGCTGGCGCAGCGTGCCGCCAGAGGAACTCGGGATCGCCGTGATCGGCGATGTCGAGGAGCCGGTTCTGCTGTCGTTCTGGATGGTGGAGGCATCTGCCGGAAACGGCGAACGCCGCGTGGTGGTGCAACCGATTGCGGTCAAGCAAGATGGCACGAGGGTACCCGCCGTAGAGCGCCAATGCGAACGCTACCTGCAAGCGCCAACCACGACGCCGAAGTTTTCGCCGGATCAACGGCTCGATCTCTTTGTTCACACAGTTGAACCAACGCTACAGCGCGAACTGAGGCACAAGGGCGCGGCGAGCGGTGATGGCAGTTATTCGGCCGAATTGATCGGCTACGTTGAGATCGTTTCGTGATGGCAAGACCAGGTTATTAGTTCACAAAGCGATCAGTTCTGCAATTCGTTCAGCAGTTCCGGGTGTCGATCAAGAAGCCGGAATAGATTGGTCACGGCAGGTAGTGGACGGGCCTTGCCTCTCTCGTACCGCGAAAAGGCATTCGGCCCGCCGCCGGTGATTCGCGCGGCTTCGAGTTGGGTCAGCTTCAACTTCTTGCGGATTCTCGCCAGTTCGGCAGCCTCCTGGGCATCGATCTCGGTGGCGATGCGTTTGATGGCCTCGGCGAAGCGCTTGCCTTCTCCCGGGTCGAATTCGACCTCGTGGCAATGAGGGCAATGCCAGCCGGCAACCTTGGGCACCACTGTCGCGTGGCCTTTGTATTCATACGGCACATCTTTGACGGCATGCCGCAGCCTTCCCTGTTCGCAGTTCAGACATTCACGGGGCATCTCATTTCTCCTTGAACTGAATCACAATCGAACCCTCCACGCGCACCCCCCACCAGGGCGGTAGCGGTGAAGGCATCCGCGCCGCGCTGTCGCACGGCGAGCTGCACGATGGCCAAATCGTAGTGTGGCTTACGCTTTTCCATTGCGGCGACATTAACCTATAAGGTTAGATAGTGCAAGCGCAATATTCTGATTCTGGCGACCACGGAGAATGTTGGGTGTTGAAGGAGCACCTGACGCTCAACGCTGGGTTGGACAATGATGGGTCCGCACCTGCCGTCCCGCCAGCGCCGACTTTTTCGGTTGATCTTTCCTCAACCTGGCGTGCCCTGCTGAATTTCCGCCCGCATGAAGACTACCTTGCTGACGTCGCGGCAATCACCCGACCCGCCTTGGTTCTGGTCGGCGCGGCGGATGAGTTGTTCGTCGCCGAGCGCTACGCGCCGCTGTTGGAACCACGCCAGCCGCTGCTGCGAGCGAGGTTGCTGCCCGGCGTCAACCACATCGGCATCGTCATCGATCAGCCCGCGCTGGATTTCGTGGCCGCTGCGATCAACGCATCCTGAATCCGATCAGTTCTGGGGAATGTCGGGTATCACGCTTCTTCGGCAATGACCATTTGTGTCCATTGTAGCTACAATGGACACTTACGAGTTATCCCCAAGGACATGGACATGAAAGTCATGACGGCCCGCGAGGCCAAGAACCATTTTGGCGAATTCCTCGATGCCGCCAGGCGCGAGCCCGTCGTCGTCACGAAAAACGACCGCCCCGTCGGGATCATGATCTCTATCGAGGACGCTGCCGACACCCTGATCCAGGAGCTCATCATGGACAAGGAACCCGGATACGACGAATGGCTGTTCGGAAAAGTCGCCCGGACCCTGCGGCGCGTGGACGCCGGGGAGACCGGCCTGCACGAGCACGCGGACGCGATGGCTTCGCTGAAGGCCCGCTTGGACGCGAGGCTCGCCCGTAAGACCGCGTAGGCATGCGGATCGTCTGGACCGACGAGGCGCTCGACGACCTCGAGGAAATACTCGCGTACTACTACGCCGAAGCCGGACCGCGGGTCGCGGAAATGATAAAGCGGCGCATCGTGGACCAGGTCGAAGGGCTGCCGCCATTCCCTGAGCGGATACGTAAGAGCGAACGAATCCCTGGCGCCCGCGAACTGGTGGTCAGCCGCCTTCCCTACATCGCGTTCGTCAAACTGCTCCCCGACGCGATCGTCGTGCTGAACGTGGTCCACACCGCGAGGAAGTTCCCCGCCTAAGGGCTGCCGGTCATTCGACACTCGACCGTCAGTCTTTTTAAATTACAACGCGATCTCAATGTTCGTTTTCCCAGCTTTTTGCAACAGTCGCATTCAATGATGTTCCTTCCATCAGCCGGCTTGGTCCATATTCGCGGCCGAACAAATGCGCGCAGATCAGTGCCCGAGAAAATTCTCCAAGAGTGATTCCTGCTCGGTCCGCCGCCAGTTGAAGGCCGTTCTTGATCTTATCCGGTACCCAGATCTTGAGCGCAAAGATGTTCTTGCCGAGGTCGGGTTCAGGTGGCGGAGGCGCGGGCGACATCGCGCAGCTTCGTCGCATCGGTGGCGGTTCGTACAGTCCTGCGTTGTTTGCCCGCATCCGCAGCACCTCGTGGTACCCAAAGAGGTAACTGGCGAGGTATTCGGTCAGATACGCCGTCATGGATGCCTTGTGAACTTCACACACCTCCTCGAGCGCCCGCTTGGCGGGATCGGGGAGCCAAACCCTCAGCTGGCTGTCTTGTCCGTTCAAGTCGCTGTAGTCGCGCTGTGGAATCAGCGCGGACAGCTGCACATCGAAGCCCGAGGGCGATCCTGTCATTGTGCTGCGCAACATTCTCATTTTTCCCCTACGTTTTTCCTTGCACTGCGGCGATTATGCGTCGAAGATTGCCGGCCTGTCATCCGGTCGCTCCAGCCCGCCATGTGGAAACTCGCCGCTCTCATGTCTGCCTTCTTGTGGTCCGGCGAAGCCTTGGCGCGTGGCTGGCCGGAATACGATGAGCCGCCTTCCGAATTGTTCGGACTTTTCGTTCTCGGGTTGTTCATCTATTGGATGTCAAAGCGCTAATGGCCCTTGCGCGGCGATTCCTGCTCGCCGCCAGCATCTTCGACAATCGGCATCCATCGGAATCAGCGCGCCCTGGCCAACTCAATGATTCTTGAACGACAAGATGCTCCGGCAGGCTCTCCTTTTTCCTGATTCTCCCCATCTGCTGGCATCGCGCGCGCGGCGCCTGTTGCCGTTCCGTGCCTTGCTCGAACTCGATAACGGCTTTGTCGTGTCCGTGATTATCTCCCAGCGAGACATTCCCGACATCGCGCTACTTGCCGCCATCGCACCGACCCTGGCCGAGGCGACCGCGAACGACTATCCGCTCACCCATGCCACCGATCTCATCCATGAGCGCCACGGGATCGCCGTCGAAGTCGTCGATGTGCCATTCGCGGACATCGCGAGTTGGAATGTTGCCGCAGTAGTAAATGGTTGCCTTGCATCCGCCACGCATTCGCTCGGTACGGATGAACTGTCGTCCCTGCGTCAGCGACTTCTCAACGATACACAGACACATCTGCGCCAACGCCTCGATGCATTTCTGGCAGGCCTGGACCAGGAAATCGTGGCCCGACTGGGAGAATTTGCCGATCCGCCCCCTCCGGGGTTTTACAACTACCTAGCGGGCGGCACGCCCGTCCTGCGTCGCAACCGGATACAGGCAGCCCGGCTTTACCCGTGGATCATGCGGCACGTCCTGTGGAACGAAAGCCTCGGTGCAATCCCGGACAGAGTACGCAAGGCGATCGACGACGGGGCACCCTTGGTTGAGACTCTGGCCGGGTTATTCGAGGTTTCACCATCGGTAATCAAGGCCATCTCCGTCTGCCCGGTGGAGATTCTCGCCCACGCATGGCGCGGCGACGTGCGCCGGCTAGCATGGGCCTTGAACGTAATCGTCCCTGAATACCGCCCGCAATCTGATGAGGCGTGGGGTCGGATGGGCGAGGTGGTTACCTTGATCGAGCGTGTCACCGGAAGCCCCATTGCCAGGCTGCAGAATCGGTTTTGGCTGGCCACCGCCGCGCAGGCAGGGTATGTCCTGAAGATGCCCGACCTGGGTGGTGACGCCGCACTGTCGGCAGGTCTGATAGACCTGCGCAACGCGCTGCGCCAGGTTCTTGGCTTTCGCGTGAGTGGCGACAAGTCTTGGCACGCGGAATGGCTGGCCTGCAATCGCGCGGCTGCGGATGCCATCGAGCAGGTGATGGCCCGCGCCCTTGGCCATGTTCTATTTACCCGCTTGCTGGATATCGTGCGACGCTGGCAGGGCGCCTTTCGCCGGCAGCAGTCGGATAACGACGAGGATCACGCCATGATCAGAGGGCTGACCTGGATCGCTCCCATGGATCAGTTCATAGCCGAAGATCGCGTGATCGTGCCTCTGCTTACGGCAGCGGAACTTATCGATGAAGGCAACGCCATGGATCATTGCGTCGGCAGCTACACTTGCAGTTGCCGTATGGGCAGCATGCAGGTCTGGTCGGTCCGTAAGGTGGACGGCACCCGCTGCAGCACCTTGGCGACGACGTTCGTGCGACGACTTGATGGTGGCTGGATGGCCGCGATCCGCCAGCATCGTGCACGCCACAACGAGGTTCCAGATTCATCGTCTAAGGCAGCAGCCAAGGCTCTGGTGCGCTCGCTATCCGCGAGGCATACGAAGTTCAAGCAGTTCTGGGAATGGCGGCAGACGCTCGCGCGCTTGTCGCCGAAAGATCGGGGAATGCTTATTGCCATCAAGGCGCTTTCCCGATCTCTCGAAGAGGTCATACCGAAGAAGCTGGGGCTGGATGTATTGACTGCGGAGATCGTGAGACTGCTCGAGGCAGGGGCTGCAAAAGCGAGATCTTCCGCAGGAAACGCATCAGCGGTCACCAAGCCGCGAGCCAAATCACCGCGGCAGGCCGCACTCTTTGGTGTTGGTTCAGGATGACGTCCCTGGGCACCGATCGGGGTCCTGATTGCAGGTCAGCGCGGCACAGGACCGGTACATGGAGTGGCCTAGCCTTCCATTGGCTCGTCGCTTGTCAAATCTTTGCGATTCTGCCCGGGTTTTTGCTCGTCCTTCTGGTCGTGCGGATCATTCGTGGAGCGTGCGTCTCGAGCGGCTCTGCCAACAATCTTTACAAGTAGGAATGCTATGAACACAAAGGAGCTAGCGACATGCCATCGGTCAACAAGGTAATTCTGATTGGAAATTTAGGCGCGGATCCGGAGATGCGCCAGTTGCCAGGTGGCGAGTCCGTTGCAAATCTTCGGCTCGCCACCACCGACGCATGGAAGGATAAAGACGGCGACAAACAGGAAGCCACCGAGTGGCACCGCGTTTCTTTTTTCGGGCGGCAGGCGGAAGTTTGTGGCCAGTACCTGAAGAAGGGCAGCCAGATCTATGTCGAAGGCTCGGTCCGTACCAGTAAGTGGAAGGACAAGGATGGGCAGGACCGGTACTCGACTGAGATTCGGGGTGACCGGATGCAAATGCTGGGGAGCGCCAGCCGCGATAGTCACGCAAGCGAAGGTGTTGGAGGTGGCGGAAGCGGCCAAGCGCCCCGGCCGAACAAGGCTGGCGGCAAGACGTCAACCGTCTTCTATCCGGACGACGACCCCATACCGTTCTAAACGGTGCAACTGAGGAATTGGGCTCACAACAAGCAGGCCTGGATGGGTCTTGAGGCGGTAACGTTGTCGGCAGGTTCCTCCGCAAAAGTGGCACAAACAATGCTGCGGCTGCCGCTTTACTGCTGTTGCGCGGTCTGAATTGACCATGTGTGCGCGACTCGCATTGAACACCCTACATCGACTGGCTTTCCCAACTGGTTCAGCGTCTGTAGGCCTCCCCCTGATCAATAGGCTGATGCCATTCCGCCAGGCGAGCATTGTCATTTGCTAAGCACCGGATGACTTTGTATCGCTTTGCGAGAAAGGTGCGCGGCGTTGAAAAGTGATTGCTATGTGCGTGAAATATGCCTCGAACGGCATTGAGTGTGGAGACAGTTGATATATGTCGCCCCACGAAGTTTTCATGAAGCAGTTACACTCGCGTCATAACGCCGTTGAACTTCAGGCTCGAATCCACCCGTTCACATCATGAGCATCCATGCAGTTATAGACTTCGAAACAACCGGCCTCTCTCCGGCCTTTGGTGCGCGGCCGACAGAAATCGCGATTGTCCTCATCGCCGAGGGCAAGATCATCGACCGTTTTCAGAGCTTGATGAATCCTGGCGTATCTATTCCCAATGACATACAAGTCTTGACCGGTATAACCAATGAAATGGTTCCCCCCCGCGTCAGAATAGTTGTCGCCCCGATATGATCTGGAACTTGGGGGCGATAAGGACGAAAGATGGCACGGTACGGAGAAGCATTCAGGAACAGGGCAGTGGCGCGGTTGCTGCCGCCGGAGAGCGCCAATGTA
>JAUYFI010000166.1 GCA_030691075.1 Sulfurisoma sp. | reverse complement strand
GGAAAATTCCCACCACCGAGGATGCCATCGCATGCCGCTTACGCTTCTTACCAACGAATGATCGGGGACGCTCCCGTCGCCAGAAATCACAACGCGGTGGCAGCTCTCGCTACCACCGCGTCAGCGGTTTAGTTCAACGTTATGTGAACACACGAATCGGTGTATATCCCCGATCCATGCGGTGCCTATCTTGAATCACGATGTTGTATCCTGCTGAGATAATTCAACTTACGTTGGCAGATCATGAATATGACCCCTTCGATAGAACCTGAAACCACCTCCGCGCCAAAACTCCTCGATCAGGTCCGTGCGCGCATCAGGGTGAAGCATTACAGCATTCGGACCGAAGCGCAATATGTTCAATGGATCAAACGCTTCATTATTTTCCACGGCAAGCGTCACCCGCGTGACATGGGGGCGCCGGAGGTCGAGGCGTTTCTGAGCGATTTGGCCGTTGTCGGCGGGGTTGCATCCTCGACGCAGAATCAGGCGCTTTCGGCTCTGTTGTTCCTCTATCGCGAGGTGCTGGAGATTCAATTGCCGTGGCTGGACAACGTGACTCGCGCCAAGCCGTCCAAGCGTTTGCCGGTGGTGCTGACGCCGGCCGAGGTACGCGCCGTGCTGGAGCGCATGGACGGCGTGCATGCCCTGATGGGCAAGTTGCTCTACGGCACGGGCATGCGCCTGATGGAATGCGTCCGGCTGCGAGTGAAGGATGTCGATTTCGGTCGCAATGAAATTCTGATCCGCGAGGGCAAGGGCGCCAAGGATCGGGTCACCATGCTGCCCGCCGCGCTGGCCTCGCCGCTGGTGGAGCATCTGGCGCGCCGCCGCCTGATTTTCGATGACGATCTCGCCGCCGGCCGGGCCGAGGCGTGGCTGCCCGATGCCCTGGCGAAGAAGTATCCGAACGCGGCGACCGAATGGCCTTGGCAGTTCGTGTTTTGCTCGGGTAGTCATTCGACCGATCCGCGCAGCGGCCGGGTGCGCCGCCACCACATCGACGAAAAGCTGCTGCAGCGGGCGATGAAAAAGGCGGTGACCGCGGCGCGCCTGGCCAAGCCGGCGACGCCGCACACGCTGCGCCATTCCTTCGCCACGCATCTGCTCGAAAGCGGCCAGGATATTCGCACGGTGCAGGAGCTGCTGGGGCACTCGGATGTGAGCACCACCATGATCTACACCCATGTGCTGAACAAGGGCGGGCGTGGCGTAACCAGCCCGCTCGACCGGCTATGAAAAAGTCGGCGCTGGCGAGACGGCATCCGAGCGACAATCTTCAATGACACCCGCCCCCGCCGGGCTGCTGCTGCTGGCGGCGGTTTTCGCCGGCTTTGTCGATGCCGTGGCGGGCGGCGGTGGCTTGATTCGGGCGCCGGCCTTGTTTGCCGGCTTGCCGCGCGCGAGACCGGCAACGCCGTTCGGCGCGAACAAGATCGCCTCGATTTTCGGCGCCCGCGACCCGTTCGCTTCCTAGCGGCCTTCCATGACCACGCCGACCTGCGGCATCCTTGCCAGGCCGGTCGCGCGCGCATGCTCGACGAAGCCCTTGTTGCGCCAGAAGAAGGCGCCGGGCATCGTGGTCGGGATGACCAGCACATAGAACAGGGCGCGGCCGAGGATGGCGGCGGACATGGCGGCCAGCGCCAGCGGGACGAACAGGAGCGGAGCGCCCGTCACCGCGATGGCCGCGGCCAGCAGCAGCGAGAGTCCGAGCAGGCCGTTGCGCAGCCGGTAGGGGTGGCCGTAGGTCGTGGTCTGCTCGTAGAACGAGGCCGCGCCTTCGCTGTGCGCCGCTTTCAGCGCGCGGGCGTGCGCCAGCAGGCCCAACGCTTCCAGCGCCAGGCCGAGGCCGATCGAAGCCGCCAGCAGGCGCGTCAGTTCCGGGCTCATGACGCCGAAGACGAGCGCCAGCAGCGCCAGCAACAATCCGCCCAGGTTGAAGGCGGCGCCGACGAAGGCCGCATCGGTATGCCAGTGGTTCCAGAACGGCCGTGCGGGGATGCGGTAGAGCCGGATCATGTAGTAGCCGCCGACGCTCGATCCCAGCAGACCGGCCGCCGCGCTGGCGGGTTTCAGCCAGTCGGCAAGGGGAAAGTCGGGGAACAGGTTGAAGAAGCCGAAGCCCGCCAGCGAACCCGCGAACAGCGACACCCCGGCGATCTCGCGGCTTACCGGCGACAGCCGCCAGTTGTTGAAGCCGCGGTAGAAGCGCAGCGGCTTGCCCAGGTGCAGGTTGAGGCGGAACAGGCCGAAACCCAGCAGCGCCAGCATGACGCCCAGGGTCGGCAGCCAGGCGGCGCTCGCGGCGTACTCGACGAGCGCCGCGAGACCGAGCCAGCCGCCCAGGACCAGCAGCAGGAAGGCGCCCATGACGGATTGCACCGACAGGGTGAACGCGACGTGGGCGTTCTCGTGCGAGCCCAGCAGCTTGCCGAGGTTCCACTGCCGCGCGAAGCCGTGCTTGGGGTCGAGCACGGGCACGAAGCGTCCCGTGCTGTCGTCGCGGTGGTATTTCAGCGGCATGCTGTCCAGCCGCGCCATCTCGCGCTGGGTGACGCGCGTCTGCTGGAAGCGGATGTTGGGATGGGTGATGTCGGCGCGCGGAAAGCCGGGGATCTCGGTCTTGGCCTGGCTGCGGCCTTCCGGGATGTTCTCGATGACGCCGAAATCCAGAGCCTTGCCGAGGCAGGCGGAGACGCAGGCCGGTTTCAGCCCCACCTCCAGCCGGTCTACGCACATATTGCACTTGGATACCTGGCCCTTGACCGGGTCGAGTTGCGGCGCGTTGTAGGGGCACACCCAGGTGCAGTAACCGCAGCCGAAGCAGATGTCCGGGTCCTGCAGCACCGCGCCGTATTCGGCGAATTTGGTATAGGCGCGGGTCGGGCAGCCCTTGAGGCAGACCGGGTCGTCGCAATGGTTGCAGGCCATCGAGATGTTGAGGCGCTGGGTGTTCGGGTAGCTGCCGCCCTCGACGAAGCCGACGGAACGGAAGGCGAGATGCGCGGGGACGTCGTTCTTTTCCGAACAGGCCGATTCGCAGGCATGGCAGGCGATGCAGTTGTCGGCGTTGAAGAAAAAGCCGTGCTGCCTGTAGCGGTTGGGGTTGGTGCCGATGCCGGCATCATTGTTGATGTCGAGGCTGCGCTCGCGCAGCGCATGGCCCGCCGGCACGGTCTCGATGGGCTGGCCATAGCGATTGTGGCTCAGGCAGGCGGGATCCTTGAGCAGTGCGTAGTCGGGTTCGTTTTCGCGTACGGGGAACATGGGGATTACCTCAGAACTTGCGCATTTCCATCGACAGCTGCGCCGCCGCCTGCTGGTCGGCGATGCGCTCGATGCGGATGGCGGACTGCTTGTAGGCGGGCTGGCGCGAGTGCGGGTCGAGCAGGCCCAGGGTCAGGCGGTTGGCGCAGTCGTGAAAGTGGAAGGGCAGGAACACCATGTTCTTCGGCACCCGCTGCGTCGGCTGCGCCATCGCCACCGCGTCGCCGCGGCGCGACACCATGCGTACATAGTCGCCACGCTGGATGCCCAGGGACGCAGCCAGGTCGGGATTGATCTCGATGAAGGGGATGGGGCTGAACTTGTTGTTGTTGCCGATCTTGCCGGTCTTGGTGCGGCCGTGCCAGTGCTCGACCAGCCGCCCGGTGTTGAGCCAGATCGGAAACTTTTCGTCCGGTACTTCATTGTTGTCGATGAAGGGCAGCGGGATCAGTTTGGCGCGGCCGTCCGGATAGCTGAAGGTGGCGTCCATGGTGTAGAGGCGCTTGCCGCCCCTGGGCGGGGCTTCGCCGCGCGCCGCCTGATCGGCGGTGTAGGGCCACTGTACGCCGCGGTTTTGTTCCAGCAGTTCATGGTTCATGCCGGAGATGTCGGCCAGGCGGCCACGCGACAAACGCCCCATCTCCAGGAAGATGTCGCCGGCATTTTCCGGGAACGTCACCCGGCCCTCCTTGTTGAAGCGTTCCGCCACGCGGTTGAAGATCCACAGGTCCGGCTTGGCCTCGCCCGGCGGCGGCGTGATGGGTGTGACGCGGCTGATGCGCCGTTCGGTGTTGGTCATGACGCCGTCCTTCTCCGCCCAGGTGCCGGCGGGCAGGTACATGTGGGCGTACTGGGCGCTCTCGGTGTCCTGGTAGCAGTCCTGCACGCAGCAGAATTCCAGCTGCTCCATCGCGCGGCGAATCCGCGCCGTGTTGGGCAGGGACGACATGGGGTTGGTGGCGATCAGCCAGATGCCCTTGATCCGCCCGGCTTCCATCGCCTGGTAGATGTCGGTCTGGAGCATGCCGCGCTGCTTGGGGAAAAACTCCGGATCGACATTCCAGAACTTCGCCACTTCTTCCCGGTGCTGGGGGTTCTCCAGCGCGCGATAGTTCGGCAGGCCGGAGCAGGACGACCACTCGCGCGTGCCCATGGCGTTGCACTGGCCGGTGATGGACAGGCTGGTGCCGCCGGGCTTGCCGACGTTGCCGGTGATCAGCGCCAGATTGTTGATGCCGACCACGCCGTCGGAACCGTGCGTGGACTGGTTGATGCCCATGGTCCATATCTGCATGGCCGCGCCGGCCCCGGCGAAGGTGCGCGCCACCACGCGGATGGTGTCCTCGTCGATGCCGCAGATCTTCGAGGCCGTCACCGGGTCGTATTTCTCGACCTCGGCCCGCAGCGCGTCGATGCCATGGGTATTGGCCTCGATGTAGCGCTTGTCCTCCAGTCCCTCCTTGAGGATGACATGCATCATCGCGTTCATCAGCACCACGTCGGTGCCGGGCGTGATGGCCAGGTGCAGGTGGGCGTTCTGGGCCAGCATGGTCACGCGCGGGTCCACCACGATGAGGGGGAAGCCGCGCTTTTCCTGCGCCTCCTTCATGCGCCAGTAAATGACGGGGTGCTGCTCGGGCAGGTTGGAGCCCCAGGCGATCAGGCAGTCGGTATGTTCGAAATCCTCATAGCAGCCGGGCGGGCCGTCGGAGCCGAAGGAACGCTTGTAGCCCGACACCGCCGAGGACATGCACAGCGTGGTGTTGCCGTCGTAGTTGTTGGTGCCGATCAGGCCGCGCGTGAGCTTGCCCAGGGTGTAGAACTCCTCGGTCAGCATCTGGCCGGTGGAAATGATGGCGAAGGAGTCCGGCCCGTGCTTTTCCTGGACGCGGCGGATTTCGTCATGCAACTTGTCGAGGGCCGTATCCCAGGTGGCGGGCTCCCATTCGTCATGCCATTTTTCTCGCATCAGCGGCTTGAGGCCGCGTCCGGCGGATGCGAACAGCTCGTGCTCGAAGATGCCCTTGAGGCACAGCTTGCCCCGGTTGACGTCGGCATCGGCCACGCCGCGCGAGGAAACCGGCGTGCCCGCCGCGTTCAGCCCCACCTCGATGGAGCAGCCGGTGGAACAGTAGCCGCAGGCGGCGTATTTCCACTCGACGACGCCCTTGTCGACGAGCTTGATGGGGTTCTTTTTGTCGCGACCGAAAAGCATGTCAGTGGTTCGAACAGTGCTCGTTCGGCGTCAGCGACAGATAGACGCGCTCGCCTTCCACGCGCACCGGGAAGGACGCGGCGCAGCCCTCGTCGGGCGCCACCGCCATGCCGCTCTCCAGTGCGATGTGCCAGTTGTGCAGCGGGCAGGCCACGCGGCGGCCGTAGACGATGCCCTGCGACAGCGGTCCGCCCTTGTGCGGACACTTGTCGCGCAGCGCGAACACCTCGTCCGCCATGTTGCGGAACACGGCGATGTCGCCCAGCGGCGTCTTCACCACGCGCGCGCCGTCACGCGGAATGTCGGCGACGCCGCCCACTTCGATCCATTGTTCCTGCACGGTCTTCTCCACGATTGCGTTCATCATTTTTCCCTTCAGGCCGCGATTACTTTGAGCGGGGTGAATTCATGCTTGTCCACACCCTGCGCCCGCTCGGCCCAGGGGTCGAAGCGGTAGACTTCCTGCGATTCCAGGAGGCGTTTGTAGGCGCTCGCGCGACCCGCGGCATCCTCCACCACGCGGGTCTTGATGTAAGGCAGGCCGACGCGTTCGATCCAGGGCGCGGTGCGCTCGAGATAACGCGCCTCCTCGCGGTAGATCTGCATGAAGGCGCCCGCGTATTCCAGCACTTCCTCGCGCGTGGTGACGCGGCACAAGAGATCCGTGGCGCGGACTTTCACGCCGCCGTTGCCGCCGACGTGCAGTTCCCAGCCGGAGTCGATGCCGACCACGCCGAAGTCCTTGATCGTCGCCTCGGCGCAGTTCCGTGGACAACCACTCACGGCCATCTTGTACTTGTGCGGCGTCCACGAGCCCCAGGTCATTTCTTCCAGGTCGATGCCCATCTGCGTCGAGTCCTGCACGCCGAAGCGGCACCAGTCGGAACCGACGCAGGTCTTCACCGTGCGCAGCGCCTTGCCGTAGGCGTGGCCCGAGACCAGGCCGCGCTCGGTGAGGAAGCCCCACACTTCGGGCAGCTTTTCCTTCTTCACGCCGAAGAGATCGATGCGCTGGCCGCCGGTGATTTTCATTTCCGGCACCTCGAACTTCTCGGCGACGTCGGCGATGGCGCGCAACTGATCCACCGTCACCGAACCGCCGAAGAGTCGCGGCACCACCGAATAGCTGCCGTCCTTCTGGATGTTGGCGTGCGCCCGCTCGTTGATGTAGCGCGACTGGTAGTCGTCCTTGGCCTCGTTCGGCCAGGTGGAGATCAGGTAGTAGTTGAGCGCCGGGCGGCAGGACGGGCAGCCGTCCGCCCGCTTCCATTCGAGTTTCGCCATGACGTCGGCGATGGAGGTGAGATGCTGCTCGCGGATCGCGGCGCGCACCTGATCGTGGCTGGCGTCGGTGCATTTGCACATCGGCTTGATCTCGGGCGCCGAGTATTCGCCGCCGAGGGTGTGCGCGAGGATCTGCTCCACCAGGCCGGTGCAGGAGCCGCAGGAGGCGGCGGCCTTGGTGTGGGCCTTGACGTCGTCGAGCGTGAACAAGCCCTTGGTGGTGATCGCCTTGACGATGTCGCCCTTGCACACGCCGTTGCAGTCGCAGACCTGGTCGCTGTCCTTCATCGCCGCGGCGCGGCTCTGGCCGCCATGGCCCGAATCGCCCAGATGCGTCTCGCCGAACAGCAGGCGGTGGCGCAAGGCCGAGATGTCAGTGCCTTCGCGCATCAGCTTGAAGTACCAGTTGCTGTCCTCGCTCTCGCCGTAGAGCACGGCGCCGACCAGCTTGTTGCCCTTGAGCACCAGCTTTTTGTAGAGGCCGCCCTGGGGACCCTTGGGATCGGACAGCAGCAGGTCTTCCGTGCCCTCGCCGCCCATGAAGTCGCCGGCCGAGAACACGTCGATGCCGGTGACCTTGAGCTTGGTCGAGGTCACCGATCCGGTATAGCGGCCGATGCCGTGTTCGGCCAGGTGGTTGGCGCAGACCTTGGCCTGCTCGAACAGCGGCGCCACCAGGCCGTAGGCGATGCCGCGGTGGGCGACGCATTCGCCGACGGCGTAGATTTTCGGATCGAAGGTCTGGAGCGTGTCGTCGACCACGATGCCGCGCTCGCAGTGGATGCCGGCGCTCTCGGCCAGCTTGATATTCGGACGGATGCCGACGGCCATCACCACCAGCTCGGCGGGGATGGATGCGCCATCCTTGAACTTGATGGCCGCGACGCGACCGCTCTCGCCGCCGACCAGCTCGGCCGTCTGCTTGCCGAGGAGGAATTTCATGCCCTTGGCCTCGAGCGACTTCTGCAAGAGATCGGCTGCGGTCTTGTCGAGCTGGCGCTCCATGATCCAGTCGGCCAGATGCACCACGGTCACGTCCATGCCGCGCAGCTTGAGGCCGTTGGCCGCTTCCAGGCCGAGCAGGCCGGCGCCGATCACCACCGCGTGCTTGTGGTGTTTGGCCGCGTCGATCATCGCCTCGGTGTCGGCGATATCGCGATAGGCGATCACGCCCGGCAGATCCTTGCCCGGCACCGGCAGGATGAAGGGCAAGGAACCGGTGGCCAGCAGCAGGCGGTCGTACCCGGCCTCGGTGCCGTCGGCGGCGATGACCTTGCGCTTGACCCGGTCGATCTTCGTCACCGTCTTGCCCGCGTGCAGCGCGATGCCGTTGTTCTCGTACCAGGCGAGATCGTTGAGCACGATGTCGGGCAGCATCATCTCGCCCGCCAGCACGGGAGA
Organism: Sulfurisoma sp.; assembly: GCA_030691075.1. Classification (GTDB taxonomy): domain Bacteria; phylum Pseudomonadota; class Gammaproteobacteria; order Burkholderiales; family Rhodocyclaceae; genus Sulfurisoma. The sequence continues at coordinate 31,978 of JAUYFI010000166.1, read as the reverse complement.
GAGCAGGATGCGGTTGTAGTTGGGGTGCGGCTCGGCGCCGAATACCGTGATGTCGTACATGTCCGGCGCGAGCTTGAGCAGTTCCTCGAGCGTGCGGCAGCCGGCCATGCCGTTGCCGATCATCACGAGTTTGAGCTTTTTCATGGTGGGTCCTTGGATAGAAGCTGGTCGCACCCTCATTGCAAGCGCTGTGCCACCCCGTGATGCGCCACCGTGGCGCGTGGATGAGAGGTCTTCTGCTCCGTTCTGGTGCGCCAAGGAGGGTCCATGCACGCTGCGGGTGCGCCGCGCCGTGGAAATCGCCGCTAAACGGTGCAGCGGTGCACATGGCACGGGCATTGCGTAAGAGCTCCATCGATTTCAATATTGGAGTACGCATCATGGACAGGAAATCCTTTCTCGCCGCCGGCCACACGCCGACGCTCTTGGCCGCCTTTCTCTATTTCGATCTCGCCTTCATGGTGTGGGTGATCCTCGGCCCGCTGGGCGTGCAGATCGCCGCCGACCTCGGTCTCTCCCACTCACAGAAGGGCATGATGGTGGCCACGCCGGTGCTGGCCGGCGCCGTGCTGCGCCTGGCGATGGGCCTGATGGTCGACCATCTGAAACCGAAACTGACCGGCGCCATCGGCCAGGTCATCGTGATGATCGCGCTGTTCGTCGCCTGGCATTTCGGCATTCACAGCTACGAGCAGGCCCTGGTGCTGGGCCTCTTCCTCGGCGTCGCCGGCGCCTCCTTCGCCGTGGCGTTGCCGCTGGCCTCGCGCTGGTATCCGCCCGAGCATCAGGGCACGGCGCTGGGCATCGCCGGCGCCGGCAACTCGGGCACCGCGCTGGCCGCGCTGTTCGGGCCCGGGCTGGCGGCGGCCTACGGCTGGGTCAACGTCTTCGGCCTGGCGCTGATTCCGTTGGGCCTGGTCTTCGTGCTGTATCTCTTCATGGCCAAGGACGCGCCCGAGTGCCCGCCGCCCAAGCGCCTCGCCGAATACCTGGGGGTGCTCAAGGACAAGGACGCCTGGTGGTTCATGTTCTTCTACTCGGTCACCTTCGGCGGCTTCGTCGGGCTGGCCGCCAGTCTCACCATCTACTTCAACACCCAATACGGCCTCGACGCGAAGACGGCCGGCTACTTCACGGCGGCCTGCGTTTTCGCCGGCTCGCTGGTGCGCCCGATCGGCGGCGCGCTGTCCGACCGCGTCGGCGGCATCAAGTCGCTCTCCGTCGTCTATGTCGCGGCGGCGATCTTCCTCGCCATCGTCAGCCTCGGCCTGCCCCAGGCATGGATGGCGCTGGCGGTGTTCGTGCTCGCCATGCTGGCCCTGGGCATGGGCAACGGCGCGGTGTTCCAGCTGGTGCCGCAGCGCTTTCGCAAGGAGATCGGCGTCATGACCGGCCTGGTCGGCATGGCCGGCGGCGTCGGCGGCTTCTACCTCGCTTCCTCGCTCGGCTACTCCAAGCAGGCCACCGGCAGCTACATGGCGGGCTTCCTGATCTTCGCCGCCTTGTCCGTGCTGGCGCTGGTCGGCCTCTCGTCCGTCAAGACGCGCTGGCGCACCACCTGGGGCTCGCCGCATCTGACGTCGGCAAGGATTTAGCTAGGCCTCAGAAGGTCAACAACAGGCGGTCGTGAACTTCGTGGTCCTCAAGGCTTCGGCCGTCCATTTGAAAACGTTTCAACATGGAGCGACCGACTTTGACGAACTCTTCACGTTCGAAGAGTCCATCGGGAATCGAAACATCGCACAGCTTGCGTCCCGAATATTTGGTGCCGTCAATGCTCAGTGCCACATACACCCCCCGTGCCTTGCACGCAGAGATGGAATCGAAAAGACGTTGCAACGAGAACGCCTGTGCGCCGTAAAGAATCGCTTGGCTATCGGTGTAGGGGGGGTCGCAATAAACCAGATCACCCCGTTGTGCTCGATTCATTGCGTCGTCGAAGTCCAGATGTAGAAAGTGTGTCGCGTGTGTTCTCGCGTGCCAAATGTCTACTCGCGTCCCAAAGCTCTCGGGCGACACGGGATCATGCGCGCCGACAGGCGTGCTCATGAATCCGTCATTCTTGCGAAATCGAACGACCCCGCCATAACAGGCGCGACAGAGGAAAACGAGATCGGCGCCATTGGGCCGCGCGTTATAGCTGGCAAGCACTTGTTCATAAGCGGACTTCTTGCCAAGCCGAGCAATCAGGGCATGGCGTTCGGCATATTGCCGCTTCAGTTCCTCCTTGTCGTCATGAAGGGTCTGCCAGATATGAACCAACGGTGCGAAGGTATCGCTCGCCACGGCTTTCTTTGGCGCCAGTACGCCCAGGACGCCACCACTGCCCAAGAACGGCTCAAAGTACGTGCCGAACCGCTCCGGGAAGTAGCCGATGATTGCGTCGGCCTGCTTCTGCTTGTTGCCCACCCACTTCAAGAGCTGGGTACGAAACGGTGTTGTGCCACCCGAAGTTGGCAGGGGCGCGTCTTCGCGGGTGAACAATTCAGGTTGCCGTTGGGCTGCGGGCGCGAGCATGGTAGGTGTGTTCATGGATTCCGAGAAATTCTAGCATTCTAATTTTGAATATTCCAATATCGAATTTACATTGGCAAGGATGAAAAAAAGCCGCTTGGCCGCGCTGCTGCGACAAGTCCGTCTGGATGCCAATCTCACACAATCCCAGCTTGCCGAGAAAGTCGGTCAGACGCAATCCTATGTGTCCAAGTACGAGAATGGCGAACAGAGGCTCGACCTGATCGAACTGGAAGCTGTGTGCAAAGCATTGGGCATTTCGTTGACTGACTTTGTGGAGCGGTATCTTGAAGGCTGACCCTCGATTTCTTACGCAGCCCAAGGAGTTTTGGGCCAACGTCCGGACGATCAGCCAAGAAGTCGGCTACACCGAGCGCGGGGCCAAATCCATCAAGGTTCCCGCGCTGAATGCCATCCGGCAGGAATTCGGCAGGCTTGGTCTCGGTACGGCCCATATTGCAGGGGTGGACGACAGCTTGACCGATTTCGGCCAACGTTTGTTTGACTACTTCACATTCCGGGCCGCCGTGTTGAATGACACGGTGCAGGGACATTTCATGCGGAAGGACGCGGCCGAGATTGAGTTCAAGCGACTCAAGAAGAAGTTGAAGCCGAAATGTCCACTGCCACTGAACAAGCAGAAGGGCGAGAAGAAGAACCACGCCTTCCTGACGGGAATGGTCAACATGTTGGTGGAAGCAAACATCGGCGGTGCTCCGTGCGACTACGATCCGCGCAGCCTGACGACGGTGACCCATGACGCAATGCCGCTGCGTACCCTCTCGCGGCGAGTGGATGGCGCGTTCCCTGCCGTCGTCAATCCCATTGCGATTTGGGAAATCAAGGAGTACTACTACACCACTACGTTCGGCAGTCGCGTGGCTGACGGCGTGTACGAAACGCTCTTGGATGGCATGGAGTTGGAAGAACTGGAAACCGCGGCCCAGCGCAAAGTTCAGCATGTCTTGTTCATCGACGATTATTTCACGTGGTGGGAGTGCGGACGTTCGTATCTATGCCGCATGATCGACATGCTGCACATGGGCTACGTCGATGAGGTTGTGTTCGGCCGCGAAGTGCTTACGCGGCTCCCCGAGTTGGTCCGGGAGTGGAAAACGGCTTACGACGCACTGGAAATCTGATCGCCCGACAAATCGTTCCAGCGGACGCGCAGACTGTCGCGCGCCGTTGAACTCAAACACCATGCCCCTCACCGTCACCCTCGGCCACGCCTCGCTCGCCGGGCCGCGCCCGCGCAACGAGGACTACTGCGCCGCCGCCACGCCCGAAGGGGCCGAGCTCGACAACAAGGGCATGATCGCCGCCGTGGCCGACGGCGTCGGCGGCCACGCCAACGGCCGCGAGGCCGCCGAGTATTGCGTACGCAGCCTGCTCGCCGACTACTACGCCACGCCCGACACCTGGAGCGTGCCGCAGGCGTTGGACAAGGTCATCGCCGCGCTCAACCGCTGGCTCTACTCGCACAGCCGTCGCGCCCGCGAGACCGCCGGCATGGCCACCACCCTGTCGGCGATCGTGCTGCGCGGGCGGCGATACGTCATCGCCCATGTCGGCGACACCCGCATCTATCGGCTGCGCGGCGGCGAGCTGACACAGCTCACCGCCGACCACGTCTGGGAACATCCGGAACTCAAGAACGTGCTGTCGCGCGCCGTCGGCCTCGACGAGAAGCTCAGCGTCGACTACTCCGATGGCGAACTGGCCGAGGGCGATGTCTTCCTGCTGGCGAGCGACGGCGTCTGGGGCACGCTGGGCGACGCGAAGCTGACGAAGCTGCTGGCCGATGGCGCGCCGGCCGAGGATCTGGCCTCGCGCATCGCCATGGAAGCGACGGGCGCTGGCGCGCAGGACAACTGCACGGCGCTGGTGCTGCGCGTCACCGGCCTGCCGCGCGACACGCTGCGCGACAGCATCGCCCGCGTCCATGCCCTGCCGCTGCCGCCGCGCCTCAAGCCGGGGCAGGCGCTCGACGGCCTCGAAGTCGTCGAGGTGCTGCACGAGTCGCGCGTCACCCTGCTCTATCGCGTGCGCGCCGTCGACAGCGGCCAGCATTTCGTGCTCAAGACCCTGCGCGACACGGCGGATGCCGCCGAAGCCGCCGCGCTGGCGCACGAGGAATGGCTGGCGCGGCGTGTCGCCAGCGCCGACTTTCCACAGGTGGTGAGCTGGCCGGTGCGTAGCCACCTCTACTACCTGATGAGCTGGCACGAGGGCGCGACGCTCGCGCGCCACCTCGCCCAGGGCCGCCGCTTCACGCCGGTCGAGGCGGCCGACCTCGCCGCCCGCGCCCTCAAGGCGCTGGCCGTGCTGCACCGGCTCGCCATCGTCCATCGCGACGTCAAGCCCGACAATCTGCACCTCGGCGCCGACGGCCGCCTGCGCCTGCTCGACTTCGGCGTCGCCGCCGCCGACGGCCAGGATGCCGCCGAGATCTTCGGCGAAATCAACAACCCGGGCACGCCCAGCTACATGGCGCCGGAACTGTATGCCGGCGCCGCCGCCAGCGAGTCGAGCGACCTCTATGCCGTCGGCGTCACGCTCTACCAGTTGCTCACGCGCAAGTATCCCTACGGCGAGATCGAGCCCTTCCAGCATCCGAAGTTTGGCGACCCGGTGCCGCCGACGCGGCTGCGTCCCGACATCCCCGAATGGCTGGAGGCCGTGCTGCTCAAGGCCGTGGCGCGCGCGCCTGCCGACCGCTTCGAGACCGCCGAGGAGTTCCTGCTCGCGCTCGAGCACGGCGCCCACCGCCCGCTGCGCGTGGCGCGGCGCACGCCGCTGCTCAAGCGCGACCCGCAGCTCGCCCTCAAGCTGCTCGCCGCCGGGTCGCTGGTTCTGAACATCTTCCTGCTTTATCTACTACTTGTCCGTTGATCCCCATGACCACCAACCCCTACGCCACCGAGATTCGCGTCGTCAAGGTCGGAGACCGCGAGGTCAAGACCGACCAGGAAGGCTATATCCAGGACATGAGCCAGTGGTCCGAGGACTATGCCGTTGCGCTGGCGCGGCTGGAGGGCCTGACGCTGACCGACGAACACTGGCAGGTCATCCGCTTCATTCGCGAATACGAGACCGAGCATCAGGTGCAACCGCAGGTGCGCACCATGATCAAGCACTTTGCCGTGCTCTGGGGGCCGGAGCGCGGCAACAACCATTACCTGCACGACCTGTTTCCCCGCGGCGGCCCGCAGAAGCAGGGCAATCGCCTGGCCGGCGTGCGCCGGACAAAAGGCGAGCACTGAGAAATTTCGGGTAGCCGTCAAACAGTAGCGCGCTCCCCAGTGTTGAATTGCAGCCGACTGGCGGATTGACGGTGTTACCAGCCTGTCGCGTCGATGCGGTCCCGGACCGAGAGGAAGTCGGCCGCCGGCACCGGTTTCGAGAAGTGATAGCCCTGGCCCATGCCGCACCCCATGCCGCGCAGCAGCGCCAGCTGGGCGGCGGTTTCGACGCCCTCGGCCACCACCTTGAGCCCGAGGCTCCTGGCCATGGCGATGATGGCCTCGACCAGCGCGCGGTCGCTGCCGTCCTCGCCCATTTCACGCACGAATGACTTGTCGATCTTGACCGTGTCCATGGGGAAGCGCTTGAGGTAGGACAGCGAGGAGTAGCCGGTGCCGAAGTCGTCGAGATACGTGCGAAAGCCCGCCGCGCGCACGTCCTGAAGCCAGGCAAGCGCCTTGGCCATGTCGCCCATCAGAGCGCCCTCGGTGATTTCCAGCGCCAGCGCGCCCGGCGGGATGCCATGGCGAGTCGTGGCGGCGAGCAGGATGGCCAGCGACAGCGCGTCGGGAATCTGCCGGGTCGAAACATTGACCGACAGATAGAGTGCGTGGCCGGCGCCGTGCCAACTGGCCAGTTGGCGGCAGGCTTCGTCGACCACCCAGAGGCCGAGCTCCCGGATGAAGCCGGTTTCCTCGGCCAGCGGGATGAAACTGTCGGGCGGCACCAGGCCGTGCTCGGGATGCTGCCAGCGGATCAGCGCCTCGGCACCGAGCGTGCGGTGGCTGGCCAGGTCGACGATGGGCTGGAAGAAGAGGCGGAATTCGTCGCGCTGGATGCCCTGCCGCATGTCCGCCTCGAGTTGCCGCCGCTGCGTCGCCGCCTTGACCATGGCCGAATCGAAGAACTCGAAACAATTGCCGCCGCCGGCACGGGCGCGGTCGAGGGCAAGCTCGACGTTGCGCAGCAAGGTCGGCAGGTCGTGGCCGTCGCCCGGAAAAAAACCGATGCCGATACTGGCGCCGAGGATCGTCGGCATGTCCGCGATATCGAAGGGGTGAGCCAGGGTTCCGAGCAGCCGCCCGCCGATGCTGGCCGCCGTTTCCTGGCTTGCGAGGCCGGGGAGCACGATGGCGAATTCGTCGCCTCCGGTGCGGGCCAGCCAGTCGGAACTCTTGATGCCGCTGGCCAGCCGGGAAGCCGCCATGGCAAGCACCTTGTCGCCGACCGGAAAGCCCATGGCGTCATTGATCTGCTTGAAGCCGTCGAGATCGATCAGCATCAGCGAGAAGGCGTCGCTGGAGCGCATCCGTGCCAGCAGGCGCTGCTCGAGGCCGAGCCGGTTGCCCAGCCCGGTGAGAGGATCGGTTACCGCCATCTCGCGCGCCGAATCCTCGGCCTGTTTGCGATCCGTCACGTCGCTGACGATGCCTTGCACCGTATCGACGCCGATCGGGCTCAAGGCTATGTGCAGCCAGGTGCTCGTCCGCTGTCCGGCGGGAAGAAGTTCGAGATCGGCGGCCTGGCCGGCATTGGCGGCGAGACAGGCTTCGATCAGGGCAGCAAGCTGTTCCGGCGCCTGCCAGGGCATGTCGGCGAGGCACGGTGCGGCGGCGGTGTCCGGCATGCCGGACAGGCGCGCGAAGGAACGGTTCCACGACTGCAGGCAGCCGCGACCATCGGCGACGAAAATGCCGGAGTCCGCATTGTCGAAGATACCGCGGTACTTGCGCTCGTCCATCTCGCGCTCCAGGCGCAGTGCGTGTTCCTCGAACAGCGCGGCGACGAGCCTGCCGGCCAGTGCGTTGATGTCGCCGGCAAGACGGCCGAGCTCGTTGTGGGCGTGGCGCGCCGGGATCGGCAGCTGCTGGCCGGTGGTGGCGTCCATGCGATGCAGGCCGTCGGACATGGCCTTGATCGGTCGTACCACCATCCGGTACATGATGCCCATGACGGCGACGGCGATGACAGCCAGCTGGACCGCCAGCAACACGCTGACGAAACGGATCTGCTCGGCGATGCCCTGGTCCACATTTTCGTGATTGGGTTCGATGCGAATTTCGCCGATGGTCTGATTGGGGTCGAAGGGAGAAACCAGTTTGCGCTGTACCGGCTGCAGCGCGGTCCGTATTCCGGCAACTTGCGAGGGCCGCTCGGCACGCGCAAGTTCCTGGCCGTCGCTGATGATGACGACGCGCGCGATGGCGACATTCTTGATGACGCCGTTGACCACCTCTTTCGCCAGTTGCGCATCCTTGGCAAAGCAGGCGACGCTGGCGGTGCTCTCAATGGTGTTGACCAGCTCATTGAGGTGAGTGACCACATCCTGCTCAGCCTGCTCGGCCGTGAAATTCGCCGCCACCAGCTTGAACAGCAGTCCGACCAGCAAGGCGACACCGACCACACCGACCGTGGTGCCGAAGACGATGCTCTTGCGGAAGTACCGGATCATCGCGCGGCTTCGAGTTCGAACACGATTTTCACCTTGCTTTCCCCCTTGGGGCGCTCGACGTAGCCAATGGCGCCGGGGGTGCCGGCGACCAGTTCGACCATATGCGTGGCTCCGCTCGCCTGGCGCGGCGGCTGGGTGCGTCCGGAGAATACCAGACGCGCCCAGTAGGCGTTGATTTCGGCCAGCTCCTTGCCGACCAGCTTCTGGTAGAAGGCGGCCTTCTCGGCGGTGTCGGGGGGCAGGTCGATGGGCTCGGCGGCGATGCCCGAGGGAAACTGGCGGAAGCGGCCGAGGAAAATGTTGACCACCTGTTCCCGCGTGAGTTGGTCGACGCCCGCCCTGGGATGGGCGATCACGACCAGGTCGGCGCGCGCCGGCTCGGCCAGCAAAAGGCCGGCAAGGAGCGAAAGGAGGCGGCGGCGCGGCGTCATCGCCAGAAGACGAAATCCAGAGTGAGGCTGACGACATCGGCCCGATCGGAGGACGAGCGCGCGGCCGCCAGGGTGCCGAAGCCGCGCAGGGAGAAGTCCGAAGCCGCCGTCCCGCCATCCGCCACGGCGAGGATCCGCAGCGGCGAGGAGAGCGTACTTTGCTCGACCGCCCTGCTGCGCAAGGGCTCCATCAGAGCGTCTTTTGCTCGACCGCCTTGTAGCGCAGGGGCTTCACCCGCGCCGACTTTTTGCGACACGAGGCACGGGGCGGAGAGGATGAGGCTGGTCAGGGCACGCTGCATCAGAACACCAACTCATAGCTCAGCGTCAGCAGGCGTGCGTTGCCGTAGCGGGGCTGCCAGTTGGGGCCGCCCTGTTCCTTCAGATTGTCATATTGCAGCTTGAGCGCGCTTGAGGCGCCGAGGTCGCGCCGCAGCACCAGGCTTGTCACCGTCCATGCCTCCTGCGCGTCGGACTGCGCGCCCTGGCGCGTCACGGCGTTGGCGTGGTAGCTCGACCACGTCGCCATCGGCTGCCACTTGCCGTAGCGGTAGCCGAGGCTCAGGTTCTGGGAAAAATCCTTCCAGTTGTTGCCGGGCCGGTCGATGAAGACGAATTCGCTGCGCACCAGCCAGTTGCGATAATCGGCGTTGAAGGCCGCGCCGTGGATGCGCTGGCGCGCGGCTGGCGACGGCGTCCAGGCGTCGTCGATTGTCGCGGGATCGTAGGATTGCGTCGCCGCGTCCCAGGCGCCGCTGACGTTTTTAGTTTGCGTGGTCGATTGCATGAAGACGAAGCGCGCCTCGAACCAGTCGCGTTGCAGGGTCAGGTCGCCGCCGGCGATGTTGCCCCAGCGCACGTCGGTGCGGTTGCGGCGGCCGTTGTAGATTTTCCAGTAGCCGCTCTCGCGCCGCGACTCGCTGCCGGCGAGCAGGTTCAGCGTCGACGACCAGTGGCCCCACTGGTCATGCCAGAGCAGATTGACGCCGTTGTAATTGACCGCCTCCCAGCCATAGACGGCCGGCGGCAGGTGCACCCAGGGCAGGGCGAAGCCGATGTCCTGCACGTCCGAGTAATAGAACAGCGGCAGACGCTTGCGTCCGGCCTGCAGCGTGAATTTTTCGTTGATCTCGTAGCTGCCGTAGAGCCATTCCAGATTGACGCGGCCGCCGCGCGCGCCGCGCGCCACGGCCTGGCCGGTGAGCGACAGGCCCCCATTACCACCGGCGCCGAACGTCGCGCTGCCCTGTACGCCAAGCTTGGAGTCCGGCCCCCATTGCAGGCCGCCTCGGCCGTCGTAGACGCCGCCCTGGCCGTAGTCGACGGCGAGGCAGGGGCAGGGAAAGTCATTGACGTTGCCGCGGTCGCCGCCGAGCATCTTGCCTGCGGCAAGGGTGAGAAAACCGGAGCCCGAGAAGTCGATGCCGCCGGCCGCCTGGGCATTGCAGATGGTCGCGACGGCGGCGACGGCGGCGACGGCCCATGGCCGAACCCGCGACGGTGGCTTGGTGTCTGTCATGCCTTCATAATACCCATTTATCGGACACGGGACACCATGTCGCCGCGCCAGAAAAAAGGGCAGCCCGCGGGCTGCCCTCGAAGCCGGTCGCGGCGGGTCTTACAGCGGCTTCCTCACCGTGATGGCGCCGCGAATCTGCGCCGCCGAATAGCCCACGGCCTTGTCGTCGGGATAGAGTTCCTTGAGCTTGGCCTTGACGTCCTTGTCGATGCGGTCGTCGGTGCCGTGGCAGGCGAGGCAGAGATCCTGCGTCGGCAGCGCCTTCATGTAGCGCATCACGCGCTTGCCGTCCTCCATGACGATTTCGCTCGCTTCGAGCACGCCGGGCTTCTCGCCGCCCGCCGTGCGCTTTTCGAAGTCCTCGAGAATCTTCTTCTCCCAGGCGTCGGGCGTCGCCTTGGGGTTGCGGTTTTTCAGGCTGACGCGGCGGATCTGCATGCCCTTGGCCTCGGACAGCGCCTTGGCCATGGCCGGCGCCTTGTCGCGGCAAACCACCATCGCCTCGGCGTGGCCGGACTTCTTGATTTCGGCGTCGAGCACCTCGAGCAGCTTGGGCGGCATCGACATCGCGGTCTGGCGAACGTCCTGCAGCAGGTTGCCCTCCTGGGCAATGGCGGAAACAGAAACGGCCGCGAACGCGGCGGCGATCAACGTCTTGCGCATATGGGTCTTCTCCTAAATGGTTGCGGTGATGACAGACGGGCGCCCGGGTGGCGCGCCGGTCCGACGCGGAATGCTACGGTTAAAGCGACAGCTTGTCGATGCGCTTTTCCAGCTGTAACAACTTGTCGCGCAGCTCGCCCACTTCGGTGGCGAAGGCCACCAGGTCCGGCGGCCGCGCGATCAGGGGATTTTCCTCGCTGACGTATTCAGCGACGTTCTCGGCCAGATTGCGCGCGGCCTGCTTCTGCCAGCCGGCAAAGGCGGCAGCCGTCCGCATGATGCGGTGGGCGGCGATGTCGCCTACCGCCCGGGACAAGTCTTCCTCGGCATCCCAACGCAGGTTGCGCAACACGAAGGAGAGTTCGGTGGCGAGATGGGCGTTGCCCTCGACGCGCGCGGCCGCGATGATCTGCTCCTGTCCCTGCAAGGCGCGCAACGGCGCGTCGGCGGGCAGGGTCATGGTCACGTCGGGTACGTCACCCGCGGCGGCCGCCTCGACGTAGCCGTCGTCGCGAATGGCGAGATCGAGCTGGAAGGGCGGCATCGCCAGCCGCGCGCGGCGGCCGGCGAAGGGAATCAGCCTCGCCCGTGCCCAGTCGGCCTGCCCGAGCAGGTGATTGAGCGCGCCGAGCGAGAGCGGCGAGAACATTACTGGAACTGCTGGATACCGGCGATGACCCAGCCGCCGTTGCCGCTGACCGGCTTCGACAGGTGCCAGACTTCGTCGAGCGCCTCGGGCATGGCATCGGCAGCCTCGCGGATGTGGCCGAAGAAACGCACGCTGACGACATGGCGGCCGGCCTCCTCGCTCACGTCGAGCAGGGTGGCTTCGAGTTGCTGGACGTCGGTTTCCTGTTTGGCGCGGCCGCGTTCTTCGTACTGCATCTGGATCTCGGCGAACATCTCGGGCGAGGTGAAGTTGCGGATGTCGTCCATGTCGCCACGGTCGTTGGCGGCCTGCAGGCGGATGTAGTTGAGCTTGGCCTGGCGCAGGAAACCCTCGACGTCGAAATCGGCGGGGATGTTCGATGTCGCGGTCATTGCCGCCGTCCCGCCAGCGCCGACATTTGCGACGGACGCGGGCTCGAAGTGGCTGGGTTCGACGCGCCCGGCATCATTGCCGGCACCGGCGTACTGCATGCCGGAATTCTCCTGGCGCTTGCGCAGCAGCAGCTTGACGACGAAGACGACCGCCGCGACGGCGAGCAGAATCATCAGCATGTTGGCCATGCCTTCGCCGAGGCCGAAGTGCGAAAGCAGGGCGGCGATGCCCAGACCGGCGGCGATGCCGGCGATGGGGCCGAGCCATCTGCTCATGCCCGAGGGCTGGGCGGCCGGCGGGGTGGCGGGGGTGGCCGGCTTGGCGGCTGACGCGGCGTTCTGCGCCGGCGCGGCCGGGGTGGCGTCGCGTTTCATGAAGGTGCTGTCGCGCTTCATTCCGGACGAACTGCCGCCGCCGAGGCGCTTGGCTTCGGCATCGGAGGCAAGCAGGGCGGTGCCGGCGAAGGCAACGAGGGCGAGGGACAGGGTGGCAACGATGCGTTTCATGGAATCTCCTTCAGGGGGGTACAGCTTATAACTTGTAGCCGCGGTGCAGTGCAACGACACCGGCGGTGAGGTTGAAATAATCGACGCGGGCCAATCCCGCGCCTTCCATCATGGACTTCAGCGTGGCCTGGTCCGGGTGCATGCGGATCGACTCGGCCAGGTAACGGTACGAATCGGAGTCGTTCGCCACCTTGGAGCCGAGCCAGGGCAGGATCTTGAACGAGTAGAAATCGTAGGCGGGCTCGAGCGGCTTCCACACCTTGGAGAATTCGAGCACCAGCAGCCGCCCGCCGGGCTTGAGCACGCGGCGCATCTCGGCCAGCGCCGCCTCCTTGTGCGTCATGTTGCGCAGACCGAAGGCGACGGTGACGCAGTCGAAGTGATCGGAAGGAAACGGCAGCTTCTCGGCGTCGCACTGCGACACCGGGCCGAGCACGCCCGCGTCGAGCAGCCGGTCGCGGCCGCGCGTGAGCATGGCGTTGTTGATGTCGGTGAGCCAGACTTCGCCGCTCGCGCCCACGCGCCTGGCGAAGGCGGCCGACAGGTCGCCAGTGCCGCCGGCGACATCGAGCACTCGGTCGCCGGCGCGCACGCCCGAGATCTCGATGGTGAACATCTTCCACAGGCGGTGCATCCCCATCGACATCAGGTCGTTCATGATGTCGTATTTCTGGGCGACCGAAGAGAAGACGTCGGCGACGCGGCCGGCCTTCTCGTTTTCGGCGACGCTCTCGAAGCCGAAGTGGGTCTGGTGGGTCATTAAATTCCTTGAAGTCAGTGGCTGCCGCAGCTACCTCCGCCGCAGCCGCCACCACTACTACCCCCGCCGCAGCCGCCGGATTTTTGCGGCTGGACGGTGTCGGTGGAGTCGACATCGCGGCTGGCGCCGGCGGCGTCCATGCGCACAAGGTAGTCGGCCCAAAGATCGCCCTGATGCTCGCCTAGATGATAGAGCAGGTCCCAGGAATAGATGCCGGTATCGTGGCCGTCGGAAAAGAAAGGCAGGATGGCGTAGTTGCCGACCGCCTCGACATTGGCAATGTCGACGTCGCGCTTGCCGGTTTGCAGCGTCTCCTGGCCGGGGCCGTGGCCGCGCACCTCGGCGGACGGCGAATAGACGCGCAGGAATTCGAAGGGCAGCTTGAATATCTTGCCGTCGGCAAAGCTGACTTCCAGCAGGTGCGAGCGCTGGTGCAGCTTGATTTCGGTGGGATGGGGGGTCTTGGTGTCGAGTCCGGCCATGGTGTTCTCTCGGTTCTTGGGAAGTATGACTTAAATCGGTGTTTAAGCTCTTGTTTTCAAGGGGGCCATGATAGCTTACGTCTGTCACAAAACAGTCATGCGCCCGCAATAGACTGCCGGACACCGCCACAAGTTCAGCCGCTCATGCCCGCCCACATCCTGATCGTCGAAGACGAGCCCGCCATCCAGACGCTGATCGCCGCCAATCTCAGGCGCGCCGGTCACGAAGTCAGTGCCGCGCTTGACGCCGAAACGGCGCAGCGGCAGATCCGCGAGGCGTTGCCCGACCTGATCCTGCTTGACTGGATGCTGCCCGGCATCAGCGGCCTCGAGTTCGCCCGCCGCCTGCGCGCCGATGCGCGTTCGCGCTCCGTGCCGATCATCATGCTGACCGCGCGCGGCGAGGAAGCCGACAAGGTGCAGGGCCTCGAAGTCGGCGCCGACGACTACATCACCAAGCCCTTCAGCCCCCGCGAACTGCTGGCGCGCATCCAGGCCGTGCTGCGCCGGCGCCAGCCGCAGTCGACCGCCGACGCGGTCGAGACGGGCGGCCTGCGGCTCGACCCCGTCACCCACCGCGTTACCGCCCGTGGCGACCAACTGATCCTCGGCCCGACCGAATTCCGCCTGCTGCATTTCCTCATGACCCATCCGGAGCGGGTGCACACTCGCGCCCAGCTGCTCGACCAGGTTTGGGGTGACCATGTTTTCGTGGAAGAGCGCACGGTCGACGTGCATATTCGCCGGCTGCGCGCCGTGCTCGAACCCTCGCGGCTCGACGCGCTGGTACAGACCGTGCGAGGCAGCGGCTACCGCTTTTCGGCGGAGATTGTTCCGGCGTGATCGAAGTTGGCTGGGCGCTCGGCGTTGTTCCTGGCCTTGTCCTGTTACTGCTCGGTCTGCGCGGTCACATCCAGTTGCTGCGCCTGATCCGCTGGGCCGAGGCACCGCTCGGCACGCCGGTGCCCGATGCCGGCGGCTTCTGGGGCGATGCCTTCGCCGCGTTGCACAAGCGGTCGCGGGCGGCGGCGGACTCGCGTCGCCAGTTGCAGGAGGAGCTTGACCGACTGGAAGCGCTGACCCAGGCGTTGCCCGAGGGCGTGGTCATCCTCGGTGCCGGGCAGGCCATCGAGTGGTTGAACAGCCAGGCCGCCGCCGATCTCGGTCTCGATGCCGCCCGCGACCTCGGCGCGCCCGTCACCAACCTGATGCGCGAGCCCGAGTTTGTTCTCTACCTCGAAAACCCGCCGCACGGCGTCCCGCTGTTGCTGCGTTGTCTGCGCACTCCCGGCCGCATGCTGCAGATCGTGTCCACTCCCTTCGGCGCGGGCCACACCCTGCTGCTGACGCGCGACATCACCCAGTTGGAGAAGCTCGAAACCATGCGCCGCGATTTCGTCGCCAACGTTTCGCACGAGCTCAAGACCCCGCTGACGGTGGTGGCCGGATTCATCGAAACGCTGAAGGACGGCATCGGCCCGGGCGTGGGCGAGATTCCGGCCGGGGACGCGGCGCACTACCTCGCGCTCGCCGGCGAGCAGGCCGGCCGCATGCAGCGGCTGATCGACGACCTGCTCACGCTGTCGGCGCTGGAAACGGGCGCGCCGCCGCCGGCGGAGGAGCGTGTCGACATGCGCGCGTTGCTGGCCGAGGTACGCGAGGAGGTCGTGTCGCTATCGGCCGGACGGCACGACATCCGGCTCGAGGACAGCGGCCCGGCCTGGCTCTCCGGCGGCGCCCCCGAGTTGCGCAGCGCCTGCGGCAATCTCGCGACCAACGCCGTGCGCTACACTCCGCCGGGCGGAAGCATCCTGCTGGCATGGCACGCGCTGCCCCACGGCGGCGCCGAGTATGCGGTGATCGACACGGGGCTGGGCATCGAGTCGCAGCACATTCCCCGCCTGACCGAGCGCTTCTACCGCGTCGACCGCGGCCGCTCGCGCGAGTCCGGCGGCACCGGCCTCGGGCTGGCCATCGTCAAGCATGTGCTGGAACGGCACCAGGCGCGACTGGCCATCGAAAGCCAGCCGGGGCGCGGCAGTACTTTCCGCGCGATTTTTCCGGCGTCGCGCGTCGCCGCATAGACGCCGACCACCCGGGAAAAAATCGGCGCTGGCGACACGGCGCCAGTGTATGCTGCGACCATATCGTTGATTCTGCGGCTTCATCCTCCCGAAAAACCCGCGATCGGGTAGGGCGGGCCGCGCCGGCGCCCGCATGAAACGAATGGCCCTGTTGCGCATCGTGGTCGCCTGCCTGTTTGGCGCGGGGCTGGCGCTTGTCGCGGCACCCGCCCGTGCGCTCGATGCCGTCACGCTGCAATTGAAGTGGATGCACGCCTTTCAGTTCGCCGGCTATTACGCGGCCAAGCACAAGGGCTACTACCGCGAAGCGGGGCTGGAGGTCCGCATCGACGAGGCGCTGCCCGGAATCGACCCGGTCAAGATCGTTCTCGATGGCAAGGCGGAATTCGGCGTCGGCACCAGCGCCCTGCTGCTGCAGCGCAATGCCGGCAAGCCGGTCGTCACGCTCGCCGTCATTTTCCAGCATTCGCCCTATGTCCTGATCGCCCGGCAGCAGCACGCCGCGCAGACCATTCACGATCTCGTCGGCAAGCGCGTCATGCTGGAGCCGCAGGCCGATGAACTGCTCGCCTATCTCAAGGCGGAAGGCATCCCGCTCGAGCGCATCACGCAAGTCGAACACAGCTACGATACGCAGGATCTGATCGACGGCAAGGTCGACGCGCTCGCCGCCTACGTGATCAACCAGCCCTACTACCTCGATCGCGCCAAGGTTCCGTACCAGATTTATACGCCGCGCTCCGCGGGAATCGATTTCTACGGCGACAACCTGTTCACGACCGAACAGCAACTGAGGGATTACCCGGAGCGGGTCAAGGCGTTTCGCGCCGCCAGTTTGCGTGGCTGGCAATACGCCATGGAGCACCAGGAAGAGATCATCGACCTGATACTCGCCGAGTATTCGCAGCGCAACCGGCGCGATTACCATCTGTTCGAGGTGAAGCAGATGATCCCGCTGATCCGGCCGGAACTGATCGAGATCGGCTACATGTATCCGGGCCGCTGGCGGCATATGGCCGATACCTATGCCGACATCGGCATGCTGCCGCGCGGTTTCTCCCTGGACGGCTTCCTCTACGACCCCAATCCCGAACTCGATCTCGCCTGGCTGTATCGCAGCCTGGCCGGCGTCCTGCTGCTGCTCGGCGTGGTTGGCACCGTCGCGGCGTACGTCCAGCGCAACAATCGCCGGCTGGCGCGCATCCTGCAAGAGGGCGAGCGGGCCGAGTCGGCCCTGCGCGAGGAACTCGCCCGGCGCAAGGCAGCCGAGCGCGAACTGCGCACCGCGCACGAGCGGCTGGCGATGGCGGATCGCATGGAATCGGTCGGGCGCCTGGCCGCCGGTGTCGCCCATGAAGTCAGGAATCCGCTGTCGATCATCCGCCTCGGCGTCGACTACATGAGCAGGCGGCATGCGACGGACGGCGACGAGATGGCGATCCTCGACGACATTCGCGCCGCGGCCGAGCGGGCCGACCACATCATTCAGGACCTGCTGGATTTCTCCCGGCCGAAGCTGCTGACGCTGAGCGAGGTCGACACCAATTACCTGATCGACGAAACCATGAATCTGGTCAAGCACGAGTTCGCGCTGCGCAACATCGCCGTCGTCCGCGACTATGAAGCGTCGATGCCGCCGCTGCGTGCCGACACGGACCGCCTGACGCAGGTTTTCATCAATCTATTTACCAACGCGGCCCAGGCCATCGGACGCGACGGCAGCATCGAAATCATTACGCGCAAGCGGATCCTGGGCGAGAGCGATCTGGCGCGGGATTCCATGAGTAGCTTCCGTTCCGGCGATCCGGCGATCATGGTCGAGATCAGGGATACTGGTTCCGGTGTCGTGGCCGAGTTCCAGAAACGGCTGTTCGAGCCCTTCTTCACCACCAAGCCGATGGGCGAAGGCACCGGGCTGGGGCTTGCAGTTTCGCGCAACATCGTTAGTATGCACGGCGGGTCGATAAGCATCTTCAACCGGCCGGAAGGCGGCGCCTCGGTGTGCCTGATGTTCCGGACAAATATTGAAAGTGAATGCGGTGACTAAGCGAATACTCGTGGTGGACGACGAAGCGGCGCTCGCCAGGATGATCAAGCTGAACCTTGAACAGACTGGACTTTACGAGGTTCGCACCGAAACCGAGGGAGCCAGGGCAATCGAGGCCGTGCGGGAGTTCCGGCCGGATCTGATCCTGCTGGACGTCATGATGCCGGGCATGCTCGGCTCCGAAGTCGCCCAGCAGTTGCAGGACGTCCGGAACTGCGCGCGACAAAATTCATCTTCCTCACGGCTGTCGTCAGCGCGGATGAGGCGCGAAGATCGGCCAATCGGATCGGCGGCCACGCTTTTGTTGCCAAGCCTATCGGCGCGGATGACTTGTGTCGGGTCGTGGCCGAGCATCTGTCCTGATTATTCAGCCGACATTCTCGTAAGTCGCCTGCTCGAAATCGTTGCCGCGGTCGACCAGACCCGTCAGCATCACCTGCGATGCCTGGGTGGTGAATATCTCCAGAATGCGCTGGAGCTTGAACCAGCCGACGGGGATGATGATGGATTCCGGCTCCTGCAACGCGGCCACGGCCGGCAGCAGGAAGCCCGGGCTGTACTTTTCGCGGAGGGCACTGAGACCGGTGCCGCGCACGGCCACCGGCCGTGGCAGGCCGGCGATGATCTGCACGCCGGCCTGCAGCGAGTCGTTACCGTCGATCATCGCCCAGCGCAGGGTGCCCAGCAGCAGCGAGCGGACGTCCCCGGGCCGGACGGCGACCAGCTGGCCACCGCCGAAGCGGCTGCCAGCCTTGGCCAGCGGCCGCTGGATACGCACGCCGGTGGCGGATTCGTCGAGCATATGCCATTCTTCCATCACTTCCCATTGCTCGACCTGGTAGCCCCGCTGCTGGCTGTAGTCGTCCGCCTGCGGCGGTGCTTCCATGATGCGGCCGAAAGTGCCGATCTCTTCGCGCTGGCGGCGAATCTCGGTGTCGGTGAGTGCGCTGCCCCCCGGTTGCTGGAAGGCCTTGCGGCCGGAGATGTAATAGTGGATCGACTCGATGCCGCCGATGATGACGCAGTTGCCGTCGGCCGGCCGCCGCTCGTGGGCGCGGATGGCGCCACCCTTGCACCAGCGGTAGTACATCTGGATCAGCAGCTGCTCGCACAGCGGCTGGGTGCAGTCGTCGCCGAGCTGCAGATCCTTGGGCGAATCGCCCCGCTGCAGCATGACCACGCGTTTCTTCAGGCTCTCGCGCAGGCCCGAGGTGTCGAGAAAGCGCGTGCCGGACACGAAGGTCGGCCGGTAGCTTGCCGGCAGGTCGGAATCGAGATCGACGCAGAGCGGAATGGCGCGCGCCGACAGCGTCGGCGGCGAATCGAAGACGGTCAGCTTGCAGGCCCAGCGCCGCGCCCAGCGCGCCGCCCAGGCCATCTGTTTATGCGGCAGTTCGTAGGGGCTGGCGGCGTGCAGCAGCAGGCCCTCGATCCAGGTCGTCAGCGCCGTCGCCGGATTATTGCCTTGGCGCAGCGTATCGGCTACCTCCTGTTGCGCGATGCCGGCCTGTTCGGCGGCGAGGTAGGCGGCATGCAGCAGGCGCCAGTAGCCGGCGGCGGGCTGACGGCCGCCGCGGCAGGTGTCGAACTGCACCGTGACCAGCGTGGCCAGCGCGCGCTGTGCCGCCAGCGGCCACCGCGGCTTCATGCCCGGATCAAGGGCAACGCAGGCCGCGAGGCAGTGCAGGTAGCCGGTGGCGAGCGCGTTCCAGATCGACAGGCAGGTGTCGAAGGCGGCCTGCTCGGTTGGCGCCAGCGGCAGCGGCTTGCCGGCAAAGCGGCGGATGTTGTCGTCCTGCGACGTGTGCACCGGCTCGCGCAGCAGTTCCAGGATGGCCAGGCGCTCGGTTGCCGCCAGACGGTAGCGGTTGAGCTGGTTGAGGCTACGCAGCAGAGCCGCCTGCATTTGCACATGATTGGACAACGGCTGGCTCTCAAGCCAGGTGCGGCATTCGGCCGCCGTGGCGAAGGCGGGAGGCTGGGCAGTGCTCGTTTCAGGCAGGTTGAATGTGTCGGTCATTCAGGACTCCGCTTGGAGTTCGGCCAGCGCGCGGCTGAAGGCGGTCGAAAACGTTGAAAAAGTCGGCGCTGGCGGGACGGCGCCGGCGCGTTGCGCGGGGCTCCAGACCGGCGAGGGAAAGCGGCTGTCGTCCGTCCAGCGCGGGATGACGTGCCAGTGCAGGTGCGGCACCACGTTGTCAAGGCTGGCGAGGTTGATCTTGTCGGGCCGCAGCGTCTCGCGCACTGCCAGCTCGGCGGCGAACACCACGTTCATCAGGTGGCGCCGCTCGCTCGTCGCCAGGTCGCTCATCTCGGCGACATGGGCGCGCCAGATCACGCGGCAGAAGCCGGGGAAGTCGCGGCCGTCGTCGCCTTCGACCAGCACAAGACGGCAGACTTCATCCTGCCAGATCACCTGGCCGCCGGGTGTGGCGCACAGTACGCATTCGCTCATGGCCGCGAGGATAGCGCAAGCGCGGCGTCGCGGGGCGGTCGCCAGCGGGCTCCCTCAGCGCATCCGCGGCGCGGCGTCGCGCAGCAGCAGCGACGGCGTGGAAAACGGCGCCAGCCGTTCGAGGAAATCCAGCAGCTCCAGCGCCGGCGAGTTGCGGAAGAAGGTGGTGGCGGGCGTCTCCATCCAGATGCGGTCGGCGAACAGCCACAGTTCGTGCGGCGTGTCGCCCACGCCGTTGCCGTCGCGATCGAAACCCCGGTAGTCGCTCCAGTAGTTGCCGCGCCAGACATTGGCGGATCCGGTGCCGACGGCGCTGACGCCGACCTGCGTCAGGTTGTGCTCGAAGCGGTTGTTCTCGAAGCGGTGGCCACCGCTCTCGCCGTAGAAGAAGGCGCCGATGAGGTTGTGGGCAAAGCGGTTGCCGCGCGCGACGAGCACGCCGACCGGCTGCGGCGGGGCGTCGACCTGCAGGCCGACGGCGCAATGGATGATCTCGTTGTTCTCCACCAGCGCATCGCCGCTCTCCTTGAACACGATGCCGCCGCCCCCGCCCGCCATGGCATGGGCGACGTGGTTACCGCGCACGATGAGGTTCGGCGAGTAGAGCACGATGATGCCGGTGCCGGTGTGCTCGAGGCGGTTGCTTTCCACCACGAGGCGCGGCGAGAAGATGATATGCATGCCGTAGCGGCCGTCGTGGAAACGGTTGCCTTTGATCCGGTTATCGGGCGAATGGGTGAAGGTGAGATCGCGCGCGCGCTCGAAGATGTTGCGCTCGATGATGTTGTGGCGGCTGTTCCACAGGCGGATGGCATCGCCGCGCAGGCCGAGCGGCTTGTCCTTGCCGGTGACGCGGTTACCGATGACGCGATTGCGGTTGCCGCCCTTGACGTGGATGCCGAACAGCACGTCCTCCAGCGTGTTGTCGGTGATGACGTTGTCGTCGCCCTCGATCAGGATGCCGGCGTCGATGCCGTCATGCGTCTCGCCGCTGCCCGTGACCGTCACGCCGCGCAGCGTGACGCCGCTCGCGCGCACGGCCAGCACCGTGCCGCGGCCGCCGCCGTCGATGCGCGCCCGGCCCTGGCCATCGAGCGTCAGTGATCGCGTGATGACCGCCGGCCCGGCGTAGCTGCCGGGGGCAAGGCGCAGCACGCCGCCCGGCGGCGTGGCGTCGAGCAGCGGCTGCAGGGGCGGGGCCGCCCACGTCAGTGGAGCAAACAGGGACATGAGCAACAGCAGTCTCATGGCGAGGATTGTCCGACCCGGCTGTGCGATCCGCCTTGGCGCCAGCCCGGCTGGCCGTCGGGCGACAGTTTCGTGAAGAAGGCGTCGAGGTCGTGGCGCACGTCGGGGTCGGCGTTTTTCTGGATCAGCAGCGAGGCCGATGTGTGGCGGCAGAAGACGGTGAGCAGGCCATCGGCGATGTTGGACTCGCGCACAAAGACGACGGCCTCGGCGGTGATCTCGACGAGGCCGCGGCCGGGAGTGGCGATGGTGTGTTGAGCCATGTTTCATGGCCCGATTATCCTGAGAACCGCGATTGGCCGCCGCCACTCCTTTCGATATCTTGGCAATGCAACTTGCCGTAAGCCGCCAGTAGCCGTTGGTGCATGTCGCAGCCTTTGATATCCATGCCCGGCGCCTCGATGCCGAAGAAGCGTTGCTCCTGCCGCAGCATGGCCTCGGCTGTTGCCACGGTGGCGCTGCCGTAGAGATGTTCCAGCGCTCCGCGGTGCCCGGCGGCCCCGCCCAGTTCGAGCAGGGTCTCGATGCAGCGATAGACGCGGCGCCGGCCGGCGTCGAGTTGTTCGAAGTGGCGCACCCATTCGCAGCCTTCGCGGATCGCATCAAAGTCGCCGATGGCCAGGGCCAGCAGGGCTTTCAACTCGCCCACGCGCAGGTCGCTCCATAACGAGCCGGCATCGGCGGCCAGCCCGATCAGTTCGGCGACGGATCGCTGGTCCGGAAGATCGAGTTCGTTCAGCGTCTCCAGCAGTTCGGCGCATTCGTCGTCATCCAGTTCCGGCAGGTGCAGGATGGCGTAGCGAATGGCGCTGCCGACGCTGTTGTTTTCCCATTCCAGATCGTCCAGCGGGTAGATTTCCGACATGCCCGGCACCAGAATCCGGCAGGCGTAGACGCCGAGATGGCTGAAGTCGGCGATGTAGATGTCGTGGCCGGAGCGATGCACCCTATCCACCAGCCACTGATAATCCTCGGCCGTCGAGTTTGCCTCCCTGCTGCTGAAGTTCCAGTCGCAAAATTCGAAGTCCGGCGTGTCGCCGAGGAAGTTCCAGCTGATGATGCCGCTCGAATCGACGAAGTGGATCTCGAGGTTGGGCGAGGCGGCAATTTCGTCCAGATCGAAGCCGGGCGCGGGGAAGCCGCCGAGGGCATCGAGACCGCGACCCTGGAGCAGCTCGGTGAGGGCGCGCTCGAGGGCGATCTCGAAACGCGGGTGGGCGCCGAAGCTGGAAAAACAGCCCTGGTCTTCGGGATGCAGCAGGGTGACATTCATCACCGGGTATTCGCCGCCGAGCGAGGCATCCTTGACCAGGATGCCGAAGCCGGCGGAGCGCAAAGCCCGGATACCGGCCTCGATGCGCGGATAGCGGGCAATCACCTCTTCCGGCACGTCCGGCAGGCAAAGCCCCTCGCTGATGATGCGGAACTTGATGTGGCGCTCGAAAATCTCCGACAGGGCCTGGGTGCGGGCCTCGGCCTCGGTGTTGCCGGCCGACATGCCGTTGCTGACATACAGGTTGCCGATGATATTGACCGGGAACCACACAGTCTCGCCATCGCGCTGGCGGATATAGGGCAGCGCGCAGATGCCGCGCTCGGCATCGCCGGAATTGAGGTCCACCAGGGTATTGGCGTCGATGGAGCCGTCCGGGTTATAAAACTGGCGCAGCTCGGGAGTCAGCAGTTGCTCGGGCCACTCGCCGTTTGCGCCCGGCCGGAACCATTGTTCCCGCGGGTAATGGGCAAAGGCGCGCCGGGCGAATTGATCTCCCAGGTAGTAATGCGTCCAGAAGTAGTTGCAGGAAAGGCGCTCGAAGAACTCGCCCAGCGCGCTCGCCAGGGCGGCCAGTCGGGAAGCGCCCTTGCCGTTGGTAAACAGCAGCGGACAGTCCCGGTCGCGCACATGCACCGACCAGACGCCATCCACCGGATTCAGCCACGAGCGTTCCTCGACATGGAAGCCGAGCGCCGCAAGCTTGCCCTGCATGGCGGCGATGGACGATTCGAGCGAGGCATCCTTGCCGGCGATGAAGTGTTCTGTCTGCATGGGGAGTCCGTTTTGACGACGACCCGCATGATAATGGCAGTTCCCATCCGGACGACGACATCGAAATGCACGAAATCAGGGCCGATCAATCCATCGAACTGCTGAAGGAACTCCATATCCTGACGCGCGACGGCAAGATGAACCAGGACAGCCGGCGCAAGCTCAAGCAGGTCAATCACCTGTGCCAGTTCATCGAACCCCTGCTGGAGGAAGTTCGCGCCGACCATGCGGACATACGGCTGGTCGATCACGGCGCCGGCAAGTCGTACCTCGGCTTCATCCTCTACGACTCGTTCTTCAAGGGGCGAGAAGCGGGGTCGCACATCCACGGCATCGAAACCCGCGCCGAGCTGGTCGACAAATCCCGCGAGCTGGCCGCGCGGCTGGGCTTCGCCGGCATGACCTTTCTCAACCTGTCGGTGGAGCAATCCATCGCCTCGGATCAACTGCCGGCGGTGGTGGACATCGTCACCGCGCTGCATGCCTGCAATACCGCCACCGACGACGCCATCCGCTTCGCGCTGGCCAAACAAGCCCGCTTCATCGTGCTGGCGCCCTGCTGCCAGGCCGAGGTGGCGGCGGTGCTGCGCCAGAACAAGGGTCGGACACTCGCCAACCCGATCGCCGAGCTCTGGCGCCACCCGCTGCACACCCGCGAATTCGGCAGCCATGTCACCAACGTGCTGCGCTGTCTTCAGCTCGAGGCCCACGGCTATCAGGTCAGCGTCACCGAACTGGTCGGCTGGGAACATTCGATGAAGAACGAGCTGATCATCGCCCGCTACATGAACCTGCCGCGCCGCCGACCGGCCGAGCGCCTGCGCGAAATGCTGCAATCGCTGGGACTGGAGGAACTGGGCGGGCGCTTCGCATGAAAACGATGTCACTCGACAAGATTCTCCAGTCGCAGGGCTTCGGCACGCGCAAGTGGTGCCGCCAATTGATTGCCGACGGCGCGGTATGCGTGGGTGGCGAGCCCGCGACGCACTATGACAGCGTCTTCGTGCCGGAGGGGCTGGAGTTCGCCGTCCACGACGAAGCCTGGGTCTATCGCGCCCACGTCTACCTCGCCCTCAACAAGCCGTCCGGCTACGAATGCTCGCGCCGGCCGGGCCATCATCCCGCCGTGCTGACGCTGCTGCCGGAGCAGTTCGCCTGGCGCGACGTGCAGCCGGTCGGCCGCCTCGACCACGACACCACCGGCCTGCTGCTGCTCTCGGACGACGGCGCCTTCATCCACGCGCTATCCTCGCCGAAGCGCCATGTGCCCAAAGTCTACGTGGCGACCACCCGCGACCCGGTCACGCCCGAACTGCTGGCGCAGCTGCGGGATGGCGTGCAGCTCCACGACGAACCGGCGCCGCTGACGGCCCGGGCGCGGCAGCTCGACACGCAGCGCCTGGAGATCGTCCTCGAACAGGGCAAGTACCATCAGGTCAAGCGCATGCTGGCCGCCGCCGGCAACCACTGCGATGCCCTGTGCCGGGTCGCCATCGGCGGTATCACGCTCGATGCGCTCGAGCTTGCGGAAGGCGCGTGGTGTCATCTCGACCCGACACGGTTGTGGCTCATCAACCAGGTTCACAGCAACACCCGCTCGATGCCTCCCGCGTTCGCCGCTTCCACGTAGTTTTCCATCCACTGCTCGCCGAGCAGGCGCCTGGCCATCTCGACGACGACGTAGTCGGCCTCGATATTGGCGTCGTCGCGGTAGCGGGCGAGGCCTTGCAGGCAGGAGGGGCAGGAGGTGAGGATTTTCACCTGATTTATCGGCGTGTCGCCAGCGCCGACTTTTTGCAAACGCGCCACGCCGGCCTCGATCTCCTGCTGCTTGCGGAAGCGGATCTGCGTCGACACGTCCGGCCGCGTCACGGCCAGCGTGCCGGCTTCGCCGCAGCAGCGGTCGTTGAGATCGACGCGGCTCCCCATCAGCGCATTGACCACCTTGATGCCCGAGTGCTGCTTCATCGGCGTGTGGCAGGGCTCGTGGTACATGAACTGCGTGCCTTGCAATCCCTCCAGCCTCACGCCCTTTTCGAACAGGTACTCGTGGATGTCGAGCAGGCGGCAGCCGGGGAATATCCTGTCGAACTGGTATTTCAGCAACTGGTCCATGCAGGTGCCGCAGGAGACGATCACCGTCTTGATGTCGAGGTAGTTGAGCGTGTTGGCGACGCGGTGGAACAGCACGCGGTTGGCGGTGGTGATGGCCTGGCCCTGGGCATCAAAGCCGCTCGATGTTTGCGGATAGCCGCAGCAGAGATAACCCGGCGGCAGCACGGTGGTGGCGCCGAGATCGTAGAGCATGGCCTGCGTGGCCAGTCCGACTTGCGAGAACAGGCGCTCCGAGCCGCAGCCGGGGAAGTAGAAGACGGCATCGGACTCGTCCGATGTCTTGGCCGGGTCGCGGATCACCGGGATCAGCGCGGCGTCCTCGATGTCGAGCAGCGCGCGCGAGGTGCGCGAAGGCAGCCGCGCCGGCATCGGCTTGTTGAGGAAGTGGATGATCTGCGCCTTGATATCGGGGCGGCCCAGCGTCGCCGGCGGACGCTTCACCGTGTCCTGGACGAGGCCGAAGGACTTCGCCAGGCGATGGCCGAGGCGCTGCGCCTTGTAGCCCCACTCGATCATGCCCATGCGCAGCAGCTTGATGGTGGCGGGATCGGTGGCGTTGAGGAAGGCCATCGCCGCGATGGCGCCGGGGCTGGTTTTCTTCTTGCCCTGGGCGCGCAGGAAATTGCGCATGGCGATCGACGCGTCGCCGAAGTCGATGTCGACGGGGCAGGGCTTGACGCACTTGTGGCAGACCGTGCAGTGGTCGGCGACGTCGTTGAACTCGTCGAAATGCTGCAACGATATCCCCCTGCGGGTCTGCTCCTCGTAGAGGAAGGCCTCGATCAGCAGCGAGGTGCCGAGGATCTTGTTGCGCGGCGAGTAGAGCAGGTTGGCGCGCGGCACATGGGTCGAGCACACGGGCTTGCACTTGCCGCAGCGCAGGCAGTCCTTGATGCTGGCGGAGATCGAGCCGATCGCCGACTGTTCCATGATCAGCGATTCGACGCCGAGCAGCGCGAACGAGGGCGTGTAGGCGCCGGACAGATCGGCGCCCGGCAGCAGCTTGCCCTTGTTGAAGCGGCCCTCCGGGTCGATGCGCTGCTTGTATTCGCGGAAGGGGCGGATCTCCTCCTCGGAGAGAAATTCGAGCTTGGTGATGCCGATGCCATGCTCGCCCGAAATCACGCCGCCCAGGCTGCGCGCCAGCGCCATGATGCGCGCGACGGCCTTGTTGGCCGTGGCGAGCATGGCGTAGTTGTCGGAGTTGACCGGAATGTTGGTATGCACGTTGCCGTCGCCGGCGTGCATGTGCAGCGCGACGAAGACGCGGCCGCGCAGCACTTCCTGGTGGATGCCTTCGATACGCTCGACCACCGGACGGTAGGCGTTGCCGTCGAAGATCGCTTCGAGCGGGGCCTTGAGCTCCGTCTTCCACGAGACGCGCAGCGCGTGGTCCTGCAGGCGGTGAAACACCGTGTCGCCAGCGCCGACTTTTTCGGGAGGCAGCGGATGCCACTGTCGCATCGGCGAATGCGGACGATCGAGTCCGTCGAGCAGCGCCTGCCATTTTCCGCGGGTGGCGGCGACCAGTTCCAGCGCCTGTTCACGCCTGTCGCCGAGCAGTTCGGACTTGTCCAGTTCGGTGTCGCCGGCGTGCAGCGGCAGGTCGCCGGCGAGGCACTCGGCGAGGGCATCGCACAGCGCAAGCTTGTTGGCGATGGAAAGCTCGATGTTGATGCGGTCGATGCCGTCGCAATAGTCGCCCATGCGCGCGAGCGGAATCACCACGTCCTCGTTAACCTTGAAGGCGTTGGTGTGCCTGGAGATCGCGGCGGTGCGGGCGCGGTCGAGCCAGAACTTCTTGCGCGCATCAGACGACACGGCGATGAAGCCCTCGCCGCCGCGCGAATTGGCGATCTTCACCACTTCCGAGGTCGCGCGCATCACGGCATTCTCGTCTTCGCCGACGATGTCGCCGATCAGCACCATCTTGGGCCGGGCGTGGCGCTTGGCCTTGGTCGCGTAGCCGACTGCCTTCACATAGCGCTCGTCGAGGTGCTCCAGGCCGGCGAGAATGGCACCGCCCGGCCGCGCCTTCAGGTACTCGGTGATCTCGACGATGCTCGGCACGGCATCCCGTACCTGGCCGAAGAACTCGAGACAGACGGTGCGCGCCACCGGCGGCATCTTGTGCAGGATCCACACCGCCGAAGTGATGAGGCCGTCGCAGCCTTCCTTCTGCACGCCGGGCAGGCCAGAAAGAAACTTGTCGGTGACGTCCTTGCCCAGGCCAACCTTGCGGAAGGAGGCGCCGGGGATTGAAAGCCGCTCCTCGCGCTCGAGTTTATTGCCGCTCTCGTCGAAATAGCGGCAACGGAAGCTGGCGAGTTCCTGATCGTGGATCTTGCCCAGGTTGTGATTGAGCCGCTCGACCTCGAGCCACTTGCCCTCGGGGGTCACCATCCGCCAGCTCGCCAGGTTGTCCAGCGCCGTGCCCCACAGCACGGCCTTCTTGCCGCCGGCGTTCATGGCGATGTTGCCGCCGATGCAGGAGGCGTCGGCCGAGGTCGGGTCGCAGGCGAACACCAGGCCGGCATCAAAGGCGCGATCCATCGCGCGCCGCGTGACGAGGCCGGCGCCGGTGCGGATGGTGGCGTAGGGCCGGTCGAGGCCCGGCAGCACAATCTCCTCGACCGCGCCCATGTCGAGCAGCTTCTCGGTGTTGATGACGGCGGATTTCGCGTCGAGCGGCACGGCGCCGCCGGTGTAGCCGGTGCCGCCGCCGCGCGGGATGATGGTCAGCCCCAGTTCGATGCAGCCGCGCACCAGCGGCGCGATTTCATCCTCGCTGTCGGGCGTGAGCACCACGAAGGGATATTCGACGCGCCAGTCCGTGGCATCGGTCACGTGGCTGACGCGGGCGAGCCCGTCGAAGCCGATGTTGTCGCGGCGGGTGTGTTTCGCCAGCACGCGCAGCACGCGCCGGCGCAGGTCGTAGGTGTCGCCGAACCAGGTCTCGAAGGAATGCACGGCCGCGTGCGCCGCCACCAGCAGCCGCGCCACCGGCTCGTTGCCCTGGCGCCGCTTCTCGATTTCGGTCAGGCGATGGCGCAGCGCCTCGATCAGCGCCGCGCGGCGGCCGGGGTTGGCCAGCAGGTCGTCCTCGAGGTAGGGATTGCGCCGCACCACCCAGATGTCGCCCAGCACCTCGTAGAGCATGCGCGCCGAGCGGCCGGTGACGCGCTGGCCGCGCAGTTCGTCCAGCACCGCCCACATCTCCGCGCCGAGCAGGCGAATGACGATTTCGCGGTCGGAAAAAGAGGTGTAGTTGTAGGGGATTTCCCGGAGGCGGGCGGACATGGCGGACGATTCCGTAAAGCCCGCATTTTAGGCTACCGCGCCGCGGCACGGGCAGCGACATGGCCTTGGTGCCGGCAGGGTCGCCGCCGTGTCGCCGGCGCCGACTTTTTCCTTGCGCTAATCGGCCCAGAGACCGCCGAGCGGAAAACTGATCGCGTCGAACGGCGGCTGCGACACGGCCGCGTCGTTTTCCAGCGCCGTCAGCAGCAGCCAGTGGCCATCGCGATTTTCCAACACCTCGAGGGTGCGCAGGTCGGGGTCGACCAGCCAGGCATGACGCACCTCGTGGCGCGCGTAGATCGGCAGCTTCTCGACGCGATCGACCTTGGCGGTGGAGGGCGAAAGAATCTCGCAGACCCAGTCCGGCGCCAGTTCGAACCACGCGGTCTCCGGCAGTCTGGGCATGCGTTCGCGACGCCAGCCGGCGAGGTCGGGCACGAGAATGTCGCCGGAGGCGAGGTGCAGTTCCGGCTCGTCCAGAATCCACCAGCCGCCGGGGCCGCCGAGGCCATCGTCGAAAGGCGAGCCGACCTTGCGCCCCAGTTGCGAATAAGCCCACGCATGCTTCGGCGCCGGCCGCGGGTGCGCCACGAGTCGGCCATTGACGATCTCGCCGACCATATTTTCCGGCAGATCGAACAGGTCTTCATAACTCGCTGGCTTGCCGGCGGGCAGTCCCATGGCGTCACCTCGAATGGACGAAGCACAAACTTAGCACAAGCGTGGCCGCAATGGCGCTCGTCCGATCGGCGACAATGCCTCATGCACAACACATTGTCACGGCACCCGCTCGTTCGCGACCTCTTCCGTCTCGCCTGGCCGGTGCTGGTCGCCCAAGTGGCGGTGATGGCCAATGCCGTCATCGACACATTGATGGCCGGCCACATCTCGGCCGAGGACCTGGCGGGCGTGGGCATCGGCGCGGCCATCTATGTCACGGTGTTCGTCACTCTGATGGGTGTGCTGCTGGCGCTGACGCCGACGGTCGCGCATCTCCACGGAGCCGGGCGCTACGCCGAGATCGGCGAGGAAGTGCGGCAGTCGGGCTGGCTGGCGCTGGCGCTCGGCTTTCTGGCCGTCGTGTTGTTGAAGAACCCCGAACCGCTGCTGGCCTTCTCGCAACTCACGCCGACGGTCGAGGCCAAGGTGCGGCTCTATCTCGATGCCATTGCCTGGAGCCTGCCGGCGACGCTGGCCTTCCGCGTCTTTTATGGCTTCATGGCCGGCATCGGTCGGCCGCGCGCGGTGATGGCCATCAACCTCGTCGGCCTTTGCTTCAAGGTGCCGCTGAATCTCGTCTTCATTCACGGCTACCTCGGCGTGCCGGCCATGGGCGGGCCGGGCTGCGCGGCGGCGACCGCGGTGATCTCGTGGTTTACGGTGAGCATCGCCTGGGGCTGGTGCATGCGGCGTACAGACTGCGAGGGCTACGGCGTGTTCGCGCGCTGGAGCTGGCCAAAGGCGGCACGCATCGGGCCGCTGCTGCGCCTCGGCCTGCCCATCGGCGCCACCCAGTTCGTCGACGTCACCGCCTTCACCTTCATGGCGCTGTTCATCGCGCGGCTGGGCCCGGCGGCCTCCGCCTCGCACCAGATCGCCTCCAACCTCGCCGTGCTCGCCTTCATGCTGCCGCTGGCGCTGGGCAACGCCACGGCCGTGCTCTGCGGCCAGTCGCTCGGCGCGCGGGACGCCTTGCGCGCGCGCCGCGCCGGCAAGATCGGCCTGCTGTTCGGCATGGGGCTCGCCAGCCTCGTCAGTGGTTTGCTGTGGCTGGCCGCGCCCACCATCGCCGCGCTCTACACGCCCGACCCGGCGGTGCGGCGCGCCGCCGTGCCGCTGATCGTGCTGGTCGCCGCCTACCACTGGGTCGATGCGCTGCAGGCGGTGGCGGTGAACATCCTGCGCGGCTACAAGAAGACCTTCTGGCCGATGCTGATCTACGCCGTCTCGCTCTGGGGCGTCGGGCTGGCCGGCGGGGTGGTGCTCGGTCTCACCGACTGGCTCGGCCCCCCGCGCGGCGCGGCCGGCTTCTGGCTGGCGGCGACGGCGAGCCTGGCGGTGGCGGGGGCGGCAGTCGGCGCCTACTTCCTGCGCGTGTCGCGTCTCCCAGTCAAGAACGACGGCGTGTAGCGCACTTCGATTACCCACCCCGACACCCCGCCCGCCCTGACCGCCGCCCCCCACCGGCTACACCGACTGGCTGGCCGAGCTGAAGACCCGCATCCACACTGCCCAGCAGCGCGCGGCGCTGGCGGTGAACCGCGAGCTGGTGCTGCTGTATTGGCAGATCGGGCGCGACATTCTGGAGCGGCAGGCGCGGCAGGGCTGGGGCGCCAAGGTGATCGAGCGGCTGGCGCACGACCTGCGCACGGCCTTCCCGGACATGAAGGGGTTTTCGCGCGCCAACCTGATGTATATGCGGGCCTTTGCCGAGGCCTGGCCCGATGCCGAAATTGTCCAACAGGCTGTTGGACAATTGCCCTGGGGCCACAACCTGGTGCTGCTGACCCGGCTGAAAGACCCGCCAACGCGCCTAGCCTATGCAAAACGCGTTATCCAGCATGGCTGGTCGCGCAACGTGCTGAATATCCACATCGAAACGCGGCTGCTGGAGCGGGAAGGCCAGGCCGTCACCAACTTCGAGGCACAACTGCCCGCGCCGCAGTCCGATCTGGCCCGCGACACGCTGAAAGACCCCTACCTGTTCGATTTCCTCGGCGTCGGCAACGAGGCCGACGAACGCGCCATCGAATCCGCCATCGTCGAACACATCACCCGCTTCCTGCTGGAACTGGGTGCCGGCTTCGCCTACGTCGGGCGGCAGGTGCATGTCGAGGTGGCGGCGACGATTTTTTCATCGACCTGCTCTTCTACCACAGGGAGTTGAATGGGGGCGGACGCAAGGTGTTCAGGTGTGTGATTTATGCCACGGTGCCACGCGGAACAGCAGCAGCATACCCGGCACGGCCAGCACGGCACAGAGCAGGAAGAAGCCGAACCAGCCCATCTGTTCTACCAGCCAGCCGGCCGAGGCGTTGATCACGGTGCGCGGCACGGCGGCGAGGCT
>JAUYFI010000148.1 GCA_030691075.1 Sulfurisoma sp. | reverse complement strand
GTCGACCCCGTCACCCGCATCGAGGGCCACCTGCGCATCGAGGCGGAAACCGACGACCAGGGCGTAATCACCCGCGCCTCCAGCGCCGGCACCATGGTGCGCGGCATCGAGATCATTCTCAGGGGCCGCGACCCGCGCGATGCCTGGGCCTTCGCGCAGCGCATCTGCGGCGTGTGCACGCTGGTGCATGGCATCGCCTCGGTGCGCGCGGTGGAAAACGCGCTCGACTACAAGATCCCGCCCAACGCCCAGCTGATCCGCAATCTGATGATCGCGGCCCAGTATGTGCACGATCACGTGATGCACTTTTACCACCTGCACGCGCTCGACTGGGTGGACGTGGTTTCCGCGCTCCAGGCCGACCCGAAAAGAACCTCCGAGCTGGCGCAGAGTATTTCAAAATACGCGAAATCCTCGCCGGGCTATTTCGCCGACACGCAGAAGAAGCTTAAAACCTTCGTCGAATCCGGCCAGCTGGGTATTTTCAGCAACGGCTACTGGGGCCACCCGGCCTACAAGCTGCCGCCGGAAGCCAACCTGATGGCGGTCGCGCACTATTTCGAAGCGCTGGTCTGGCAACGGGACGTGGCGCAACTGCACACCATTTTCGGCGGCAAGAACCCCCATCCCAATTTCGTGGTGGGCGGCGTGCCCTGCGCCATCAGCGTCCACCCCGGCCATCAGGGCCACGGCAAGGGCCCGCATTATCGCGGCGGCGCGGGCGCCACCGCGCTCAACATGGTGGGGCTGGAAAAGGTCAAGAACCTCATCGTCCAGATGCGCGATTTCGTGGATCAGGTGTATGTGCCGGACACGCTGGCCATCGCCGGTTTCTACAAGGAGTGGTTCACTCAGGGCGAGGGTATCGGCAATTTCATGACCTACGGCGATTTCCCGGAAAAGGGCATGGACGATCCGGCCAGTTTCCTCATTCCGTCCGGGGTCATCCTCGACCGCGACCTGTCGCGCATCCACCCGGTGGACCTCAATGCCGGCGACCAGATCCAGGAATTCGTCGCCCACTCGTGGTACGACTACAGCGCCGGCAAGGACAAGGGCCTGCACCCCTACCAGGGCGAAACCACGCTCAACTACAGCGGACCCAAGCCGCCCTACCAGCACCTGGATACCGACGCCTCCTACTCCTGGCTCAAATCGCCGCGCTGGAACGGCAAGGCGGTCGAGGTCGGCCCGCTGGCGCGGGTGCTGATGCTATACGCCAAAGGCCATGCCCAGACAAAAGAGCTGGTCGGCATGGCGCTGAACAAGCTGGGTCTGCCGGTCAGCGCCCTGTATTCCACCCTCGGCCGCACCGCCGCGCGCACCCTGGAAACCAAGATCATCGCCGATGCCATGCAGGGCTGGTACGACCAGTTGCTGGCCAATATCAAGGCCGGGGACGTGCGCACCTTCAACGAAACCCTGTGGGAACCCTCCTCCTGGCCCAGGGAGGCAAACGGCGTGGGCTACACCGAGGCGCCGCGCGGCGCGCTGGCGCACTGGATCGTCATCAAGGACCAGATCATCGACAACTACCAGGCGGTGGTGCCCTCCACCTGGAATGCCGGGCCGCGCGATGCCGCAGGCCAGGACGGCCCCTACGAGGCGGCGCTCAAGGGCCACAACTTGCACGACCCGAAACAGCCGATAGAAATCCTGCGCACCATCCACAGCTTCGACCCGTGCATCGCCTGCGCCGTGCACGTGGTGGACCCGC
>JAUYFI010000135.1 GCA_030691075.1 Sulfurisoma sp. | reverse complement strand
GCCTGCCCGGGCGTGACCGATGTCGCGGTGACCGGCGTGAGCGATGCGGTGTGGGGTGAGCGCATCGCGGCATTGGTGGTCGGGGAAGATATGCAGGCAGTAGAGGGCTGGTGCCGAGAGCATCTGCCCTCTGCGCTGCGCCCGCGCCTGTTCGTCACCGTTGCCGCGTTGCCGCGCAATGCCATGGGCAAACTGCAGCGCCAGCACTTGCCCGCACTGGCCAATAAGCCGCCATGCTGAAACGTTTCCGCCCCGATGATCCGGCCTTTCTGGAGCAGCTTGAAAGCCGTCTCAAGACCGCGCTGCGGCACGCCGGGATGTGCCATACCGGCCTCCTCAGCGTGACGCTGGCCGTGCCCGAAATTCCCTGCGCCGGCTTGCCGGGAGCCTTTCATGACCTGTTCTACTGGAGCATACCCGCGGCACGGTATGAAATTCTGGGTCTGGGCGTGGCGGCAACTTTTTGTGCCGAAGGCGAAGCGCGCTGGTTGAAACTCGGCGCTGCATTTGACGGCTGGCGCAAGCATTGGCACCATGAGGATGCCGATCACACCGGCCTGCACCCCCTTGCCCTGGGCGGTTTTGCCTTTGCGGCGCAGTTGGACAGCAACGCATCATTGCCGTCCGCGCGGCTGAGCGTGCCCGAACTGCTGCTGCGGTGCCAGGGAGAAATCCGTGCACTGACATTCACTTTTAACGCGGCACCTGATGAAGCAGCCATTGCCTCCACCATGGCATGCTTGCGCCATCTGATGACGGCACTCGTTCACAACAGCCAGCCTGCGCATGGCGGCAAAGCGTTGCAGCGCCTCGACGATGCCCAGGCTGATCAAGCCTGGCTGGGGCGGGCCGGGCAGGCGGTGCGTGACATTCGCAGCGGCAGGCTGGATAAGGTGGTATTGAGCCGGCGCGTGTCATTCCAAACAGAACAGGATTTCGAACCGGCCCGGGTCATGGCGGATCTGGCGCGGCATTACCCCTCGTGCACCCTGTTTGCCACGGATACGGCGGATGGCGGCGTGTTCCTCGGTGCCAGCCCGGAAACCCTGGTGCGGCTGCAGGATGACGAAGTGTATTGTGACGCGCTGGCGGGCACTGCCTGGGAAGAGGGATGCGCCGTGTTCGCCGCGGACCAGAAGTTGCTCGCCGACGTGAAGAATGGCCGCGAACATCGCCTGGTGGTGCAGGCCATCGCCGAAGCCCTGCGCCCGCTGTGCGCCCGTCTGGAAGTACCCGATGCGCCGCAGATCCGGC
>JAUYFI010000131.1 GCA_030691075.1 Sulfurisoma sp. | reverse complement strand
AGGGCATCGCGGATATAGCAGTTTTCCTCTTTCGTCGCGGCCTCGGCAATGCAGTCCGCCACAGGCATGGCGGCGATTTTCTCGAACCACTTGAGACCCGTGACGCCTGGATCGATCAGGCCCTCGCCGAACCAACCACGGATTTTTTCCAGCAGCGGCGCCGGCCCGAGTTCGCTGGCGGCATCGATCGCCCAGGTCAGAAAGTCGTCGGGCTCAGTTTCGTTTTCGGTTTCGTCATCGGGTTCGAGATGCCGCAGGACATCCGCTTCTCGCTCTGCCAATGCCTCGATATAGGCCAGCACCCCGTCGCGATCACCCTCCCCTTCGACCACCCGCACCACCAGCGCACGCAGCGCCGCGTAGCGACACCACATGTCGGCGGCGCTATCCTCGGCCAGCGCCTTGAGCGGACCGATGTCGCCATCGCACACCGAGGCCAGCATGCGCCCCAGCTGGGTGCCGACGTCGTCGCCGAACAGCGCGTGGGCACGCTCGGTGGAACAGTGGCAGATTCTCACCAACGGCCCGTAGGCCCGCGCATCGCGTTTCTCCGCCGCCAGATACACGGCAAAGGAAAACAGGCCATCGTATTCCCATGCAATTTCGTCTAGCAGCGTCGAGCCGCCGTCGGCAACGCGCTCAAGTTCCGCGATGAATAACGGGCCAGTTGATTCCAGCGCGCACGGGCTTCTTCTGCTGCGGCATGTGGAAAAGGGTGCGCCATGCGCGAGAGGGCGGTACTGATACCTTGCCAGTCCATAAAGTTTCCTATCTGTCTTGCATGTAGCGCGCGAACAGCACGGGATGTGCTTCGCGCAATTTTCTGCGGTTCTCGACCAGCTCGTCATGCCGCCCCTGGCGTTCAAGCGCACGCAGGCCAAGGACGACGCGGGCGCAGTATTCCGGTCGCGTGTTCGCGCCGTCCTGGGCCAGCCGCAGCCCCTCCGCCAGCCGGCCATCGGCGATGAGCGCCCAGGCAGGAAGCCAGGAGAAATCGTCCGGACTACCCGCCCCTTCAAACTCGGCGTCGAAGCCTCGCACGAGCCGGTCAAGCGCCGGTAGTTCAAGCCGTGGCACGAGTGCTTGTGCGCGCAGCGGCGCCATCCACGCAAGTTCGGCCAGCAATGGCCAGATCGCATCGAATCCGTCGAGCCGGCATCGCGCTTCGATCATCCAGGCCAGCGGCGCCGGCTGCCGCCGCCACGACTCGATGCTCTCGATGCACCCAGCAGCATCCGCCCAGCGCCCTGCGCGGAGTAGCAGTGGCGCCGCGTGCAGTGACTCGTTGCCGGAATCGAAAGGGACCTTGGCAATAGCCGCCGCCAACTCGGCCCAAAACGGCGAAAGCCACTCCTGCGCCGCGCTGCCGAACACCTCATGGGCCGCTGCCGTAATCGCGCCTCCGGTTTCCCGCAGGATCGCGATGGCGGCCTCGCGCGGAATCGGATTCGGCGTCGGAGAACGCAATCTCTCACACAGGAGGCCAAAGGCCGGCAGCAGCGGATCGGTGCTGTATTCAGCAGCAAGCGTCGCCACCGCTTGCGCGCACGCACCCGTGTCGCGCTCGCGCAAGGCATCCATGGCCGCGTTGCGCAAAGCCACGTCGCGGCTGTGCTCAAAGATGTCGAGTTGCTCGAGTTGCATTGGGGAGGTCGGCTGGGTCGCACCGTGATCAGTCTGCGCGGAAACAACTCCGGTCCAATAATCCTGCCGGGCTGTACGCTGGAATGATTATGCCATCTCCGGAGCAATCGAAAAATTGCGCGCGGCGCTCATCGACATGGCTGGCCCAGTCCTTTATCTTCCTGGCGCCTCCGCGTATCATGTACAGAATATTGCACGCCTTGTGCAGCACAGGAGGCCGTCATGGGCATTTCAGCAAGCGACGTCATTCCGCTCTCGCACGCACGCGCCAACTTCTCCGAGCTGGCCGAGGAAGTGAAAGGCGGCGCCGAGAAGATCATCACCAAGAACGGCGAAAGCTACATCGCACTGATCGACGCCAGCCGGCTGGACTACTACCACCGGCTGGAGCGCGAACGCATCCACCTGTTGCTGATCGTCGACGCGATCAAGGGGCTGGACGATGTGGCTGCCGGTCGGATGAAGGACGCCCGCAGCGTGATCCAGTCGATCAAGCGCCGTCGCGCTAAACGCGTGGCGGGAAACCCGTGACGAAGAAGCGGGTCGTCAAACTCACCGCCAACTTCGAGCGCAACCTTGTCGATATCGAACGCTTTCTGATTGAGGCCGAAGTCCCCCGGGCTTACGATGCCCTGCTCGATGAACTGCTGGGCACGGTGATTCGGAACCTCGAACGGTTTCCCGGCATGGGGCGACCTTTCCTGGCGAGGGCGGCTCGCTCGGTCGAGGTCGCCAATGCGCTTGACGCGCTACGAGCCAAGTTGTCTGCGCTCACACCCGACGCGGAAGCGCTGCGCGAATACATCATGGACAACTATTGGGTGCTGTACGCGCAGATAGACGAGAACATCCATCTGTTGGCGATCAGGCATCAGCGACAACTTTCTTTTGACTTCGAGTCCCATTGGGGCGCCGCCTAGACAGTGAGTCGGGACGGATGTCATTGAACCCGCCAGGCTGCACGAGAAAGTGAAGCGGAACCGCAATGACGGGTCTTAGGC
>JAUYFI010000112.1 GCA_030691075.1 Sulfurisoma sp. | reverse complement strand
GCCGCGGTCTGCCTGCAGCCGGATCGGGAGATCAAGTTCGACAGCGTCGGCAAGCCGGCGCCGGGCGTCGAAGTCAGGATTGCCGACAACGGCGAAGTGCTGGTGCGCGGCAAGCTGCTGCTCAAGGAGTACTACAAGCGTCCCGATGCGACGGCCGAGGCGATCGACGCCGAAGGCTGGTTCCACACCGGCGATGCAGGCTTCTTCGACGAGGACGGCCATCTCAAGATCATCGACCGCGCCAAGGACGTCGGCAAGCTGGCGCGAGGCGCGATATTTGCCCCGAACTACATCGAAAACAAGCTCAAGTTCTTTCCGCATATCAAGGAGGCGGTCTGCTTCGGTCATGACCGCGACATGGTCTGCGCCTTCATCAACATCGACATCGGCGCGGTCGGCAACTGGGCCGAGCGGCGCGGCCTGCCCTACTCGGGCTACACCGACCTGGCCGGCAAGCCGGAGGTTCTGGAATTGATTCGCGAATGCGTCGAGCAGGTCAATGTCGACCTCTCGCACGATGCGATGGTGGCCGAGACGCAGATCCATCGTTTCCTGGTGCTGCACAAGGAACTCGACCCGGATGACGATGAACTCACCCGCACCCGGAAAGTGCGGCGCGGCTTCGTTGCCGAAAAGTATCAGGTGCTGATCGACGCCCTGTATTCCGGCAAGACCTCTCAGTTCATCGAAACACAGGTCAAGTTCGAGGACGGCCGCACCGGCAAGGTCGCGGCGGACCTGGCGATCCGCGAAGTCAAGACCTTCCCCGCCAGCTTGAAGAAAGCGGCCTAGACCAGCAGCAGCGCATACGGCGATCGACTGATGAATATCAAGACCCATTCGGAGCGCATCGTTTTCCATGACGCCATCGAGGCGATGGAAGTGGATTTCTCCCGCATGAGCTTCGCCGACGCGGGCCAGGTCGACGCGTTTTACGACGAAGTCGACCGGCGTCTGGCCGAGACCGACCGGCGCTGGTTTTTCCTGGTGATCTATACCGATTGCGTGATCGCGCCGGACGCCTGGGATCGCTTCGCCGAACGCGGCAAGGGCACCAACGTCCGTCACGGCCGCGGTAGCGTTCGCGTCGATGCGAAGGCGCAGACGCGTGACGCGATTCGGCGCAGCGCGGGGCAGGAATC
>JAUYFI010000111.1 GCA_030691075.1 Sulfurisoma sp. | reverse complement strand
ATCGCCAAAGCTGTAGAGCGGCCCACGCCGCCCTTGACTCCAGAAAAAACAATCCGGTGCGGATGCGGCGCGGGAGCAGCGATGGGGTTTAGCCAGTCTTGCCCCATGATTTGCCGATCCAGTACCGAAACAGTTAAATCTGGTTTGGCCTGATCTTCCTCATCAAAGCCGGCAGGCACGGTGGTCAAGTGCCAGTCCGGCCCTTTGAAAATGGCGTCTGGATTGGATAAATCATCCTTGAATATGACTTCGCCCTTGGTGGCGTAGGCACCCAGTCGGGCCAGTGCGATTTCCAGTCGCTCGCGAGCCGCAGCCGGATACTGGTTTGCCTCACAGTCAATGGCAAAACGCACTCGACCATACACATCACGCACCACACGTACGGGCCAGTCCTTGGGTAGCTCGGGATCTTGTGCGGCTTGGGCGGCAAGTCGCAGCGCATCGTTGAATCTCGTTATGGTCATCACATTACCCCGTCAAAAATTGCCTGATCCAGCATTTCATTCATTTCCAGTGCAGCAAGGTCCCAATGAGTCAAGGAAGCAAGCGGCAAAGCCGACTCTCTGAGATACCGGTGTTCAACCGACCAGTCCGACAAGGCGCTCACACTGGGTACCATGGCGCGATAGTGCGCTGACCGTGCCCCATCGGGAATCAGGTGCCCAGACGAAACCAATTGGGTGTTCAGGGTGGGCATATGCTTTCGAAACCCGCTACCACCTGAGACCCCACCGTCGCTGTCCTGCGTGATACCGCAGGCAATCAACAACGCCTTCAGCCCACACTCAACAGTAAAACCCAGCAATTGACCAGCATTGGCCTGGCGACCCGCGTGCATCAAAATGTGTGCGTCTTTCAGGTGTCTGCGGGCCGAAGCCACGTAGTCCACGGGGAGGGGCGTCATCACTGCGCTCATGTGCTTACTTTCCTTTTGCCGCGTTTAGCCATTGTCACCACCGGTTTCCACGCGCGCAGGTCATCGAGCGTAAAGCCAAGAGTGCGGGCTTCTTCGGTGACGAAGCCTTTGTAGTAATCGCCCATGCGCTCGCCGTAGGTAGGGTCCAGGTCGTTATGCCACTGCCGGAGCCAGGGCACCAGCTCCTGAATGCCGGCCAGCAGGGGTTGCAGGCGTTCGGGCGGCCAACCTTCGTTGTCTTTCATGTCGAGGTAATAGGCTGCAATCGCCGTGGCCTGTTGCAGATGGTTCCAGCCAGCCCAGGCGATGACCAGGCTGCCGTCGACGCCGCGTTCGCAGCCGGGGTAGCTGATCCAGCGCTCCTTGGGTACGTCCAGGCCGCCGCGCAGGCGCCAGATGTCGGTTTTGAGGAAATCCTTGCTCTGGTACTTGGGCGGCACGGGGATCTTGCCGACCTTCTCACCGGCATCCTCGCGTCGCTGCATGGCCCAGGTGTCTTCCCACTGGGCGCGTTTGCGCAAGCCGGTCTCGGTGTAGCGCAGCACGGGCAGGAAGGGTACGGCTTCGCTGACGACCAGTTCGGCGACGAGTTGCGCGGGGTCGAAGTCGGCGTGGCCGGCGTAGAGGGCTGCTACCTGCATGAAGTCCGCGTCGGCGCGTATCTGGTCGGACAGCTTGTTGGTGCTGGTCAAACTCGCCGTGTCGCCAGCGCCGACTTTTGGGGTGGCTTCCAATCGGGCCAGCAGCCAATCCTTGAGGGCCGCCTGTTCTTGTTCCTCCCATGCGGTGTTTTCCCAGCGACGTTTGCAGTTGGGCGACTCCACAAGACCTATGGACCGATCAGACTCGATCAGCGCAATCCGGGCCTCGACCACACGACGGTAGTCCGCTGACCAGTGCGATGGCAGTTCTGTAACGGGCTTGATCTTCAGCCACTCGAACCATGAGGTATGGAATTCCCCACCTACCATTCGGCGTGCCATGACGATCTCGAAGGCGCGCTCGCCACAGGAAATTTCTGGCGGATTGGGGTATGTGAGTTCGGTTGGTGTGAGGCCGTAAAGCGAATAGCAGCGCCAGTCGAGTTCTTCCTGTGTAGCAATCATCTGCCTACGC
This sequence comes from Sulfurisoma sp., assembly GCA_030691075.1. Taxonomy (GTDB): domain Bacteria; phylum Pseudomonadota; class Gammaproteobacteria; order Burkholderiales; family Rhodocyclaceae; genus Sulfurisoma. The sequence goes on along the minus strand of JAUYFI010000111.1, from coordinate 7,763 downwards.
AGCGATTCGGCACGAGTGCGCGCGGCGTCGAGAGCGGCGCGGGTCGGTATGGCAGCGCGAACAATGGCTATTGGTCTGCCGGCAACCGATTCTTCTGCAAAGCGGTTGAGGGTCTCGGTAAGAGCTACTGGACGTGGCTCAACCAGCGGGAACTGTGCAATCTTTGTGGAGTTGAACGCATAAAAGTCGTGCCACTTCTCGTCCTTCGACGAACCACCGCCGGGGCCGCCCTTGTTGTGACAGACTTGCTGCATCCAGAAGCACGCCACCGACGAGTTGAGCAGTCCGAGCAGCCCCAAGTGCTCGTCCTCGCTGGCCCCTGCGGGCAGCTTGATCACCGGCGCAGTCTGCTTGAAGACCTTGCCGCCACGGTCGAGGACGAAGTGGTTGTGGGTGGCGATTTCGCCGAAGGTGATGGTCAGTGGACTCGAAATGCGCCGAAGCGCCACCTGATGCCAAGCCCACCATGGACGACCTTCTTCAAAGTAGGTGCTCTTTCCAAAGGTTGCGCGGTTACCGAGAACAGTGCGGCACGGCCACATCCAGGCAGCCAAGCGAGGTGCATCGTCAAGTGCAACAACTTGTTCGTCCCGGTATGGAAACAGGGCATCTTCAGTTGGCGTAACACCCCAGTCACGCACCAGGTCGCCAACGATCAGCGGACGCCGAAACTCCTGCTCAACGCGGCGGCGTGTGAATGCGGCTTCAGGGGCCAAAATGACATCGTCTGCATTGGTCATACCGAAGACGCCCATCTCGGCGGCCAGATTGCCGATGGTCGACGTTGACGCCGCTTCGATCATTTCCTTGACGTCCGAAGCGCCTCCGCCACCTATGCTCCAGGGATGTTTGCCGAACACCGACCGCTCGGTGTCCGCCACGCTGACGAAATCGCTCTCCGACCCGGCACTATCGATCTGACCGAGGATCGCGGACCACACGAGGCCGTGCGCGGGATCATCCGGCGTGCTCGGTTCGCCCTTGATGCCCATCACGGTACGCACCGCATCGTCGACCGGCGCGCGGTGACGGCCGAACAGGATCACCGTCGGCGTGCCGTGTCCAGGGATGTAGGCGCCCGAGGTGTCGACGACGTGGGTCAGGTCCAGCCGCGGCAGCACCTGCTCGATGAGCTTGCTGCCGAACTCGCGCTTCATGAAGGAGTTGGCGGTGATCAGGCCGACGAAGCCCGCCGCTCCCGAAAAGTCGGCGCTGGCGGGACGGCGCGCCAGCTCGAAGAAGCGCTCGGTGAACGGCGCACCCAGCGAATACTTCATGTGGCAACTGGCGTACTGCTTGCGGTAGGCCGCATTCAGCGCGGCGTCTTTCACCACAATATAGGGTGGGTTGCCCACCACCGCGTGGTATTGCCGGCCCAGAATGCGCTGCACCTCGGTCAGGTCTTCGCTGGCGTAGGCATGGGCGAGACCCGTGTCGGCGAAGTGATCGGCGTGCTGGAACATGTCGTTGGTGGCGGAGGGGCCGGAGCGCTTGCCGTGCAGCAGGCTGTCGCCTTTGGCCACATGAATCTTGAAATCCGGCGCCTCGCTCAGTCGGTGCACGTCGCTGGCCTGGAGCGCCGCGACCAGCAGCCGGAAGCGCGAGATGGCGACCGCAAACGGATTCAGGTCCACGCCGGCCACGGCGTCCAGCGCCTTCTGCGCCACGTCGCGCAGGTTGCGCGCGGGTTCGGCGCGTGACCATTCGTCGACCATGCGCTGGAAGCCGCCGAGCAGAAAGTGACCCGAGCCGCAGGTGGGGTCGATCATGCGCACTTCTCGATAGCCGAACTCGCGGATGGCCGGGGTCAGCGTGCGGTCGAGGATGAACTCCTCGACGAATTCGGGCGTCTGCAGCAGGGCGTAGCGTTTGCGGGTGGCTTCCGACAAATCCTGGTACAGGTCGCCGAGGAAGCGGGTGTTCCAGGCGGGGTCGGTAAAGTCGTGCAGCAGCGCGCCGGTGTTGGGGTCTTGCTGTTGCCAGAAACTGCGCAGGGCCATGGCGGCGTCGCCGCTGATGCCGAGGCGGAAAACCGGATTGTGGGCTTCGTCGAAAAAGGTGTGCAGGCCGGGCAGGCTGCCGGCCTCGCGAAAGCAGGCGAGCAGGTATTCGCGGTCGGTTTCGAGGGGATGGGCGCGAAAGTAGGCTTCGTGCCGGTCACGGGCCAGGTTGAGGCGGCCACTGTCGGGTGTGCCGCCGATCCACGGGCGCTCGACCAACTCGTTGTCTTCAATGAAGCGCAGGAACACGCAGCTCAACAGCCAATGCACCCCCGCCTGGGTGATGACCTGATCGGCCCAGCTCTCGAAGGTCTCGGCCGTGCGCTCGACATCGCGGGCGGCTTGCCATTCGACTTGCAGGCTGGTCTTGAGATCCGGCACGGTGTCGATGCGCTCGCGCAGATCGGCTTCCAGCAGCGTGAGGCGGCGGGTGAGATTAGATAGAAGCTGGGGGGCGTTGATCATTCTGTAGAGTGCACTGAATCTTTTGGGTGATTGCTATCAGTTCTGTAGCCTGATTTGGCATTGATGTGGCAGGGTCATGCTGCAATTCCGCCCAGAGGGTCAACGGTGAGGCCTGGAATCCAGTCGAAATCGCTGGCGTTGCGCGTCGCCAGTTGCAGCCCATGCTCAAGGCAGGTGGCAGCGATCAGGGCATCGCCGAGTGTCATCTTCCGCTGGCGTCGCAGATCGATGGCGAGAGATGCGGTTTGCGCTCCGATGGGATGTTCGTCGAATGATGCCAGCAGCGCCCGCAGCAAGGTGTCCTCGCCTGATCGCAAGCGATGAAAGCCAAGCACCTCGATGCGTGTGACGATGGAGATGGCGGGCAGATGTTCCAGCAGCCAGTCTTGCAGCGGATGGTCGGGGACCGAGGCGGCACGAATAAGAATATTGCTGTCAGCCAGCCACATGGTTCAGCCCTCGCGACCGGGTTGCATGCGGTCTGCACGTGCCTCGCGCTGCCAGGCTGTCGCATCGTCGATGCTGGAAAAAATCCCCGCCTGCGCGACAGCGGCCAGCGACTGACGCATGGCCGCCTGTCGCTCGACTTGGTCCGGCATGGATTCGACGGTCGATGGATGATCTTCAAGCAGCAGGATCATGCGTGCATGGCAGCCGTAAATGGACTTGAAATCGGCTGGCAGGAGGATGCTGCCTTGAGGTGAAATCGTTGTTTCGAGTTCGATGGCTTGCATGGCAAACCTCCTTCTTTTGAAGTGAGTGGTCAAGATCAATCGTACCGGCAGGCAGACTGTGCGCTTGCAACGGACCCAGGCGGAACGCACGGAATCTTGTCGGTCATATTGATCGCAAGTTGATTTCGGTGGAAAACGTTTGTCATGCTGACGTCAGGCCAGAGCCGCCGCGCGGTGCTTGTTTTCAACCCAGGCTTGCGGCAGGGCAAGGGCCTGCGTGCCGTTGACCAAAGGCACCGGCACGCCATCGATGACAGGCAGACCCTGATTGTGCGAGGGCAACAGCAGCCACAACGATGGCGTGTGGCCGGGGCGGCCGGCCGAGGTTTCAATCTCGGTCACCAGTGCCATGAGCTCGTAACGCGCAAGCAGGCCCACGTTGATCAGCAACAGCGGGGCCGGGCTGTTCAACAGGATGGGTTTGATGCTGGCGAGGGTGCGCTGTACCAGCCGCTGCAATTTGGTCCAATCGCCGCTACCGATCTCCGCGGCATCGGCTCGCAACACCATGTTCCAGTCCACCCGGGCGGCGGTGGCCTCCGCGCGCAGGGCTTTGAGCAGCAGGGCATCGAAGCTCAACCGCTGGAGTGCGGGAGTCGTTTGGGAATCCGCACCAAAGCGCCGCAGTAATTCAGCCTCGGCATGGCGCGCCTGGCGGGGCTCGAGTGTCAACACCAGCAATCCGCCTGCCTTCAGGGAGCGTTGCAGGCGTTCTTCAGCGGTTTGCGCGTCGGCAATGACCGCGTCACCCGCTGCACCTGTTGCGGTGTTGATTGGGGCACCACCCAAAAAGGTGGATTGCCTCGAAAACAGAGTCGTCGTGCCCGCCGTCAGGTTGTTGCCCAACGAAGCGCAGAGGTAGGCGCCTGCGCCATCGGCGGCGGTCGGGCTCCATTGCAAGGGCGCTCCAACGGCTTCGAGCAACCGGTCCAGTTCGGGCCGGCCGGGCAAGGGCGCTGCCTCGGGGTAGCGGCCTCGTACGCGATCTTGCAGCTCGCGGGGGCGCAACGTGGGCGCGCCGACAAGCGCCCCCAGGGATTGGCGCAAGGCTTGCAAGGCAGGCATGCCAACGCTGTAGATTTCTTGTCGGCTGGACAAGGCCGCTTTGCGGGATGCCGATGTAGCTAGGCGGAGCAATCGGGTGCCGCTCATGGGGAACGATGCGGCGTCGTTGGCCGGCCCGCCGCCCACCGTGATGCCCACCGGTTTTACGGCTTCAAGCGCTTCCATCGCACGTGAAGGCGGGAGCAGCGGTTCGGCCAGGGCGCAGGTATCCGCCACGTTGCCCAGATGGCGGGCGTAATCGGCCCATGCCGGGCTGGTCGCGATCAAGGGTGAAGCCTGGTGGTCGAAACATTCAAAGCGTGGCTGGTCGAGGTGGGATTCGGCCTCCAGGGCGGCGCGCAACACCGCGCTGGAAAGTTGCAGACGTTCCGAGTCGTCTTGCACGGCGCAACCGCGCAGGGCAAGCAAGGCCAACGCCGCTTCATTGGCGGTCATCACCTGCCCCTGGGTGCGTACCAGCTTGTCGAGTTGCAGCCGAACTTCGGTGAATGCCGGATTCTTCAGCCAACGCTCACGAGCTTTGATCAGGGCGGTGATAAGCGTGCTGCGTTCCACGCCGGTGGCCTGGGCAGATTCGCCCAGGGTCGGCCACTGGCCTGCAGGTCTTGCTTGGTCCGCAGGTTTGGCTCCATCGTCCAGTCCCAAGTCGAGCCCGAGGTAGTGCGCCAACGCGGCCTCTTCGGGGCGATCGTCGCCTGCGGGTCTGCGGGGCAGGAGTTGAGCGGCCAATTCATTGACGCTGACGGCGCCATCGGAAGACGGGTCGTCATCGGAATCGTGCAGCGTGGTCCGTCCTTGTATCAGGTCGGGGCGCAGGCGCGCCAACTCTTTTGCGGTGAGCCTGATTTCTTTTCTGATCTTGTCGCCGACGCCCCGGAGATAACGAAAGCGAATGCGATCGACCGCAAGAAGTTCGCGTGCGTTATGTACGCCCATGCGTTCCAGAACGTCTTGCGCTTCGAGGGTGTAACCCAACTCGACCATGGTGGTGGTGGGCGTCGCCGTCAGGGCGGTGGCCTCAAAGCCGACGGCCTGTGGTGGGTGCACGGTCTGCCGGGCGGCGAAGATGGCGCGCCAGGCGCGGAGCATTTCTTCTGCGTTGTCGAAGCGGTCTTTGAAATTTCGCCGCAGGGCCTTGGAAAAAAACGCCGTAAAGCCTTCCCGTGTGACAGGGTCGAACACATCGCTGGCGATGGTGGCTTCGACGTCAAGCATGGCCGGTGAGGTTTGATCGTCGCCCCATACGGGCGGCTTGCCGATGGCCATTTCGTACAAGGTGACGGCCAGGGCGAAGCGTTCTGCATAGGAGTCCCACCGCGGTTTCTGGCGCAGGCTCAGGAAGGGATCAAGGTAGGGGTGCGTCCCGGCGCTAATGTTGTCGGCTGGAATCCTGCACAATGAAAAATCGAACACCACCAGTTGCAATTTTCCCGAGCTGGTTTGCGCAATGCCGATGTTTTCAGGCTTGAGATCACGGTGGGCAACGCCTTTGTCTTCGAGGTAGTTGACGACCTCGATCAGTTCTTCACCAAAGCGCTGGAGCAGGTCGAGCGACAGGCGGCCATCTTCCTTGATCTTTTTTGCCAGATTCTTCGGGCCGGCGCTGCGCATCAGCAGGGCCGTGCGCCCTGCTACCGTGAGGGTGCGACGGTATTCCACGATGTTTTGGTGGCGCAGGGCGGAGAGCACTTCTCCCTCTGCCACCAGACGGTCGTTGTGGGCCAGATCACTGGCAACCTTGAGGATCAGGTCTTCTTGCGAGCCGTCTTCACGCACCAGAAGTACATCGCTCGACGAGCCACGCCCCATCCGCTCGACGACGGTGAAACCACCTTCGAGGCGGTCGCCGTGGCCGGCGATGCTGGGGTCTACGGTGGTTTCCGGGTCCGGTGCGGTGAGTTCGTCTTCGACCTTCACCAAGTCATCGAGGAAATCCTGAATGGTGTCGTAACGAGCCATCACGTCGGGGCTGGTTGCGTACTGGATCAACTCCTGCAATCGCATGCCACAACCGTCCATGACGTCGGACAAACGCAAACCTTGTCCAAGGCGGAGCTTCTCCGTGAGTTCGAGTACGGAGCCGGCGGGTGGCTGGCCGGAGAACACGTGGTAGGCAATGGCACCCAAAGAGAACACGTCCAGGCTTGGGCCGTGGGTGGCATCGGCGCGTGTGGTTTCTGGCGCCAGGTAAACCAAACCGGGGTCTTCGACGTAATCCTGAACGTGCCTTGTGCCAGTGGTGCGGTGCACGGTGTCGGGGTTGCTGGCCTCGCGTGCGGCGGTTTGCCAGTTCATCAGCCGGGGTGCCAGCGTGCCACCGGGCTCCACAGCGTAGATCATGATGCTTTGCGGCCCCAATGCGCGGTGGTATAGGCGCTTGGAGTGGGCGTACTTCAAGGTCTCGGCAATGTCGCGCACTAATTGCAGTCGTTGGGTGACGGTGAGCTGTGCGCCACGGTCACGCAATAAATGATCGAGCCGCTGCGCCTTGGGGTCGTGATCAAACACGAGCGCCGGACCCATTTCGGTTTCTTTGTAATCATTGACCTTGAGGATGCCGGGGTGGCTGATACCCTCCAGCACCTCGAATTCGCGGCGAGCCTGTCGAACCCGCGCGGCCCGAACTTCGGGACTGGAGGCGTTGGCCACGGTGTAGATGCGAATTCGACGTTGAACGGTTTCAAGGCTCACGTGCTGGCTTCGCCAGTCCTGAAAACCTTCACCCTCGGCAATCAGCTTGATGAGCTTGTAATCACCGACCTGCCTATGCTTGTTGGATGGACGAATTCCGGCTTCTGCCAGTCCGCGCGCTATGGCGCGGGCTTGCTGGCCATCCACGGTGTGGGCCGGGTTGGCATTGATGCCATTGGTGAGCGCACGAACGATGCCATCGTCGCTGAGTGAGTTGGGCTGGCCTCGCAGATAGGTAGCTGTTCTTGCCGTGCCTTCAAGGCGGCTCTTAAGGGTAGTGGACGACAGAAAAATGGCGGGTTCGACAAACGGCAAGCGGATTTTGGCTTTGGTAATGGCTGACTGGCGACGCAAGAGGCTAGCCAGGCGCTTTGCCTTGCGGTTTGCCAGGAGCAGCGGGTTGTCGTAGGTGTACTCACGACCATCGGTGGTCCACGTCCAGGTGTGGGCATCGCCATCGACTGTTCCCGGCCTGCTTTTGATTTCGACCAGAAACAGCCCGGCAGACGACAGGACCAGGGCATCGACCTCGCTGATCTTGCCATCGTCATCAATGAACTCGAAATTGGTCCAGACGTTCCAGGGGTCGCGATCGGGCAGTTGGGCGCGCAACCATTCCAGAGCTTCACGTTCCCACGGAAAGTTGGACTCGGCGATGACATGCCATCGGTTGCCGCCCATGCTCATGGTTGAACCTTACGTTCTGGAGGAGCAACTTCAAAGAGATCCCCCACCTGGCACTGGAAAAGCTTGCACAGACTTTCGATGGCAGGAAGGTCAACCCGCGTCGCCGTCTCGTTGTATAGGG